>NZ_JAMAVT010000003.1:0-494684 GCF_023713665.1 Paenibacillus sp. MER 180 | reverse complement strand
GAGATCATTGGCTCAAGTGCAGGGCCGAAAAAGGACGCAGCTTTAGTCACACGAGCCTTCGCTTCTGTGCAAGGAAATCTAAGTCAAATTCAATTATTCCATACCGATCGCGGTAGTGAATTTAAGAACAAGTTGATTGATGAGACACTTGCTACGTTCAAGATCGGTCGTTCCTTAAGCATGAAAGGGTGCCCTTATGATAACGCAGTTGCAGAAGCTACGTTTAAAATTATGAAGACGGAATTCATTAATCAGATGAACTTCCACAGTTTACATCACCTAGAATTGGAGCTTTATGACTACGTAAATTGGTTCAACAAACATCGCATCCATGGAACCTTAGGCTATATGAGTCCAGTAGATTACAGAAGATTATCCCTTAAAAAAGCTGTCTGATTTAGTGTTGACAATCCAGACTATTCTAGTGGGATTATTACTATGTCAGGTTTTTTATTTTTTTCTTTTGCTGCTTCGTTGATTGACAGGGTTAGAACAAATCATCTTGAAGCAGTAAGGATCAGATTAAAGTACTTAAATCAAGCTATATTAAATAGCGAAAAGGAAAAATAATTAATGGCGACTGCTCTGATATAGGTGCAGTCGCCATTGTACTAGATTTAATCAAATAAGTCCGCTTGTCTCGAATGAAATCTGAGTTTTTCATCTGCCAACTCCACAAAGGCTTATACAGTACCTCTTTAAATTTCTAGAATATTAGCAACCTCTGCATATGCAGCCAGCTACCGCTCTTCATGCTAACCCCTGCTGCCTTATATGCGTGATTGAAATTGATGTCAATTCGGTATTCCTCTTTGGATCGTCCTTGTTTTGCCATCAATGCCATGTGTATTTTATATATACCGTTGTCATCTCCAACCCCACATCCCACAATCTATATAAATCATTATCAGAAAGACTGATATGATTATCCAGCGAGCCCCTTTTCTAATCCCTTCTGCTGCGCTACTGTTCTTGAACATACTTGATCGCTATTGCACAAACCAATCCAGCCGCCACACTACTCATGGCAGCAATGATTATAGACCCAGCAATTATCCATAGTTGTTCCATAATACTCATGTTGTTCACTGATTACTTCCCTCCCTATAACGTCATACTTCGACACAAGGGAGGTATTCCCTCCTATGAAAAAAGCTGCTAATCATTAGCAGCTTTAATGGTTAATATTAATTATCATATGCATGTAAGGAAATTGTATATTGCGCAACAGTGTCCACTACTCTTTCAACAGATAAATATACTGTTGCCCCCTCAGGAATGTATAAGTTCCCAAGAATTTGGGTAGGTCCTGGATAGTGATTTGCATAGTGAAATTTACTGGTTATCCCATTACTATATTTTATGATAAAACCAAACCTAAAGTTTCTGTTATCTCCATCATTTCCATTTAGCCACGCTTCAAATCTTTTTATTTTCCCAGTATTGTTTGTCCACTTATACCAATCTTTGTCTGTGCTGTCCTGAATGAATAAAGTGTAACTTGCGCTCGGATCTAGGTTGATCGCACTTTCTATCGTATCACCAACACCTTTAGCAGCAAAAGCGCTCGTTGAAAACGCCAACATCAATGTGAATACAAGAATCGATGATACAAACTTTTTCATAGTATCCCACCTTCATATGTAGTAGATAGTCGTTTTCCAACACTCACCTAGATAATACCAGTATATCACTTGTTAAGTATATGGATTTTTGTATTTTGTTAGGAGGTTGGGATCATATAAAAAAGCACCCATCGTGGGTGCTAATGAACTAACACTTATTACATAAACTTTGTGATCGCAGGCAAAGATGGAGAAACTACCGATATATGATTCGCTGCTAGCTTTATGAAATCTTTATGCTTACTCATAAACGAAGGCGTTTCTTTTATAACTCCTAAACCATCTACTGCTTCGACAAGTTTCTCTTGTTCTACTCCCTTATACTTGCATAAGCGTTTAAAGATTTCGATTAAGTCTTTCCTTACTTGATTATAGATTTCTTTCCGTCTATACTTCGGGGTGAACACAATGTGGTATTTGACATCCACTTTGTGTGCGAAAAACTATAGTTCTTGTTTGCCAACTAAGACCATTCCTTCCACCCAGCCTGAACATCTCAATGTTATCGCATTGGTCTTAGTGGTCAAACCCTTGATCCCTCCACCCGCATAGCAGGTGGTTTTTTTGTTTCGCCCGTTTCACGCTCTCAACTGGCTAAAGCCTAAAAATAAAAAACCCTAGAAGCCTTACGGCTCTAGGGTTTACATGAATTAGTATAATGTCATGTATTGATCGCGTTCCCATTGGTGAACTTGCGTTCTGTTTAAGTTTTTACTTATCATAGGCTTTCACAGACAGCAAAAACCCTCGCAATGACAGTTTTTTTGAGCATTTATATTTCATACGACATCACACCCTTTCTTGAATTTGTGGGTGAATTGTGGGTGCTTTTGTGGGTGTAGAAAAAGCCTCGGAGGGCAATCCGGGGCTTTATCCATATACAAGCTTATTACATAAGATACGTATAGGATCCATTGATCCTTCATTGCAGCCATACAGTTGCAAAGGTGTGGAGACTTCACTTGCTTTTGTGGAGCTGGTCTACTTTGTAATTCCTCTCTCCAGTCCTTCATAACATCACCTCCAACAAGGAACATTCGTTCTCATGATATGCGAATGTTCGTTCGTCAATCAACAATAAAAAAATAACCTGTCACTATGATAGGTTACTCCTCACTAACACGGAATAAGTCTTCAACCTTAAGCCCTAACGCTCGAGCAATAGCAAATAAATGTGAATCCTCGTGACGACTATTTTTATCGAATCTCGAAATCGATCCTTGTGGAACCCCACTCATTTCTGATAACTTCGTCTGGGTAATTCCCCGCTCGTTTAATATTTCAGTAAGCCTTGGCGTTACATTCACCCTGACCACCTCCAAATTAATTATACGATATCGAATATTTCTAAGCAATATCCGTTGACATACATTATGCGATATCGTATAATGTATATAGAAAGGAGGTGAACACAAACATGAGTAAGAAACACCAACATAAAAAGAAAAATCCGGCTCCACCACCGGAACCGGAACAGCAACAAGAACCACCAAACGAAAAAGACGACCGAGCCTCGACAAAGGAACTGATCCAGCTTACCACGGCAATAGTTCAGCTCCTTGTCGCCCTCCTTACGCTGGTTATCATCGCCCTCAAAGGGAAATGATCAGCAAGCTACTCACCCCTTCGGGGGCGGGTAGTGGTTCGGTCGTCACGATAAGTATACCACGTAGGACTTCGAAATCAAGGAGGCCACACGATGAAAAAAGATACAGTGCAGGATCTTACATTGGCGATATCAATTGCAACAATGTTGATTAACATGATTATCCTGTTCATTGTGTTTCCAAAATGACATCAAGGGGGCTTCTGCCCCCAGTAAGTATGTAGATACGAAAAACCACCCATTAAATGAATGGGCGGATAATTTAAGTATCGGTTCGAACATCTAAATTACATGCCAATAAACATATTTCTGCTGAAAGGAGCCCAGTTTTCTCCTCTAAACCCAGTCATGCCTTCTAAGTTAACAAAACAAGGGAGAACCGTATACATGACACCTGACATAGCATTAACTCTAAATGTCATGACGAATCTCATATTTGAATTGTCGGCAGGTGTAATCATTCCAAAATTAGGAGATATTGCGTTTGATGCCGTAAGTGCTTCACGCATTCCCACGGTTGCAATACCAGCGGGACGCTCCATATTACTTCTAATCCAGTAGTTGGAAACGTTCATTGCTGATGCTAAATCAGTTCGTTGATCATAATTAAGTAATATTTGATTTGGAGCAATTTGTCTTGCCTCTAGAAGAATGGGGTGAGGTAACATCTGTCGCTCTGTATGAAAACTTAACATTTTTTAACCTCCACATTTTGATGAATTAGTTAAATGACCAATTTCATCTTATGAAAGGTTACTTGTTTCGGTTCATAATAAATAGTCAGTCTAGTAAGTGATTAGACGCCATGGATCAAGTTTATATGCCTTTTTAAATGATCGGGAAACAAAAGGAATTGACAACGTAATACACGCCTGCAATGAATATACTGTCACTCCCTCACTTTGGACAAACTAACAAGAAGCGAAAAAATGCTTACTGCATAATAAAAAAGAGTCGCAGGGATGCCTTCCCATACGACTCTTATTTGTTTGCCGGCGTACCGGCTCAACACCAGTATATCAAACATGTCCGCAGTGTAAAAGGAGTGGGGCTGTGGAGATTATCGATTAATAGTTACCAAACCCATGCACGAGATATGATAACCAACAAAATGAACAAGACCAAGATTACACCAATAGATGTGAATCCCCCGAATCCACATGAGCCACATGAGCCACCAAATCCTCCAAGAACTTCTCCCATATGAGACACCCTCCTTCCGATTAGGTACATCCATATAGTATTAAAATTGCTTAGTGTGCGGCTCGGCTATGACCTACACAAAAATAATTAGGCTTTGTCCGCTATAAAGAGCTTACCTATGTGATCCCTGTTGTATCACACTGATATGATTGAGTATACCGTCCGACCATCACCACGCAGTTTCGCTCCAGCCGATTGCAATTGTGACGCTCCGCTGCCGTCCAAGAAAATGCCATCGACAAGTGTACCGCTGCCAATCTTTTGCTTTATGGCCGTCCGGAATTCCGAAGCAGTGCATGGCGTGTTTGTGACTACCATCCAAAGATTCAGAGACGATCCATATACTAGCGCTGTTCGGTATGTTTTGCCGGCCAGATTTTAAGAATAAAACAATCTCCATTGACGAGACCTTAGACTTTACTGCGAAGGAAAAAAGTGAACTGTTTGGGGACACCAAAACATTCCGCTCTACACGCGTAATCTCTATAAGCCAGTCATTAGTGAACGATCTACGTTACCATATGAATTGGCAAAATCAAAACAAGCTTGTATTGGTGGACGTATATCATCACGATCTTAATTTGGTACTATGTCGGGAAGATGGGAATTTTATGCCAAAATCATCACTCTTCAATGCGTTCTCAAGAATTCTGAAGCGTGCAGAATTAAAACCATTGCCAATACATTCTTTACGCCACACCCATACCGTAATATTGCTAGAAAGCGGAGCCGATATGAAATATGTCCAAGAGCGGCTCGGACATGGAAGTATTCAGATAACTTCTGATGTGTACGCACACGTGTCCAAAAAACTTGAGGCCATGAATATGGACAAGTTTGAGGATCACCTTAAAAACATTCTCGAATAAATTTGTGGGTGTTTTGTGGGTGCTGTCTCCCCTATCCTCCCACGTTTCATTTCACCCACAAAAATAAAAACCCAGAAGCCTTGCGGCTCTAGGGTTTAAATGAATTAGTATAATGTCATGTATTGATCGCGTTCCCATTGGTGAACTTGCGTTCTGTACATATCCCACTCAATTTCTTTCAATTCCAAGAAGTGCTGCAATGCGTGTTCACCCAGTGCATCGCAAATCGTCTCGTCGCGTAGAAGCTCTTCCAATGCTTCCTTCAAGCTGGATGGCAAGCTTGGGATGCCCTCCGCCAGACGCTCTTCTTCTGTCATGACGTAAATGTTACGATCCGTAGGAGCTGGAAGGTCTGACTTCTTCTTGATTCCTTCCAATCCTGCTTTTAAAATTACCGCTAGAGCCAAGTACGGGTTCGCCGCTGGATCCGGGTTGCGGACTTCAACACGCGTGCTCAAACCACGGGATGCTGGGATACGAACCATTGGACTGCGGTTGCTTGCAGACCATGCCACATAACATGGAGCTTCATAGCCAGGAACTAAGCGCTTATAGGAGTTGACCGTTGGATTCGTGATTGCCGCAAATCCGCGAGCATGCTTCAATACCCCCGCCATAAATTGGCGTGCTGCCGGACTCAAGCCAAGCTTATCGCTTTCATCGTAGAACGCATTCTCCTTACCGTTGAACAAGGAGATGTTACAGTGCATACCTGAACCATTCACACCGAACAGCGGCTTCGCCATGAATGTAGCGTGCAAGCCATGCTGACGAGCAATCGTCTTCACGACGAGCTTAAAGGTTTGAATTTGATCTGCTGCCTTAATTGCATCTGCATATTTAAAATCGATCTCATGCTGACCAGGAGCTACCTCATGGTGAGAAGCTTCAATTTCGAAGCCCATCTCTTCCAGCTTCAATACGATTTCGCGGCGGCAGTTCTCACCAAGATCCGTCGGTGCCAAGTCGAAGTAACCGCCTTGGTCGTTCAGTTCCATCGTCGGATTGCCCTTGTCGTCCGTCTTGAACAAGAAGAATTCCGGTTCTGGACCTACGTTCATGGACGTGAAGCCAAGTGCTTCTGCTTCCTTCAAGGCTTTCTTCAAAATTCCACGCGGGCATCCTGCAAACGGCGTTCCATCCGTTGTGTATACGTCGCAAATCAATCTAGCGACACGATCTTCCGTTACCCATGGGAAGACAACCCAAGTATCCAAATCTGGGACAAGATACATATCGGATTCTTCAATGCGCACATAACCTTCAATTGAAGAACCGTCAAACATCATTTTGTTATCCAGTGCCTTAGGCAATTGGCTTACCGGAATTTCGACATTCTTAATCGTACCGAGCAAATCCGTAAATTGCAGACGGATAAATCGTACATTTTGTTCCTTCGCAATGCGTTCAATGTCTTCTCTGGTATAACCCACAGGGTAACATCTCCTTCTCCATAAGCGTGATTAGATTCATATCTATTTTGTAAAGAAACGAGACAGTTCGCCTTGGATCAGCGATACTTGCCCCGGTCTATTACCGGCTATAAGCTGCTGCTTCAACATGCGGTGCAATTGGAGATCGGACAATTCCTTGCGTTTGCTCTCCGAAGCTTCACTAAGCACAGTTGCCTCTTCCGATTCCTTCGTTACCGGATTCAGTACCTGCTTAATGCCTGCTATGTTGACTCCCTTTTCAATAAGTGTCTTGATTTCAAGCAATCGCTCTACGTCGTTGAAGGAAAAGAGACGCTGGTTTCCAGAAGTACGAGCAGGCATAATTAATTCATGCTGTTCGTAGTAACGAATTTGACGAGCCGTCAAATCCGTCAGCTTCATCACGATGCCGATTGGAAACAACGCCATATTTCTGCGAATTTCATCTCCCACTGCTTATCAACCTTCCTAGTTTGTCATAAAAGAAAGTTTACGTGCTGTGTGCGCTAACTGACATCCTAGTCTAACAACGCCTGTTACGCGCGGTCGCTCATCAGTGAATTTACTCCGATCAGAGTATGTGCTATGCCTTTCTTGTTCTCATTTTATCCCCTGGAAGCAAACATGTCAATGGATGTCAGGAAATCTAACAAAATAATTTTATAGCTCTAGCAAGCCTCGATCAACCATGGTTTGCAGTGCTGTCAGTGCTCCGAGCTTCGCATGCGCATACGTAAGCCCACCCTGCATGTAAGCTGTATATGGCTCTCGAATCGGCGCATCGGCTGACAACTCCAAGCTCCCCCCTTGAATGAAGGTACCTGCCGCCATAATGACTGGATGCTCATAACCAGGCATGTCCCATGGTTCAGGCACGACGTGTGCATCAACGGCCGAGGCTTTCTGAATCCCCTGAACAAACGCGATTAGATGATCGGCTGTATGGAATCGCAAGGCTTGAATCAAATCAGTACGAGGCACCTTCCAATGCGGCGAGGTCTCAAACCCAAGCTCCTCGAACAAGGCTGCTGCAAACACACTGCCCCGCACTGCTTGTCCAACGATGCTTGGCGCTAAGAAGAGACCTTGATACATCGAACGTGTCATCCCTAACATAGCTCCGACTTCTCCGCCAATTCCCGGTGCAGTTAAGCGAGAGGCCGCTGCTTCCACATACACGCGCTTACCGACAATATAACCGCCTGTTTCCGCAATACCGCCTCCTGGATTCTTAATAAGCGAGCCGGCCATTACATCAACACCTAGCTCCGTCGGTTCCTGCAGTTCTGTAAATTCCCCGTAGCAATTATCCACGAACACAACAACATCCGGCTTAATCGCTTTTACTTGCCGTACCATCTCACCGATCTGTTCAACCGTGAAGGATGCTCTCCATCCATAACCGCGTGAACGTTGAATGCCTATGACTTTCGTACGCTCGGTTATGCTTTCACGCACATGCTCCCAATCTACATCTCCTGCCTCAGTCAGCGGCACCTCATTATAGGATACTCCCCAATCACGCAGAGAGCCTGTCCCATCATTCTCTTTGCCAATCACCTTATGCAGCGTGTCGTACGGTGTCCCCGTAATGTATAACAATTCATCGCCAGGGCGAAGTACGGCGAACAGAGCCGTCCCAATCGTATGTGTGCCTGATACAAAATGAGGTCGCACCAATCCCGCTTCCGCACCGAACACTTGAGCATATACCTCATCAAGCACCTCGCGTCCACGGTCATTGTAGCCGTACCCCGTCGATCCCGCAAAGTGAAAATCACTCACATGATGCTTCTGAAACGCCTGAATAACCTTCCATTGATTCCGCTCAGCAATTCGCTCGATTCCACGTACCTGCCCAGCAATCTTCTCTTCGATTTGCTGCTCCAATTGCTCCAGTCTTGCTGTAAATTGCATCTTATCCATTCCCCTTGATCCATTCCCATGAAGGAAAGCTTATTTATTGATGTAATCTTTCAACTTATATCCATGCTGCTCAGCAGCTAGCCGATCCAACCGAACCTTAAGCAGCAGATCATTCTCGTCAATCTCCTGCTCCAGAACCTCTCCCAGTCGATAGATCAAAGCAATCAAATCCCCACGATCCGCGGATATTCGGTAGGTAACCGTTTGGCCGGACAATTGATCTTGCACTGCCTGCCGAATACGCTCCAGATCCCCTTCATCATAAGCGCTTATAATAAAGTGATCTTTATCATGCGGCAGCATCTGTCGTTGTTCTGGGGTGCACAGATCCTTCTTATTATAGAGAACAATTTGCGGCTTGGCTCCCGCTCCTAATTGCTGCAAAATATCCTCTACGACCCGCATATGATCCTCTCGCATCTGCGAAGAAGCGTCCATCACATGCAAAATGAGATCAGCCTCATTCACTTCCTCTAATGTCGCACGAAAAGCCGCTACGAGATCATGAGGCAAATTTTGAATAAAGCCAACCGTATCTGTTAAGACCACTTCCTTGCCGCTAGGAAGCTCCCACTGGCGAGAAGTCGGATCCAGCGTCGCAAACAATTGGTTCTCCACATACACATCCGCCTGAGTCAGTTGTCGCAGCAGCGTTGACTTCCCCGCATTCGTATAGCCGACAAGCGCAACCTGGTACGCTCCTGTCTTCTTACGGCGCTCTCGATGCAGATTGCGGTTGCGAACGACTTCGTGTAGATGACGCTTCAAGTCAGTTATACGTCCTCGAATATGGCGGCGATCTGTTTCCAATTGAGATTCCCCGGGCCCTCTTGTCCCGATACCGCCGCCTTGACGAGACAGGTTCTTCCCGTGTCCGGATAGACGAGGGAGCAGATATGACAATTGTGCCAGCTCCACCTGAATGATACCTTCTCTTGTTTTTGCTCGTTGTGCGAAAATATCGAGAATGAGCTGAGTACGGTCTACAATCTTCACATCCAACGCTTGTTCCAGGTTGCGGACTTGAGCGCCAGACAGCTCTTGATCAAAAATAGCGGTCGTTGCACCCATCTCATCAATGACCGCCTTGAGTTCTTGTACCTTGCCTTTCCCTATGAACCATCTAGGATCACGGAATTCACGCTGCTGTGTCATCGTGGTCAACACCTCAACGCCAGCCGTTTCCGCCAGCTGCACCAGCTCGTCAAGCGAATATTGGGGATCAACCCCGCTCCGCTTGACATCATCTGTTATTAAAGTAACGAGCACCGCTCGATCGGGTATATTTTGATTCGTTTGGTGAGGCTCTTTTCGCATTCGCGTACATTCTCCTTATCGGTTCATCATCCATCGTTCCATTGATCTATGATCATTGACCATATACGTTGTTCAGTATACCTCATTTTCGCTCCCATTTTAAATGTTTTGGAGCAGGAACGAATGATAATAAACACGCTTTTTCATTACCTATTTTGTTGCTTGCAATATTTCTCATCAAATCTTCCTTGCCTATATGCGATATGATAATGAACTTGTCTAACATCTTTAAACATTCGACTCCAAAACATGACCTCTACCACTCTTTCAAATAGTTTTATCAAAATAACAACTCCTTATTTGTATATTTTTATTTTATTGTTTTTTCATTTCCCATATCGCATATGTAAGAAAACCTATTTTGTGATAATCATTTTTCATCTCAATTAATTTATCGATACTTTGCGTATCTAATATTTGATCTAAAATTCTCTTTTTGGATTGTTCTGCTATCGTATTCAGTATACATTCTAGCTCTTCTTCACTTAAGTAATCGATCAAGCATTTTAATAATAACTCACACATAATATCACCCCAGTTCCTATTTTTATAGTCTTTACATCCTATAATGCCTGTCAATCAATCGTTCAACTTCATCCAACAAATCAATTAATATCTCCTTAAATTCACTCATATCACTAAGTGTCAATTCTCCTCTGCAATAATCTTCAAGCAGCTCTAACAAAATACTTACATTAATCATGTCAAAACACCTCATTATATATGTCTATTTTTATTTTATTAAATTCTTCAATAATGTCTCTCTATTTTTCTTAAGCTTTTTTATATATTGACTGTCTATTAATCCATGTTTTTTTATAAACTTTCTACTTCCGTAATTGCCCATATTGTACGACATATACATAACCAAATCTAAGTTGTCTCCAGCATACTCTCGTTTCCAATACTCTCGCGATTCCATGAGTTCCTCTAATCCGAGCATAACATTATGATATGGATTGAACACATCCACTTTTTTAATATCTATTTTTTTGGACAAACGTTTTATATTGGCCGAGTTTATCTGAACAAGTCCATAGTCAATGGTACCATTATCATTATAATAAATAAGTTCTGGATTGAAATTGCTTTCGGTTTTTATTAGAGCAAGAAAAGATAAATAATCGACGCCTTTTTCATTTGTCTTTTCCCAAATAAATTTCAAAATATCCGCTGACAACGGTACGGAGGATATATTGGGCTGCCTATGATTAACTTCATCGGTTTTATCTACATGAACGATTTGTTTATTCCCTACCCCACGATTAACGCGAGTTAGATAATCTTTGTACCCTAGCCATATATCATGATGATATAAAACAATATACCCTGCGTAAAAAGCGATAATTACAACTTTTATCCCTTTCATCCATTCCTCCATCAAATAAATCATTACTATAATCAAAATTCTATTTACTACCTATTCAAAGATATAGCAAAAAATTCATGAACCTAATATCATATGGTTGCTTACTATGTATTTGGAAAATTCGTTCTGAATGATCAATATTCATTTTCCTTAACTTACTCTCATGCAGCGGTTCTTGAAATAGACGCTCAAGCGCTTTTTTTCGACTTTCATTCCAATATTCATTAAACTCTGTTATCGAAAAATACATTGTACTCTTTATTTTTTGTTTTCGATACTCAAATACATACTTATTAATATCCTTCATATTCATCTCCGCACACTCATGTATGAGTCTCTCCTTCTCGCCATTGGTTGGGAATAAGAATGTAATCATTGCGATTAGTTCCGTTGCTTTTGCATCGATTTTCAGACTCTTCATTACGCGCTCCATGTTTTGTCTCCCCTTCTACGAAGTAAGCACATGATGTCGTTTGTGATCAAGTATTCATATATATTGCCCCCATATCGATTACTATCTTGTAACATCCACATGTTTTCTTCATTCAAGCAGCTTATGTATGTATTGTACGCCATTTTGGACACATTTTTTTAAACAATTATTCTAATAGATTTATAAATATTTTATTTGTTTATTTTTGGTTTATAGACTTTTTTTAAAATTTTTTTCTCTTCCCCACAATTACATAAGCATATTCCTGTATTATATAAATAAATATATACATATTTAATATGTTATGAATATACCATTTCTACGTTATTCTGTCAACAAAAAAGAAGAATAAGTTTCCACCTATTCTTCTTCGTACACTTGTATTATTTTTTCGATGCTAAGAAACTCTTTTTTCAACCGTGACACATTATAAAATTCAGAGCCTTTCAGCTTGGCTATATTAAATTTATGGCATACATAGTCAATTTCATTCTTCTCCAGCTTTCCATTATCTTTGTATAGCTGATATGCTGCATACAACATGCCGGAATTACGGATATTTATCGCGGTTAACGTCGGTTGGCCAAACCATTCAGCAACATTTTTCAGCCTGCGAAGAACAAGATGCTTGTCTGCCCGTTCGTAGCTCTTCACATTTAAAATAGATGACCGAAATACAAAATCATTGTCAACAAGCTTTGAGGTAGGCGCCTTGATATTAGGACTCGGGTTGCCGTTATTTTTGTAATATTCCGATTCTTCTGCCGCCTTGATAAGCATAAGCATTAATTCTTCAGAAATTTGTACTTCACGGTGAGTAGTCCTGTCCTTCTCTTCATTAACGAGCTGTAATAATAAGTGATGTGGATCCAATTGAACTTTTTTTAGATTTAGCAGCTCCGAGTATCCGTGCCCCATAATTCCTTCAAATATGCCCCTAATCATCGCAGCGTCTTGAAAATTCACTAAGCCACCAGTTATATTCTCAATCTCCTCCAAGGTAAACAAGTTCTTCCTTGATACGTCGATGACATTTTTGTAGAATTCATCCCCTACTACTGCATCCAGAGGATTCATATTTGAAACCCGTAATCCTTGTTCAATCGACCATCGTATATAATTTTGAATGATAGATGATGAAGACAACGCAGAAGCATAAGATGTAGGTGACAGAAATCTAAGAAGCTGGACGATCTCATGTAGATTGAAGTCATACAAATCTTTTGATACCTGATCCTCTAAATACTTTGCTCTCTTTAAAACACGCGAATATGCCAAACGGGTGTTTTCTGGATAATCCTTTAGAAACATAATTTTTATATTTTGATTGAACATTTCGTCGCTGTATATTCGATTCGACACATGCTTCACCCTTTTTGGAAATAATCGATCATCATATCCCTGTTTTTCTTGTGATTTGGACCTTTAGGGCTTTCAAAGATAGCTACTAGTCGTTCGTCTTTAAAATTGATAGCATCGACATATTTCTTTATCTCATTTAGACGCTTATTCTCATCCAAAAAGTTCTTGGCAATCTGAATGTATCCAGCAAACATTAGGGGATGATTCAAATAAGTGTACTTATATTTGTCCGGATTCGTAATAAATTCCTCTGTAAAATTACCTACTAAGTAAGTAAAAAAATGAATCAAATAATTCGAGCACTCTCTAGCCTCTAGCGTGGTGGTGGGCCGAAAAACATTGTCAATAGCATAACTTAAAATATCAAAAGTAGTCAATTGCCCCGCTAACTTGCTAACCTTCGCCGCAGAGGCAATTTTGCCCTTCAAATCTGATTTCTGCTGCAAATCTCTCACAACGATATCCGAATATTTTTCTTGCTTAAGCTCACGAAGCCTTTCGGGTTTTACTACGTTGATTGTGTTGATTTGTCCAAAGTACTTCTTTGCCTTCTCCGTATCATAAGAACGTATCGATAGAATGAGTTCCAGGTCAAGCTCTGGATTGATTTCCATTGCTCTTACCCCACCGGTCAAACGATGGAATCCATCCAAGATAGATATGACCGCTCCTTCATTGATGGTAAGCTCCATGTTCTTCGCATGATACTGCACAGGTTCGACTTCATCTGAGTACACATTAAGCGTGATCATGTCCGATAAATATGTCTCATCTATCATCTTACGTGAAATTTCTTCTACACTTCTCCTATTTACATCAGGAACGGGAACGACACCCTCACTTCCTCTTTTGAATTTGGCGCTACGTTGTGTTTCAAAATCGTATAGGATGAGTTGAGAGTGATACATTTTCACTAAATATGACAATTTAATTTTCGTAATATAATGCTCTAAATCAACCATTATGACATTTTGAATTTTTAATGGGAGAAATAAATTATTTTTATTAAAAACAAATTCATTTTTGCTTTTATGTGCGATTTGCAACTCGGTCTCCGTAAAATATTCAAAAGGTGATAGTTCCATGTTTTCTGTTTCTTTATATATACTTAAACAAAGTTGGCAAAGTTGAATATTGCTCAATTCTTCCAGTTCCATCATGCCTGTTGCAATGGATTGTAGCGTCCCGACGGGTATATTGAAAAAAAGGGTGTTCTCATTTATCCGATGCATTGATTTTCTGCTTTGCGCTATCCGTTGCATTTCTTCATATATGCGCTCCTGGAGCATAACTCTATCTTTCTTCATACCGTTCCACCTCATATGTATACTATGTAATACAATGTAATACAATTGTATCACACAACCGAGAAAATAAAAATAATACATCATTCCTACTTTTCTTAAAGTTATTATTCATTATGGATTACAGCAAGAACACTTATAACAATTCAACATCAATATTCATATTCAACAGCATTCGCGATTTCCCTTTTGTTTATAAAGTAAAAATAATAATTGACTACATTCTTGCTGAGTGCTATATTGAATTCGTCAACAACAGGCAATTTAAACAAGGAGGGTAAAGAAAATTGAACTGTAGAGACTGTATGGAAGCAATTGAGCAATAAGAGCCATTCTTTAGACCTTTCACAATTCTTACAACGAACTAATAAAGTAAATATAATGGAGTGTAAACATCATGAAGAGTAGACAATTTTATGTCATGAAGTTCAAATCTTCTCGTCTCAAGGAATTCAAATATAACATTGAAAATTTGACTCTTGAGCAAGCAAAAGATTATGGGGAAATCATCGCGCTATTCGATAATCAATTCCTTCGAACAATTCGCCGCATTACCAATCAAGACATTGACATGCAGAAGCTTGACCAATGGTATGCCGAAAGGGATATTCTAAAGAAGCAGCGGAAATCAACTAAGAACTCTGCGCAAATCGAGAAGCTTCGATCTGTTATCGATCATATGATGTTCATTCCCGAGTACATCACAATCGTAATGGAGCATCCCGCTCATTATAAATATTTGCATCAACACGGTCTCCAGCTTAATGGAAAAAGATACATACGATTATCCTGTTCGGCAGGTCAAGCGCGATCGTCTACAGTCGTGTTCTGTGAGGAACAAACCTGCGCAAAGCTGATATCAATATTGGACAATGGAAGAAATCTATCCAAGCCGCTAACGCCATCCAAGTACAATGCCTATCTAGGGTTATATGGCTCGGCTACTAAGGTTGTCAGCCCTCCCCGGTTCTGTGTTGTGCCGGACTACCACAGTCCTCAAGATGTGCAAGTTAACTATGTCACGGAAACAACGGGGACGGAAGACGATATGATTGATGTCCGAACCATTACAGAGTACTTCAATCGATTCGATGGCCAAGGATTAATCAGTTATGAAAAAGCAAAGCAATGGTCTGAAGAACTGCAATTGGATTACGTTCCGTCTACCTGGTGCATACGGCAAAGCTTCATGAAGGGTATGCTGTGCACCTTCCCGATTCATGAGTTTTGCGAAAAATACAACAATGGGAGCTACATCATTCAGACATCGTACAAGAATGAAGACGGCACCCCGAAGTTAGTAGATTTGCGGAACATAGATGTCATTTTAACGGAAAGTCAGTTCAAGCTGTGGGACTCCTTCGATAGCTCAGAAATATACGAAGAGAACTGCCGCAAAAACGAGCTGCATTGGGGAGTGTCCCTGTTCAGTCCGAAACAAGATAACGATATCTTGAAACTGAACTACCAATTCCTCCAAACGCTAAATCTGGATCGCACCGACATTGAAGACGTATGCCGTAAATTTGTAGATTGGATTAGTGGAGTGACTCTCGATAACATCTACTATACACTGCTTTTCTTGCTTGGCCGCAACGCTCATGCTGATAAGATCGCGGATTTTTTGCAAAATAGCGAAAATTATTGGGTCAAGAGCTTAATCATGAACCATGATTTGATCAAAGACCCTTACATACAGAAGAAAATTTACGATTTGATAAAAACACGAATTAATCAAGGTGCTTTAGGCCAAATCATCGTAGACGGCAACTTTCAAACCATTATTAGCGATCCCTTTGCCTTCATGCAGCATGCATGCGGCTTGCCTGTTACCGGATTGCTCGGACGCAAGCAATATTACTCTCATTATTGGAATCAGAAAAACGTCAACATTGTAAATTCGATGCGTGCTCCCCTCACCTATCGAAGCGAGCACGTCAAGCTGAACCTCATCCAAAACGAGATGACTTCATATTGGTACCGCTATTGTTACAGCGGAATTATTGTGAACGTATTCGGTGAGGAAACAATGAAATGGGCAGGATCCGATTTCGACTATGATATTTTAGCGACTACGTCGGATGCAACAATCATCAAAGGAATATACGAAGCTGAGCTGCCTGTAGCTTATGAAGCGCCGAAGCCGCAAGCGAAGCAAATATCGGAGGAGGATTTGTACCAAGCAGATTTGTTCGCGTTCGGTTCCATCATCGGGTCAATTACAAACAAAAGTACGTCAGCTTATGCCCTTCTTCCTAATTTCGAACCAGAAAGTAACGAGCATTGCACATTATTAAATCGGTTAAAAATGTGTACCAAGCTGCAGTCGGCCCAAATCGACAAGGCCAAAATCGGGAGAAACGTCAAGGGAATACCCGACCATTGGACACAGTACGATCGAATACAAGATCATGAGCCAGAAGACGTCGCAAGCATCAAGCGATTCCATAATTCTATATTGTTAAATAAATATCCTTATTTCTTTATTTACTTGTATAAAGATACGAAAAACAAATATGCCCAGCATGTAAACGGCTATGAGCTGTCATGCCAGCAAAAATACGGTATCGAGCTTCAGCAGTTAATAGAGAAAGAAAATAAAACCGACGAAGAAAGGGAATTTGTGAACAAGTATAAAGAATTCATGCCGGTTATCGACAGCGATTGCATCATGAATATGCTGTGCAAACATATTGAAGCCGTTCATTCACAGATTAAAAATAAACATAATGATATTAAAATAAAGAAATTCGATTGTCAGGTGTATCTTGCCCCCAACATGGAGGAACATGACAAAACCTATCTTGCCGTTAAGCGAGAAATGGCCAACTACAATAAACTTGTCAAGGAGATGGGCAATATAGGTGCACTACCGAATCATTACGGTGCCAAATATATCGAAGATATCGGAACACAAATCAATAACCGCTATGAATTGCTTAAGAACAGAATGAACCGGGTGTGTTCGAATGAGAGTGAACTCGTCAATTATTTAATCAGGCTTTTTTATGAAGAAAAGAAGAATTCCAATAAGGACGTGCTATGGAATACTTACGGAGATGTGATTTTTGAGAATGTTAAGCATAACAGAGCCGACTCTCCGATCCTGTTCCCTAGCCCGTCTCCATCTGGAGACATTAAATATTTGAATAAAACTTATTCCTTAAAGCAGGTGACCTTATAATGAATTATAAATATGATGAAGAAGCCTATGCCAAGTATCTCCTGGAGCATGGATTCATGACCAACTCGCATAATTACGAATTGAAAATTCTTGTGAAATATTTGAAATACTTAGGCTTCAAACCGAAAGAACGCAAGCAATGGCTGCTTGATTTCTGTGAGAAGCATATGGAAGGCTACGACTATGTGAAGCACTATAAATTGATTAACTCCGTGCTTGCTTATGGAAGCAAAAAGACGAATCAATTGATTGTTATTAAAAGCACGGATGTAACCGAGGAAGAAATGGACTTTATCCGCAACACAGGACTTGAAGAGTCTCATCAGAAAGTGCTGCTATCCCTGCTTGTCCTGCATAAAGTAAAGGTCGAGATTTGCAGGATTTGCTTCGATAAGGACAGCATTCAGAACCACTTTGGAGGCACGAAAAAAGCCTACCGGGAGCTAGCCGAAACAGCAGGCCTATCCTCCAAACATAAGATTAACGCCATCATTAATGAATGTTCCAATACTGGCCTGCTGACCGTCCTTGATCGGGGTAAAATACAGCTTTCCTTCCTTGATTTGATTGGAACTCGATCGGCAAATACCGTATTGACTGTTAACAGCTTCGATAATATCGGCGATTATCTAGATTACTATAATGGAAGCAAGCGCATCGGGTCATGCCATAATTGCGGCAAGCTCATTCGGCTGTCCTCTAACCGCATGAAGCACTGTAAAGCATGCGCCTTAGATCTTGAACGGTTGAAAACGAGGGCCCGAGTTGAAAAATTCAGACAGCAAAGGAATGCGTAACGATTTAGAAATGACCAAAAATCCTTTATTTTTACTAGCTTTTTCATAACGTGCAGATCGTTTTATATTATGATATTAAACTAAAAATAAGCATTAAGGAGGTGATAACATGAACAAGCGTCAATTGATTTCATTAGTAGCAGAACATACAGGCTACAAGAAAAAAGAAGTCGAGGCTATCATCACATCATCATTAGATCATATCATTTCAAGTTTGGCATCTAATGATGATGTGAGCATTACGAACTTCGGCAAATTTTCGGTCAAGAATCGCACGGAACGCACCGCTCGCAATCCCAAAACGGGAGCGACGGTCAAGGTCTCCGCCAAGCGAGTACCGGCCTTCACATTTGCCACTGCCGTTAAGCAAGCAGTTCAATAACAGATTCTTTAGGTGGCCGTTATGGTGATTGATCGTCTACAAGCATTCCTTGGCTATCCGTACATAACGGATACCGGAATTAAGCTTTACTCGCCTACAATTGCAGAGATTGCCGACATGGGCTACTTGGATTATATGATCCATCTGCAATTGAGCCTGTTCGACAAGAGCAAAATCTTGCTCGAGCTGTTTCGAATCAACTTCGAAAAATATGAATCATTGAAGGATGAAAACGATTATGATGTTCTCATCCAGAATCAAGCCATTCGCGATTACATTGCGAAGTCCTTATCGGTGTTCGTGAAGGATACTGTAGAATTTGATGAGAACAGACTTGCTTTTTATGTTGGCGAAGTTGAATTTATTAATAAAAATAATTATACAAAAATAAGTTCATCGATTCAGGAGCTCAATGCGATCGTAGATGCAGCTAATCCGAATCCGAAGTTCAAAAACGGTAAGGCAAAGGAAATTCTCGACAAGCTGAATCATTACCGCAACCAGCATAAGCAGAAGGACAGTCTGGATCTTAAGGATATTCTGTCGATCCTGTGCGCAGCCGACGGCAATGGCATCAACGTGTTCAATGTTCATCAGCTTACCATCTATCAAGCGTATGAGCATTTTGAACGTACGATAGTAAAAGACAAATACCAAAGACTTCTTCCAGTCTGGGCAAACGGCTATTTGCAAGAAAATGCGCAGTTGCCCGAATGGATAAGCAAAACCAAATTTTAAAATACACAAACTACTACATTACAGTGTTGATATGGAGGAAATATTACTATGGCATTTAATCTTGGTCGTTACGGTTCCCGCGATGTTTTGAATCTTCAATTTTTCGATGCAGCTACGAACGCTCCGCTTATGACGATGGACTATGCGAAAACAAGCTCGCAAGAAATTCAATCGACTCGCGTCTATGCAATGGGCGCAGGCTCCCGCCGAATCGCTTGGGACGGCGAGAAAACAGCGACGCTTAAAGTGGATACGCAAATCTTCTCGATGGAACACCTTGCGATGCTTGCGGGCGAGGACATCAAAGAAGCCGCGCAAAACATTTACCGCACGGAAATCGCCAAAGTCGAAGATGACGGCTCCAATGGAATGATTGTGAATCTGCAGAAGGCTCCGGTTGGCGACATCGTCATCTATCCGTTCGTGAACGGCGTTGCCGTGAAGCAGAACCAAAAAGGCGCCGCAACCGGCAAAGTCGTGAAGTTGGATGCTTCTGCTACCGTTAAAATCGGTGACGAGGTCGAAGTATTCTATCAATCCGAAGTGAAATCCGCCCACAAGTTGTCCTTCACGGCGAAAAGCTTCCCGAAATACGTGAAGCTTGTCGGCGACACAATTTTCATGGACGAGGTGTCCACAGAAGCAGCAGCCGTGCAAACGGTATTCTATAAAGCGAAGCTGCAGCCTAACTTCACGCTCAGCTCCGGTTCCGAAGGAGATCCAACGACATTGAGCCTTGTCTTCGATCTGTTCCCACAAAAAATTAACGGAGAAGACACGATTGCGGACATGATCGTCTACGACTCCAAAGAATAATAATACTTGATGCATTGAGCGATTAGGAGAGGGCCTGTCCCTCCCCTAATCCTTCTCATGATACGAAACCATATCTTACATAAGGAGTGATTTGGCATGGCTAAAAAATTGACAGTCACAGGTCTGAAAAAAGCGGAATCCAAGTTTAATGAACGTAAAAAAATTATGGTTCACGATAATGAATATGAGGTCACTATTCATACGGTATTCAGAGAATCTCTTATTGAGAAGACTGTATTCGCCTACTTAACACTGCTCCATGATCTGAAGTCAAGATCGGAAGTCGACGATGAATTGATTCGGGGAACATTGGCACTTCTCTACACCTTGATTTTGCGGGAATTCTCGAACCTGCCGATCCCGAAGGAAAATCAAATCGAGGAATTGGTAACGGTATCGAAGTCCCTGCTCGACACCGGAATTATGAAAGAAGTATTCGATGCGTATCCAAAGGAAGAGCTTGCTAAGATAGACAAGAAGCTAACAGATGTTAGCAATAATATGGGCAGCATGATTGGCGAGATGGCCATCTCCTCCACTCTGCAAGATAGCAAGGCGGACGAATCAGAAGCTGCATTATAACGTAAACCTTCATATAGCATTGATAAGATGTTCACTCCCCCTCCCAATCATATCTTTTAAAAGGAGTTCTGCATGAAGCTATTTAAATACGAACTAGAGCCTTTTATTCAATTTCTCCATCGATTGCAGCTTGAACGGGAGCACAGTAGAATGCGCACCCGGTTTAAGAAGCTGCTTATGGAGCAATACCAACAGTTTACGGCGGATCTGAACGAAATCAACCAGTATTACCTTGCAAGAGACGAAGATGGCAATCCCCTAATGATCGATGATATATATCATTTCTCTGACAACGACCAACGTATTCAGGAGATTGAACAATTAGCTCGCGAAGAAGTCATCATCGAACAGAACGATAGCAATGCAACAATGCTGCAATCCATTCGGGAATCGGTTCTGCACCGTTCCCCTCTGGAATATGCCGGCGACGAAGCCGATCATTACGATCGCTTCTGCGAGATCGTGGAACAAATTCATGCGTAGGCAATAACACAACCAGCATCTCGCAGGATGCTGGTTGTGTTATTTCTTAACGAACAAAAAGGAGGGATCATATATCGTGAACACTACCGACTTAATAAGAGCATTGGGAAGACATCAATTAAATATGAATGTTAATCTCAACTTCAATATTCAATCCATTTTCCAAATCTTCGCCCAAATAGAAGAACAAGCAGATAAATCGAGTGATAAATTAAAAGCTGCTTTCTCCAAAACGTTAACCTGGTTGTCCTCAACTACGACTGCGGCGTTGAAAAACGCCATCTCCACCATTGAGCAAGTTGATAAAAAAATAAATCAATTGAAAAAGGTAATGAGCTCCGATACCAACTTTAATCGAATGCTCACTGAGTCAATCAAGACAGCGAAACAGTACGGCAGTACATTGAACGACGTATTGGATACTACCAAGGAGATTGCACGCAAAGGGTTCGACGGGAATCAGTCGACGAAAATCAACCGGACAGCCATGCTTGCCCAGAACGTTACCGATCTTTCTTCTGAAGAAGCAGTCAAAACAATATCCGGCGCGATGGAAAACTTCAATATCGAAGCAAGTAAAAGCGTCCATATTCTGGATGCACTAAATGAAGTCAACAATAAGTTCTCTTATTCTACGAAGGATCTCGGTCTCGCCATGAATCAAGCTGGAGCAGATGCCAAGAAATATGGCGTAAGCATGGAACAATTACTTGGACATGCAACTGCGATCGGATCTGTCACCCAAGAATCGGGAGATAGCATCGGCAGGGCATTAAGTACGATTTATGCAAAGGCAAATAACAAAGCTTCAGCCGAAAACCTAAGTGATGTCGGCGTATCCATTCGGGATCAGGTAACGGGAGAATTGAAAACTGCCTCCAACATTTTGGATCAACTGGCGAAAAAATGGAGTTCTCTATCCCTTGAGAAACAGTTTGACATTGCCAAGTCTTTGGGCGGAGATCAAATCAAGCCGTTCATTGCGCTTATGTCCAACTATCAGATGGCCGTAGGGGCTACGGAAACCGCGTTGAATAGTCAGGGCTCGGCCATGCGCGACAATGAATCGTACATGGAATCCCTTGAAGGACGAATCAATCGTATGCAAACCGCTTGGCAAGAGCTTGCCCTTACGGTGGGAGATGCCTTCTTGACTGATTCTCTTATCGGTTTGATCAATGCAGCTACTGCCGCAGGTACCAGCATATCCTGGTTAACCGAGCATTTCGGAACGCTCCCTGTCGTGATATTTGCGGTAACTACGACACTATCCGTGCTTAATCGCGTTTTTAAATCTCTTATTATAGAAAATGCAAAAGCGGTTGCGGCTATGTTCGGCATCGTCCCCGCTGCAAACGCGGCATCAGCAGGCGTTGGCAGATTAACTGCAGTAACAAATGTTTTAAAGGCAGGATTAAAAGGACTGTTTGCTTCAAGTCTAGTAGGAATAGGGTTTGCCGCAATTGGCTGGTTAGCAGAAAAGGTTATTGGCCTCTTTGGCGACACAAAAACCGAAATGGTGAGCGTAACCGAAACTTCGGACAAAATGATCCAATCCATTTCCGATCAAAAAAATCTTGAAAATTTAGCACAAGGCTATGAGGAACTGGCTAAAAAGCTGAGCTTGACAACTGAAGAGCGAATGAGGCTAGCAAGCATCGAAAGCGAGCTCCAGTCTAAATACGGAATTACCTTAAACGCATTAGACAGCAGTAACTCTGCATATCAAGAAAATATTGAGTTTATTAAATTAAAAATCTCCCTTCTCAAAGAACAAACTAAGGAATTAAGAGATCAGGCAGCAATTGAGTATAGAAGCAATAAATCACAAATCGATTCTGAAATAGAAAAACAACTACCTAAAGTAGAGAAAGCAAGACAAAAAAAACTTGAAGCACAACAAAAAATAACTGATTTCGAAAAAAGATTTTCTGCAATTCCAGAACATGATCGTAATGATCCTCAATTTTTACGAAGTGTTAATTTTCAGAGGCAAGACTTCTATAAAGAATTACAGGCTGCTGATGAAGAGTTAAATAAACAGACTAGTAATCTTCAGAATTCCATTAAAACGAAAAAAGAAGCGCTGTTAGGTGAGTTTGAAAATTATATTGATGAATTTCAAGCAGAGGGAACGAAAATAAGCGGTTCAACACGTGACCTATTCAATGTTCTTGCAGAAGTAATTGCAAATTCCAATGCAGATGTTTCAAAAGATCAGTTCGATAATATTTTTAAAGTTTTTCAAAATTCCGATATTCAAACGGTTGATGACTTTAGAGCAGCTATTGAAAAAACAGTCCCATCTATTAATTTTACAGATGATCTATTGAAAAAAATAAAGATATCTCTTGCCCAAATGCGAATGAATCCAGAATTACTCAATGATCTGGATAAATTTAATGAAAAAGCATCAAACAAAGATATTTTTAAGAACGCAATTAATGAATACGGTCCTGAGATAAAAAAACTGAATCAAATCATCTACGATTTAAACAATTCTCAGGCACTATCTGCAGAACAGGTAACTCAATTAATCACAGATTACCCTGAACTAACCGATAAAGTAAAGCAAAATGCAGATGGATATTATATTGAAGTCAGCGCTCTAGATGAACTAAGAAAAGCAAGAATTCAAAAAGCAATAGATAGTATGCAAAAAGATGAAGAGGATGCAATTGCAACTTTAAACAATACACTAGTGCGTATTGGTGCATTTCATGAAGAAATGGGAGCAATTCGCGATGCCGCTACTGCTCGGAAGTTAAAAGATGACTTAATCGATAGAAAAGACTCCATTGAGACTTTAGGTCTGGGTTATCTTTATCTACCGGAATCATTTAAGAATTCTCAAGTGTATCAGAAATTTACTAAGGAAAGAAATGCTAAAATTGATGAGTCTATAAGTGAGATTGACGCTTTTCTAGCCGGCTCAAGTGAAAGAGAAGATAGAGTAAAATCTTATTTTAATTTACTTTCTAACCCCAATTATGGAGTAAATTCAAAATCCGGGTCAAAATCCTCTTCCTCCCCTTCCTCAGGAAAGGATAAGCAGGAAAAAGAAGAAACCTTTACATCCAGCATTAAATTCAATAAAGAGGAAGAGGCCGTCAATAAGGTCAATGCCTCCTTGGAAACGAACCAGCGACAAATCGATGAGGCGATCGCATCGGGGAAAAGCTACAATCAGCATTTAACCAAACGCATCTCCTTGTATAACGACCTGCTTACCGTTCTGAATAACCTGCGCAAAGTCCAAAATGATGAGAAGTTTGCTTTGAAGCAAAAGCTGACCGCACATGGACTCGTTGACAAAAACGGCGAGGTAGTAGCAGATGTCGGGGGAAAACTTGAGAAAATCGCAAAAGATAAAAAGAACACCGAGTTCGCCAAGAAGCTGGAACAGGATGTTGAGGATTATATTTCTGTCACCAACTCTTTAAATGAAACGAGATCCAAAATTGATCAAGCGGTCATGAGTTTGTCGGAGGGCTACAGCAAGAAATGGGAGGCCAATCAGGACAAGCACAAAAAGAAACAGGATAACATCAAGCATAACATCGCTATGATGGGCGAGATTGATACTCCGGAAGAGAAGACAAAGTATGCCCAGTATGTTGAAACAGGCTATCAGGATTCGCTCCAAGAGCGCCGTGAACTCAATGATGAAATATACACCGCTCAACGTACTTTGAACAATCCCAAAAAAACAGCAGAGCAAAAGCGCGCCGCTGTAGTTTATCTGAAAAGCCTCACAGGATTGATGCAGGGCAAAGATGAGGAACTTGTTAAGCAAGCGGAAGATACCGGTAAAGCACAGGCTGAGGCGATGGTCGCCGGATACGAGCAAAACATCGAAAAGCTGAAACAGGAAAAAGAACTGCTTGGCAGCCTGGATACGGAAAAAAAGAAAAAAAGAGCGGTCGAAATTGATAAGCAAATTGCCGATCAGTATGTCCAAATGAATCTCGACATCAATACGCAATTAATCGAGCTCGAACGCAAATTGGGCACTGATCTGGGTCCCGCTGAAAAAGCGAGAATACAATTCAAGCTCCAACTACTGCAAAAATACCATCAGGATGCCCGCAAGCAAATCGTAGACTTTCATGACGCCGAGGTAAGAACAAAATCCGAGCAGGCCGATAAGATCATCGATAATCTGAAAAAATTGTATCAGAAAGAAAAAGAGCTTAAAGAGCAGGCCGTCGAGGAAGAAATCAAAAAAGAAAATGAACGTTACGAAAAACGCACGAAGCTGCTGGACAAAGATCTCAAAAACTATGAGAAATATATCAATGCTCAGTTAAAATCCTTCGATCGAGCGAATGCGGAAGATGACTATGAGGAGCAGCTCAAAAAGCTGATTCAGGAAAGACAATTGCTGCAGGACAAGCTCAATGTGCTTGCAATGGACAGCTCGTTCGAAGCAAAGGTCAAGCGAAAAAACATTCAGGAGCAACTGGACACGAAAAACGAGGAAATCTCGAAATATAAGCGCGATCATGAGCGTGAGCAGCGCAAAAACGGTTTGCAGGATCAACTCGAGGATCGACGAGAAATCATTGAGAAGCAAAAAGAACTTGAAGAGGAAGCACATAAAAATAAGCTTGACGATCTGGATAAAGAAAAGAAAAAGATTGATCAGCACTATAAAGGGCTTCTCGAGGATGAGGAAAGATATCATAATTTGAAGGCCTTACTAATGGGCAATGATACAGTTAAAATGAATGAAGAGCTCAGTAAAATCCGGGGATCTTATAACGTATTTTTTGATTATCTCGCTACTCAGAGTGAAATCATTGGTGAGAAAATGTTCAAAAATCTTAATTCTTCCTTTAAACAGGATTTCAATGATTTTACCAAATTCACCGATCATGAGAGCAAATCTAGTAATGGCTCCCCTTCAACCAGCAACGGGAATTCGGGACAAAGCGGCGGCAGCTCCGATCAAAGTCAGCAGCTCAGGGATTGGAATCAATATTTGGACAATAAACGGAAGGCGGAAAAGCTCACGAAGGATGTGATCGACCTAAGCCGCGTGAACCCAAATCATCCCGATATCAAAAAGTCCAAGCAGGAAATCGAAAAACTGCGCAAAGCGAATGATATATTACGTGCCAAGCATCATTTTCTCGACGGTTCCTTTAAAGAGCTAGAGAACAAAAAACCACCGTTTTCAGCCGAATCAGGCGGCATAACACCTCAGTTCTCTGGACCGAAGTGGCTTCTTGCCCATGAAAAAGAAATTGTCCTCAATAAAGCGGACACCTCCAACATGCTGAAAATCGTGGACATGACACGCAATATCGTCGGATCGATGAAGGCGTGGAAACCCGATGCTTTCTCTTTAAAGATGCCGAATCAAAGCGCCAGCATGAACTCCAACAGTAGCAGCAGCATTAACATCAGCAAGGTCGAGATTAACGCTAACGACAGAGATACGGGTGAGAGCCTGCTGGACAAATTCAAGTCCGCACTCAATACAAGCCTGCGTCATCGTACTATATAACATATCTTTCTCTCCCCTACTTTTAACAATGAAAGGATGTGAGACAATTGCTAGGAGATATAGATTGGCAGCGCAAGCCGGATAAGCCTCAATACTTCATCGCCAAGCCTAACCGCGAAATTATCGCCAAACTCAGCGAAGCATATGATGACCATATCCGCAGGAAGCTGAATGATGTGGACGAGCTTGAGCTATCCGTCCCTTATAGACTAGACGTGAACCATTTGTGGATCGATAACCGTAATATTGAACTCCTGAAGGAGCGTTATTTGATCAAGGTTGTGCACCAGAATCAGACAGAATGGTTCATGATTAATGAAATCAGCGAAAGTGTAGGCACTGATAAAGACAGCAAAACAATCAAATGTTATTCAGCCGCCCATGAGCTGACCGACAAAGCCATCCGCATGTATGAAGCGCAATCGTATCATGCAGAACAAGTGCTTACCGATCTCTTGAAAAATACGATATGGAGCATCGATTATTTGGATGCCGATTTCAAGCTTACTTACCGGGCGTTCGAGTTCCCGAACACCAACGTATTGTCAGCAGTGCTTTCCGTTGCCGAGACCTATAACGCAATCGTACATTTCGATACGGACAAACGCATGATCAGCATGACGAAGCCGGAACTGACCGGCATCAACCGCGGACTTACCTTCTCTTACGGCAAATACATGAAGTCATTGGGAAAGAACATAAAAACCGATGAGATGGTTACCCGGCTGTCGGCAACCGGTCATGACGGCCTTGGCATTCAGCGAGTGAATCCTACTGGTCAAAATTATATTGAGAATTTCGGCTACTTCATGTACCCGTTCGAACGTGATCAACAGAAACAGGTTCTCTCCTCCAGCTATCATATGAGCGACTCATTGTGTCATGCTCTGAAGGACTATGAAGCCTTGGTTGAATCGAAGAGAGGACAGTTCGATGCTTTTTTAAAAGAGAGAAAATCGCTGGAACTTCAGCTTGGCAGTCTTGAAGTAGAATTGGATCGCCTAAAAAACAATGAGGTCGTCGTCACGGACAGAGTCATTAGTCAGCAATTCGACCAAAAAATGTTCTTCGAGCGATATCATCACAGCGGCAGCAGCTCCCGCTCCTTCACGTTGAATCCCATTTACCCCTACGCTATATTAGCAAAAATAGACAATGCGCAAGGCGTGAACATACAGATTAATGGTACATCCGTATCCTCATCGTCGGGTAAATGGGTTCTTCTTCACAAAGTTAAGGGCGATGAACAGGTTACCGTCAGCTTCGATGGCGGCACTGCCAGCGTTTTTCTTCAAATTGCGAGCATTACACTAGATGAATGGAATCTTGCCGGCGCCGACCGCGACATCGTGGAACGATACAGTCTCGATAATACAGAGAATCAGATTCGACTGAAGCAACTGGAGATCGACTCTGTAAACCGTCAATTGCAAGCGGTGCAAACCAAGATAAGCGAACTTCAGGCAACGCTTGCTCATGATCAGAACTTCACCCCGGAGCAGCTGCAGGAGCTTAACTTGTTCGTCATCGAAAGAGAATTCAGCGATGAGAAATACATCGAAGAGGAAGATCTATATGAGGCAGCGCTGGAAAAATTCAAGGAGTTGCAGCAGCCGTCGCTTTCCATCGACATCGATATCGTAAACTTCCTAGAAGTCATCGAGGAGCAGCACAATTGGGATAAGCTCAAACTGGGGGATTTCGTCAATATCAAGTACGAGCCTACGAAAACCTCTGTTGTCGCGCGTATCTCTGAAATCAATTATGATTTCGAATCTTCCAATATTGGCATCGTGTTAAGCAATTTTAAAAATGTGAATGATGAAGCTTCACGCATTGAAAAATTCCTGAATGAATCCAAAAACACCTCCATCATCGTTGACGCAAGCAAAAATAAGTGGGGCAAGGCCGTAGTGGATACATCGAGCATGAGCAAGCTGTTCGATAACTTCTGGGATAAAATTACGAACCAAATCAACATGAGCATCAATAATACGGTCGACATCAACAACAAGGGAATTACCATTACCGACCCAAATGATCCGCTGCGCTTCCTTCGCTTGACGAACGGTCAGGTCGGCTTGACCCGCTCTGGTGGGCTCCGCTACGAGACGGCTATCTCCGCAGATGGCGTCATTGCCGAGATGGTACTCGGCAAAATCATTCTGGGACAACGCGTCGTAATCGGCGATACGACTGGTGTGTTTACGATTGAGGGCTCGCGCCTCATGATTGACGACCGCTGCGGCCGGGAAGTCGTGAAGCTCGGGCTTCTTTCAGAGACACCGGACAAATTCGGATTCTATCTAAATCGCTATGCCAGTAAGAACTGCGGAGATACGAGCATCATGAACCGAGTATTGATGACCGCAGATGAAGGCTTTGTCATTGAACGCAAGCGCGACGGCGGTTTCCAGAAAACATTGTATACAACCCTGGATGGAGATTTGATGTTCATTGGCGATTTGCAGGTCGGCGAGGGCGATAAAGTGTTCAAGGTCAACAAGCAGCAAGGCTTGAGCCTAGGGGCTTCCACCTGGTCTTCCGCACCGTTCCGGGCCGATATGTACGGCAATGTCTGGATGAACAAGCTATTTGCGGATGACGCGCAAATCGAAAACTCATTTTTCAAAAACGGCGAAATTGAAGGTTCTAAGCTCACCCTGCGAGACGGGGGCGGCATCATGAAAATGTACCCACAAACCGGATTTTGGGCAGGTGCCGAAGAGGCAATTGACGCCCCTGTATGGATCAAAATGGACGGTACTGCCATTGTTAAAAAGCTGATCGTGACGGATAAAAATAACACCCTGCTCATGGATTCCGAGAACAAGAAAATTTTCATGAATCAATGGGACGTAATTGGAGCCGGTGCAATCGACGCTGGTCTCATAGCGACCAATATCATTACGAGTCAGGACGGATTTATTTCCGATCTGACGGCAGGCAGGCTATCTACATTGACCAATGTGGCTAAAAATGAGTGGACGAACTATATCCGCGTTGAAGGTAATAGCATCAAATTCATTACAGGCAAGGTCAAGGATGGGAGCGAAAAGCACAAAACACTTGAGGATGGTCGCTATCTGTACTGGAAAAACCCCGATCAAAAAGGGCAAATGACCATAGAAAAGACAAATTATCCGGTCATGGAATATGAGATGGACGAAAAGATTAAGCAAGAGATTTCGTTCGATGGCACCGGAGATCAGGCAGAGCCCAGAAGATTCATCGGCTTGGGCGACGGTTCCCCTAACGATGGCGGCAGAGCCATTGAAAGAAAGTACAGAGGCGGCTACGAACTGAAATACGGGGCCAGCAATACGGGAAGGGAAAGAAGCATCAATCTGTCAGACCAAGGAATATTCCTTAAAGTAGACTCCGGCGGAGCAAAAATTAGCCACAACTCCGGTTCCTTCATCGAAATTACGTCAGACGGTGCCATTCATATTAAATCTACGAAGGATATGAAGTTCGAATCCGCCGGCAACATGAAATTCATAGCGCCAAGAATCGATCTGAACTAATTGGTTTTATTACGAATCTCGCTTTTGCGGGATTTTTTTATGTTGAGGAGGTGACGATATGGCGGCAATCGCGCTGAATGGCCATCGAACCGCACAATCTATTAAGTCAGGACATGTCAGGTATGATATTGAACGTTACGAGGATTATTGGTGTGCAGATCGAGACCCCGTTACAAAAGAATGTACTGATCGTCGCGGGGATAGATGGTATTCAGATGGGTCCGGAAGTACCGATGCGTTAATTAAAGGAAATATACGAGCTTCCTTGACCTCTATTTGTGTGAATGGCGTTCCGATATGCGCTGCTGGCGATCCCGTTGATGAAGATTGGACAGCTACCCCACCTGTTCCATCCAATACGTCACATACCAGATACGTCAATATTCGCCCCGGAACATCTGATAGCGGTCGAGGATATATCGCGGCAGGGAACAATTCCAATGTCTATTCCAACGGCAAGCTCATTGCTGTCCAAGGCTCGACAGTAACTACACATCTGAACACTTCAACGACCATCCAAGAAGGAAATCAGTCTGTCCATATTGGAGGTTAAACGAAAGGAGGGATAACGATCATGATACGAGATTCGATGTACTTCTCCTATGCAGGGAAGAAATCAAGCGATTTCGGCATTATCAACGTAACCATCGGTGACAACATGATGCTGGAAGAACCGCTCGCCAGCTCGCGCGAAATATTGGAAGAATCGATCAAAGGCAGCACTCGCCCCTACTTTCAGGGAATGAAAAAGAGTCCGTTTCGATTCAGCGTCTCCTTCGCCTTCGAGGATACATGGGATACTGACAAAATAAGAGAGGTAGCGAGATGGTTAACCGAGCAAGATTACTATAAAGAGCTTTACTTTTCCTCTGATCCTGAACGCATATTCTATGCAATCGTCGTTGATGAGCCGACTCTCGTTCACAATTCACTCTCTCAGGGGTATATGAATTTGACGTTTCGATGCGATTCTCCCTATGCTTACTCGCCTACTTACTTATCACCTGTGTATGAATGGCGCGAGAGCTTAATCGATTCAACCATGACAGACTTTTCTAAAGGAACCAAGAAAGCTTTGAAAGTGCAGGCAAACGGAAGTCTAGTACTGGATTCCACCATACCGAAATGGAATGATTATTTGCCGGGAACAAAATGGTCGGATATCTCATAACGAAAGGAGCTTATCATGTCAAAGACAACAAAAAAATTAGGGCTTAAAACACCCGAATTCACTGACGAAATCCATCAAACGCTGCAAGATTTAAGCGACAATTTCAATGTGCTGGACAATGTCTCAAACGATTATCGCGATACCTCTCCGCTATCTGAAAAATGGCGGCATAATCATATCATTTGGAATTCGAAGCCCGCCATCGGCGAATACGTCGGTTGGGTAAATACGCGCGAGGGCAGAGCCGCTCCTCATTGGAAGCCGCTGCAATCCTTTACGAACGGCGATCACATTATTCCAACTACCGATAACGGCCACGTCTACCAGTGCATTCAATCAGGGAATTCCGGAGTCATGGAGCCCGTATTCCCCGCTTCAGCGGGTAAAGAAGTTCAGGATACGCGCGGCGCGATGACGTGGGAACGCTCTAAGCTCTATGTCAAAAACGATGTCGTCTTTCCTACTATAGATAACGGCCGATTTTATGTATGCATTACCGAAGGGGAATCCGGCGGGATTGAGCCTTCATGGTCGCTGACAACCGGCACGAGCATATATGACGGGAATGCCGTATGGCTGGGATATCGGATCGCAAAATGGAAAGAAAGTGGAATATCCGCCCTCTTCAGACCATTCGGCAAGATAGATTAGAGGTGCTGTAATATGACAAACTGGCTTTCTCTAACGAATCTACAAGGTGTTTATACCTCGGAACCCATCGATATTTCGCTATACGGAGACGGAGCAATCACAAAAATAAGCTGGGAAAGCATTACTCCCGAAAAATGCAAGCTAATTGTTCAATCTTCCCTATCCCGTGATGATGGCTACTCTTGGAGTGATTGGAAGATTTGCTTGAATGGAGCAGCAATCCCGGACATTAATATCGATACCAGTCTTTATTCCATGAAGTTCCGTTACAGAATCATCATACAGTCGCATGATTATACATTATCGCCCGAATTTAAAGGACTCTCCCTTCAACTTGAGCCGATCATATTATTTGATAACAGGGGTGACGTGGATTGCAAACCGGAACTGTGGATTACCAAAGTCGGCAATGGGGAAATTAAGCTGATCAACACCTCCAACGGCAATGAAGAGTTCAGCTTCAAAGACTTGATTCATGACGAAACGGTCTATGTGAACAATGAACGCGAACATATCGACACCTCTTTGGCTGCAACGTACCGTTATAAAGACTTCAATGACAATTACCTGTCACTTCCGCAAGGTCAAAATATATTCAAAGTGAGCGGAAATGCCAATATCCAATTCAGATATCAGTTTAGAAGACTTCAATAATTTAGCCCTCACAACATGAACAGAAAGGAGCTGAAAGCCATGGCCCAATTGGGCACTCATCTAGAGCTAAATGATCCAGTCACCATCATTTGGCGTGAAGGCACCGCCGCAGAGCCGCTTAAAGATCACCTGGACTCTCTACCAGTAATCAATAACATCATCACGTTGCTGGAGATACCATCCAGTACGCATAAAGTACTCATTGATGGATTTACAGAGGTTAGTCAGGAGAAATATAGGCAAAAACGACATTTGGAACAAAACGAGATCCTTGTCAATTACGCAAACGGAAGCGTGCAATTCCATCCCTCGCATGAAGGAAAAACTTTTCTATGCAAATATAAAGGAAAAGGACTCATACTCTACCCCGCTTCCCGCATTTATGCAATGGTTGAGCGCCATCCGGATGTAGTTACGACATTACAGGATCTTATTGACGAAATGTTGTTGCGGCTTCAGGAGAATAACAACGCTATCGATAAATTGGAAAAAGTGATGGCTGAAGCCGCAGCAGCGACCAAGCAAGCCAACATAGCGACCGACAATACAAAGCAGGCGACTGACGATGCAAAGTTAGCGACCGAAAAGGCATTGCTGGCATACAAAACTACGATGTTAGTATTCAAACCGCCGGTAGCCGATCTGAAAGAATTAACGAACACTTATCCGTACCCACACGCCGGATGGACAGTTCAAACCTATAAGGACGGGAAAAGATACCGTTTTGACGGCAAGGATTGGATTTTGATCGATATATTCGGCCAGAACATTCAAGTCGTCAATGAGCACACTAATGGACTCATGTCTGTTGCAGAGCATGTAAAGCTAAAGCAAATCCCTATGGAAGTGAAAGATCGCGTTATTGTGTTCTGCCTCCCATCGTTCGTCTCACAAGGCATCCAAAGCATTACCGCAAAGTTTCCATTCGATGGTGAATTAATTGCCGCTGAAGCGATCTGCAGCTCTCCTGGAGAATCGATATCCGAAATTGCGATCGAGAAATCGATTGACTGGGTAAACTGGAGCCCCGTATTTTCCAATAACCTGATCCTTAAACCGTTCCAGCATACTGATGATCGTTCCGCAAAAATTAGCAACAAGATTGTACGAGCAGGAGACCTATTTCGGATTGATATCCTAGAGGCAGGAAACAATTTGCAAAATGTCACAATCAATTTGATCGTGAAAATCTGAATTCGGAATAAGGAGGTGATGAGAAAATGGATAGAGGTTCGCAAGTATGGGGATCAAAATCGTTGGATGCTCAAGCAGTTGTCATTCATGCAAGCAATAATACATTTTCATGCTCGGTCGACGGCGTCGAATATGAGATTACAATTCCTGACGGAATCTACGAAACGGACAAAGCACACTTTGCATCCGATTTGATAGATCCCATCAATTACGGACTGCAAGCCATACAGGCACCTATCAAGGCATTGCTGGGAGGCGTCCGCATCGAGGAACTGAAGAACGTGCTTGTCTTTGAGCATACAGATAAAGCTAACCGACACGTTATTGAGCAGTTCAAGGGCACAGCGAAGGATTATATTTGGGGCGATGTAGAGTTTTCCAGATAGACACATATTCATAAAAATAAACGAAATGAGGAATATTCAAATGACAGTACCTGTAGTTACATGGATGGATTCTACGCACACAGCAGAAATTACACAGCCGTTCGATTTTGGCGTCATTGAAGCGGATTCAAAAAGCAAGGTTCGCACATTCAATATTTGGAACAATCGCAACGGAGATAAAGATGTCTCCAAAATGGAAGATTGCACGTTCACCACTCGCGACATGAAGGGTGGCTATGACGTTGAGCTTGTCAAAGAGCATTGGTTTCATGTCCAAGTTGATTCATTGAATGAAACGGATATTGACGATGATGCATCGAAAGTCGGCAAAGACTTTTCTAAACCTATCGGGACGACGGGCAGCACGAAAAAAGATCACGCCGGTACCCCGCTCTCTGTTCCCCTCACCCCAGCTCAGCAAGAAATTCTCGGCGTCAACAATAATGGAGATCCGATGGATGCCGCAGGGAACTATGTCACTGTGTCCGTTCAAGCCGACGTTCCGCTGAATGCAACAAGCGGGCGGCAAGATTTCAAATTGCGTGTCTCTTATCGCTACATCTAATTTTCATATATCCAATTAAGGCGGGGTTTTTATACCCCGTCTTTTCCTATTCTCACAATACAATGGGAGGTTCCTCATGATATTCGATAATCCTGCAATCAAGCGTTCACCAGTGGCGCAAAGCTTTATTTGGGTCGCTGAATACTACGATAATACTCACTTATCCGAATACAATTTCGATAATAAAAGAGCAAACAGTTTTTATCATATTAATAAAAATAAACTAATACGTTTTGGATTGATCGGTGAAGGCTCACAAATTTATTTTGATGTCGGCAATGGCGTCTTTACGCTTAACGAACATCGACTCTCTCTCTCCTACGTTACTTCTAACCAAGAGTATCCGCTCACGGGTCGAACATTTTTGTATAACGACATTATTACCTACAAAAATGCGGTATCTGATGCCAAGCTGTTTTACGCAGGGTCGCATGACGGCCGATTCTCAAGCACAATTACGCAATTCAATGTCGGCTACAAGAAAAAAATGCAGCTTCACAACGCCAATATCGACTATCAATGCATCCTATCGATTCCCTATGAAGAGGCAGCTTTTTTCCAAATTAAAATAACCTCGGATATTGATCTTGATGGAAAGCTGGTCATTCGACGCAACGGTCGCGTGGCAGATGAAATCGCAGCACCGCTCAAAGCCAAGCATGCAGGCATGATGAACTGGACGATCAAATAATGTTAAGGAGTGATTCATATGGAAAAGGTGCACTATCGCAAATTTACGCGCGATGAGTTCGATGCGGGCGTATGGGGGCAAATGAGACGCGTTGCTCTCGATCAGAACGGACAAGTCATGGGCATACATCACCCAGATGATACGAATAAATGGGAGGACGGTTCAGACGTAGATTGGACAGTCTATGAGAACAATGTCTGGAACTGCATGGTGCAAATCCCTAAATTTTATTATCGCGTCATGCGTGGAGACCATATTGGCTATGACACGTATCGATGCGAGATTTCGAGCACACCCGAATCAGGCTATAAGCTCCACCCTGCATTCGAACGAGAAGACGGCGTCATTGAAAACTATCAATATATGTCTGCCTTCGAAGGCTGGATTGACGCTGCGGGGAGACTTAGAAGCCTGCCAAACAAGGATGTTATCCACTCAAAAACAATAATCCAGTACAGAGAGGCAGCCTTAAAAAATGGCGACTGCTTCTCGCAACAAGATTTTTATCTGACTAGTGCAGTTCAAATGCTGTATTTAGTGGAGTATGGCGGATTTGATGCACAAAGGCTATTAGCAGTTGGTGCTAACGGAAATTCAAAATATTTACCAACAGGAAAAAGCATAGTTTCCGGAAATAAAAGCGGCGGTAACGATATTTTTATGTCCTATCGTGGAATCGAAAATTTTTACGGGAATTATTTGAAATATATGGATGGGATCAATATGAATTCCAGAATTGCATATGTGGCTAAAAAGAACTTCGAATCTAATAAATTTTCCGATCAATATATAAAAGTCTGTGAACTCCCCGTAACTGGTTACATCAAAAAATTCCATAATCTTGAAGGACATTTTGATTTTGCTTTCTTGGCATCGGATGTAAAGGGAAATGAAAATTCATACGTTACGGATTATTTATTTACTAACGCGAGTGGTCACTATGTTGTAACGCATGGTTCAACAGTACAGGTTTCTTTGAATGGATGTTTCGGATTTAATTCGATAAGAACAATTCACGATGCCACTAAAGAATACGCAGCTCGGCTCCAATATATTTAAGGAAAAAGGGGACGAGAAGATGAAAAAATTTGGATTCGAATATGTTAGCGATTTGGATAGACAACTTTCTTACGATGATCAAACCTTTCACAACGATTACAAGCCATTGCAGCACTTCTTCATAGGCGGCTTCGAATATGTGAGCGACAAGGACAATCAACTTTCTTACGAACCGGTACTCACTAAAACAATCATTTTCCACGACGGAGCATACAAAAAATTAGTTATGGGCTCCAGAGATATTTTGCAGCAAACCAATGCAGTTCCCATCATGACTTCCAACACTTCACCAACCGGCAGGGTATCCGCAAGCTCCAATGATGGAGCTAATTTTGAAGAATTTAGAGCATTCAATGGCCTCAAAGGCATTAATGTAGGTGATTATTGGAGAACGCCAACCACTTCCGGGTGGATTATGTACGAATTCGCTGTACCCAAGTGCATATATAAATACAACATCACCCCCTACTCCACAACGTCAACAATGAATCCTCGAGACTGGACGTTCGAAGGAAGTAATGACGGAATCAATTGGTCGATTCTAGATGAACGAAGCAGCATGACGGACGGAGGGGAATTCCTATGTCCGAACAGACAAGCATTCAACATGTATAAATTAAATGTTGCAAGCAATAATGGAGCGTCTGCCTTGACCATCGTAGAGCTTGAATTATTTGAACTAATACCCGGGAACTATGATGATTCATGGGAACAAGTTTCAACAGCTATACCAACAAAAGAAAATTTTGTAAAAGATGGAATTTCAAACATGCACGTATTAAATAGAAGCGAAGCTACGCATGACATATCGATGTCTTCTCAACAATTAAGCACCGGCAAGCTGTATAGAACTAAGGTCGATTGCAGCACATTTTTTGAAATTAACGCCTTACATGTTAAGAAAATTTGAAGGAGGTGGGAGTTGAATGGCAACGCATAACGTAGAAATCGCTATCGATATAGCCCAAGGAACATTTCATCATACCTATCTCGACAGTGGGCAACTAAAACTTCAAACTATCCAAACGAAGGATGAGAACGATAACATTATTTATCAAAACTATGGCTGGTGGGAGTCTTCCGTCATTGAATTGAAAGATAATGTGCACAGCTTCCAGTCATTAGTCAAACATCTCAATACAAAGGCCAAGTATAAGATTTTGACTAAAACTTCACATGATCGAACAACTTGGTCAAACTATGAAGAAATCAATAATGCCGATGGAAGTATTAAGAGTCCACTAGCTAAATATATCATGATCAAAATAGAAGTAACGCCTGATCTTGTCCCGAGACATTTTATCGTCGATGATTTTCAGAAGGATAAGTTCAAACTAGCATATGTGAACTCGGAGAATGGAGAATTCGGTCTTAAGAAATTGTACAATTATCGATTTACAAGAGACGATGCGTGGAAACATGATGGGACGCTTCTCCGAAAAAAAATAGAAAAAAGCAAGTTTAAAAAAATTGATCAATTAATTCTACAATCATAAATGGAGGTGATACAAATTGGCTTATTTATCGACGGAGAATGCAATTCCTGCTATGACGGGCGATATTCAACCGATAGGAAAAGCAAGTGCCAGCTCATTTATCAACAGAGCCGATCCTTGGAAAGCATTTAACCGAATCCAGGATGTAAACGGTTGGACCGTTAATTCATCTACAAACAGTTGGATCATGTACGAGTTCCCCACGGCAAAGATTATTAGAAAATATTCAATCAAATCCGATGCTTATCCACTTCGAGCTCCAACCTCCTGGACTTTTGAAGGCTCAAATGACGGAGTACACTTTACGGTATTAGATTCTAGGGAAAATATTAAGCCTTGGACGATTTACGATACAAAATCATTCGAGGTTACGAATAATCGTTATTACAAAATGTACCGCGTAAACATTCGTGCCAACAATTCGGATACCGGAGCAACTTCGATCGATCAAATCGAAATGTTTGAATATGTCCATGATTATCGTTACTTGATTTCTACTGATCCAGGCAAATATTATTCCTTGCAATATCAAAACGAAACCGAAATTCCATATATGAAATCGCCAACGTCTCCAAGCGGCGAAGCGACTGCCAGTTCTGCGTACAATAGCAGTAGAGAGCCTTGGCATGCATTTGATGGGAATAGTAATACAAGCTGGGCAAGCAATAAAGCTGTCGGTTGGCTCCAATATCGATTCACCGAGCTTAAGAAAATAAAAAAATATTCGATATTGATTACTGGCACTTCAGGAAGATCTCCTATCAGATGGACGTTTGAAGCAAGCTTGGATGGCTCTACTTGGGACATACTGGATGATCAATCGAACATAGACTGGGGAAGTCAAAAATATAAAGAATTTGTTATTCCCAACGAGAAATACTATTCAATCTATAGATTAAACGTCACAAAAAATAGCGGTTCGAATTCTACTCTTGAGATCGCGGAGCTAAAAATGAGCGAAAATATCGATTGGCTTATCTGCATCCCATTTCAAAGAGATGATATTCATAGTAAATTCGGACTGACTAAAAATATGGTAGTAGATTTCAACAGTGAGCTAAGTGGTAAAAAACGGATCGTTCATGATGCCCAAAGTGTTGGTTCCGGTAAAATCTTTCGCTTAACACTAACAGACAAGGTTACATCGATAAAGGTAGAATAATGCGTGAATGGAGGGATAAATATGACGGTTAATGAAAAATATCTTCTACATGCTAAAAACCAGAACTTTATCAAGCTAAAAAAAAGTCAAAAAAATCTGATTCCTGAGATGACATCTAACACTACACCCCTAGGTGTAGCAAAAGCAAGCTCAGTGTACAATTCATCCTATGATGCCTGGAAGGCCTTTAGCAAAACGACAGAATCGGATAAATATTTGGAATGTTGGGAAACGAGCAATAAGTCCCCAGCCTGGCTATCCTATGAATTTCAACATCCGTCGATGGTCGCGATATACACCATTCAAGCCATAAACGGTGACAACAACTTGAACCGAATGCCAAAAGACTGGATGTTTGAAGCAAGCATGGACGAAATGACTTGGGAGGTTCTCGACAGGCAACAGGATCAAATGAACTGGAGCAAAAATGAAATTCGAGCCTTCACCATCCCCTTCGACAAACGAAAGGAATATAAAATTTATAGAATCAACATCCAATCGAATAACGGTGGTGACTATGTTCTAATCAATAACTTGGAAATGCTTAATGATGATGCAGTACTAATAAAGCTTAATAAGTTAAAAGAAGATAAGATTAGCCAATATGGTACGTCAAAAATATCCGATTTCGACTTTAAAGCGGATATTCGCGAGATTCATTCTTCCACATTCATTTCAGCAAAGAATAGTAATATGGTTATATTTCAGCATGAAGTTGATTTGAAAAAGTATCGCATCAAAAAAATAATATTATAAATAAATATAAACATATATCTAGAAACAAGGAGGTAGGCATGAATTACAAAAGTATAATTCCGGTCATGAGTAGTGTAGATCAAAACGGATTTTTAATGACTACAACGGCTTCTTCTAATAATAATCACCTCCTACGTATTTTTGACGATAATCCGAATACAGCTTTTCGAAGCGGAACAACCCCCAAATTGCCTGAGTATATTACAATTCACTTTCCTAAACCGTATATAGTTGGTAAGTACAGCTTATGGATGGGACATGTTTACGGTGCCGACTTAGATATTATGCAGTCCTGGGAAATCGAAGGCTTAGATACCCTGAGTGATTCATGGGAGGTTCTGCACGCCGGCAGTTCGTTAAATGAAAAATGCACGCTAACATTTACATTCCCGCCTAGAAACATAAAAGCAATTCGGATCAAATGTCTATCCAAATACGGAAACAATACATGGGGACTCAATCTGTTCCAAATTTTCGAGATACAGTATGACTCAAAATTGCTGATTCATTCAGGGGGAAATTATCTCACTTATCGAAGCGACATTCATAATTGGAAAGTAGTTTCTCAGACAGAGCCAACGGAACAAGACTACTTGCAGAATGGTATGGATGAAAGCTTAGTAATCCCCGAAGCCGCATGGACAACCTTAAAAGGAAATATAGAAATTTGCTACTACACTGAAAATCTCCATAAAACCGAGGCCGCATTCTGTATTGAAACTAATCCGTTTACACTTGCTGAAGAGTTCGATGATAGCACATTGCAAGTGATCGAATATACCGAATATATGGATCAAAAAGAATCTCGGATTACATTGGAAACCTCTAAAGCATTCACACTTTATGACGAGGTTGGGGATAGTTTCGAAGTCCTGTATTATACCGACGATCCTACTAGTAATGAAGCGAAGCTATCGATCAGTCACAACTACTCCCCACTTGATCTAATCGAAGGAGATGTTGAATTGGTAACGTGGACAACAGAAAAGGAGGAAATCGTGAAGGATGAAATAAAACCGGATCTTGTTGCCTCCACCAATAATGGGGAGTACTTTTCCTCGTCCATTGATTTATCGAGCAAGCTGATTAACGTTGATGTCGAGTAGAGCTGTCAAGTTTAATTTCTTGCAATGCAATGCATAGGAGATGATGGGATGAGAACGAGTTATGACAACTTCGGTGGCCAAGGAGATCGCAGGAACATAATTTCAGTTACTTCTGATTTAAATTACAGCGGTTCCAGTGCTGCCGATTTATCAGTATTAATTGACGGACAATATAGCAATAATATTTATTTTGTAGACAGAGTTCCTTTACAAGAAAAAAGTATTACTTTCCATTTTACTAAAGACGTGTACATCGATGAATTGAGACTTCGTTCAAGTGAAATAAAGCGATATGGACAATGGAAAATTCAAGGGAGCAATAACGGTGTAGATTGGATTGACCTGAGCGAAGGATTCGAGCTAATCGGTACGCCCAATGGTTCAAATGTGGTTTATTTTACGAAAAACATGGATTTCTATACTTATTATCGCTTACGTGGCTTCGATGGAAGAAGTTCTTCTGCCGGTTACTTATGGGAATTTGAATTCAAATCACAGCTTAGAACTAATCAAAATTTAATAAAATCAGGCAATGGAACGTATAAAACTTATCGGCCTCGAAAAGTAATTCGATCCACCGTAATTCCCGTAATGACTTCCAACACGAGCCCTAAAGGCAGAGCCTTTGCAAAGGATAGTTACAGTGCTAGCTATGATCCTTGGAATGCATTTAATGGTTACGATGATTCAGAAGGCTATGCTTCAGCTAACGGAAGTGCTACTAACGGTTATCTAGGATACGAATTTGAGCAACCTATCATAATTGGAGAGTATCTTCTTAGAAGTCCAACTGCCGCAGATACACTGCAAAGAATGCCAAAAGATTGGACATTCGAAGGTTCAAATGATGGCATTTCCTGGTTCGTTCTTGATACGCAACAAAACCAAACTTGGACATCTGTCATACAAGATAAAATATATGAAATAAAATATCCAAAATTATTCAAGATGTATCGCATAAACTGGACTGCTAATAACGGTTTTAATGCATATACAGATATCAATGAGTTAAAAATGTTTACGGGGGATTTTGATGAAATGTGGGTGGATGTTCCCACCTTAAGTCCTACTGAGGATGATTTTAAGAAGTACGGGATGTACGACCTTTCCGTTATTCCCGAGGAAGCGTGGGCAGAGCTCAGTGCAAATCATTCCAATTGTGAAATCATCACATATGTTCCCCACAATCAACCCATGAAGCCTTTCAAAAAAACTTACATGGATTTCCCCCTAAATATTCATATAAACGCACTGCCTGATGAGCAGTTAGTGGTTCACCCTGATGATTTCGAACTTCACAATTCCTTGTCCGCTATAATCGTACAGAAACTTTCGCTCCAACCTGATGCCTACGAAGGTAAAGTTCGCATTATTGTTTCATTCAATAAAGGAACTACTTGGGAGGCCTACCATAATAGAAAATGGAAGCGCATCGACATTGCAGACTTATCTGAGGTCGCTGAAAAAGGAATGTCCCTTTCCACGATCGATTCATTGGGAGAACAACATTTCTCAGGCAAAGGGAATCAGATCAGAATTGCTTATTATTTAGATAATAGTATTCATCGTGAAGAAGAAATGAAGCTGGCAGGCAGCAAGCTAACAATTCCTTCTTCTGTCCATGATTTTAAGTTGAGCGATCTATCTCTTCATGCACTTAATACATTGCCTTTCGTCAATTTAACATTTGCCGGAAATAAATTAATCGGCAAGCTTGAAGATCCTGACGGAGGCAAAGTTCAATATCGAATCTTACTGAATGGCAAACCTTATTTTCCTGTTACGGGACAATTCACATCATTAGCGTCCTCACCTATCGACATTAATGTTTCGATATCGGAGAAAGACCTTATTTTCAATCAAGAGAATTTGCTTAAAGTAGAGTTTCAAGACTATTGGGGTCAGACGCAATTCTGGGAAACGAAATTTATCGGAACCTATTCCGGACTAATGTTCATGGATGAATCTGGTCTCTACTACTCGGACACATTTGGCGGAATTCTTCAGTATTTAGACTTTGACGTGATCATCGCGGGACAAACGACGTTGGACAAGAAGGTCATTATGAAAAATCAGCTAGGACATCCCGTCACGAATCTGAAGCTCAATGTAGTAAAAGATAAGCTTCCTGACGGAGTTAGCATTGAACTTTCAAGGGCCTCTACCCCATTCATTGCTTCGGAAGAGCTTCTGTATAGCCAAATCCTGAATAACAACGACACGATCGAATTTTATGTAAGGATCTCTACGAAAATAGGCGCAAAGCCCGTCACGAACGGAATCTTCGAAATTCGCGCCCATGCTAACCGGGTATAACCTCTCAATACAATGAGTTTGGAAGTGATAAGCTTGCATCAAGCATATGATAACACAAATAATACCAATAGAATGCAAGGAACCTTCATCCTTTATGGTTTCGCTACATCTGATGCTGCTTCTACTTGTAGAATTGTTCATAGGGCAAATCTCGATTTACATGCGGGGATAACAGTTAGAAGAAAAAAAGAAGACGATCTGCATTCGACGTTCTTGATAAAGTATGGCAATAATTCAGAATTACATTCTTCAATCGATGCAATTTCAATTTCATATCTGACGGCGAGCATAGAAGTAGCCCCCCATAATCAAATGTACGGCACATTTGAATTAATGGAAACGCCGAAGATAGAAAAATATATTCATCCAGTGGAAGATGCAACGACCAGAAGCCGAATCGATTTACAGACGATTAACTATGGCGATACGCAGCGGATGATGGTCGGCGAAGATAAGGGAGAATCATTCGAGGCCTTTATTTATTTCGGGAAGCTGAAAGACTTTGCCCCCGATTTATTCCAATTCGAAGCTGCAACTCTTCGTATTTATTATTCGGGCTCATGGATTGACGGTACAACCATTGAAATGCATCAACCAGACTCTGCATGGAGAGAACTGGGCATCACGTATGCCAATAAGCCTAGATCCGTTGAATTACTTTCAAGTGATTATATCATTCACAAAAAAGAGCGTTACATTGAATTCAATGTTTTGCACTTATTAGAAAAATGGCAATTCGGACTTCTTGATAATTTCGGTTTCATCTTGAGATCGACGGATCAGCACTCCTCGTCATTCTATACGAGAGAATCTGCGAAGCCTCCTGTCCTTTTTATCAAATATATACCTAATCTTGTTTACAGCGTCGGCAGAAGCGCAATCGATTCCACTTTATTTATTTATGGTGTCGGACATGCGGATCGGTCAGCAAGGCTGACTGTCCACAGCAGCAGAGGCTATCATGATGCCCTAGCAACATTGTATGTTCATCAACCGGCAGATCCAATGTTCGATGATCTGGATAGCAGCATTATGGTAATGGCACCTGATTTGGGATCTTACGTCGTTGTGAAAAAGAGACAATTTTCTGATATGCCTACGTTCCTAATCATAAAAGTAAAAACAGCCTCGGAAATGGCTTCATTGCTTTCGGTAACCGCCCCTGACAGACAGGCAGCAATTACGATTGACCCGAATATAAGCAAGCATTGTTATGTAACGGTCAGGAAATCAAGCAGTTCCGAATCATTAGCCTCAATAACCGCAACAGTCCCTGACATACAGGCCGGTTTAGAAGTGTCTGACTACCGCAGAGGACGCAATGATGCGGAAGCCTCTATCATCGTCCAAGGATTCCATGATTCTGATACACCATCCTGTTTAGCTGCCACGGTTCCTGATCTAGCTGCTTCGATGACAATTAAAGCATATGATGAGAGCAGCCTTTATTCTCGAATGGAAGTTCCTTATTATGCAGATCAAGAAGCTTTAGTACAGGCAACAACCCCTGATTTAACAGCTGGAATCGACATCAAGCATCACGACTCAGTGGATGCAACGTTGTACGTGAAGCATGTGGAACAAATAGATTCGACGCTGCTAGTGAAACAAAAATCCGATTTGAACAGCCATTGCATGGTAAAAGTTACGAGCGACGCGCTATCATTGATACGGACAACTAACCCTGATTTACATGGTTATTTATATCCGCGCGTCAGCGGCGAGACAGATTTAGATGCTGTTGCTTTCATAAGACAGCGAGATGCGGCAGACCTTTATTGCTGCATATCCGTATCAGGATTAGGTGGAGCCTATTATTTTATTCTATAGCACTTTTTTGAGCCGTCCCTTTGGACGGCTTTTTTATCGTCTTTATTTAGGTACTAAAAAGATATGGGGGCCAAAACCGTGTACGAAAAATTTGTAAACGTGATCGTAGGAGGTGTCGGAAGCTCGTTGAGCTACTTTTACGGAGGATGGAACGCTTCGCTTGAATTTCTGTCATTGCTTGTTCTCGCCGACTTCGTGAGCGGTTTTATAGCATCAATTGTGGAAGCAGGAGTAGATGTACAAGCAGGTCTAAGCAGCCGCAAGGGGTTCAAGGGCCTTGCCAAAAAGGGGCTCATGTTCCTGATAATCATGATCGCCCATCGTGCGGACATCGTGCTGGAGAAGGATTTCCTAATGTTTGGAGCCATCTGGTTCTATATCTCCAATGAGTTGATCAGCATCACCGAAAATTATGGGCGAATCGGGTTCCCTCTTCCCCCTCAGGTTAAGCAAATCATCGCCATACTCAAGAGCAAGGAAGCTGCAAATATGAAAAACGGCAAGGAGAATGAAAATGGAAAAAATCGATTGGAATAACTATGGATTTCAAGTAACAAGCCCTTATGGCTGGAGAAATGACCCCTTTACCGGTTCGAAGTCCTGGCATACCGGCATTGATTTGGTTAAGTCACATCAAGCTCCGATTTACGCATTTACGGCCGGTGAGGTTCTCCATGCCAAAATGGGTCAACCCGGAACCGGATTTGGCGGCTTCGGCAATGTCGTAGCAGTTAAGGACGCATCTGGTCATCTTCACTGCTATGCCCATCTGGACAGCGTTACGGTTAAGGTGGGGGATAAGGTAGCCCAAGGTCAAGAAGTCGGCAGACAGGGCACCACAGGTCGTTCTACAGGCTCCCACCTTCATTATGAAGTACGAAGCGTCTCTTCCCCGAGCTTCGGATTCGGAAAAGACATAAATCCGATAGACTACTTGGCTACATGTACAACTCACGCTCAACAGAAAGAAAATAAACAACCTCTTACCCCAAAATATAAAAAGGTACCTGTATTCGTAAATGGAAAAGCACTCGGAGAGGGCTTACTGCTGTCCGGCGTTACTTATATTCCTTTACGAGAATACTGCAACCGGCTTGGAGGGAGCATCAGCATACAAGGAAAAGAAGTGTATGTAAATCATAAAAAAGTGTCTGATCCCCTCATGATTAACGGCTCTACGTACGTTCCAGTCCGCACGCTTGCAAAATATATGGACGTGACAGTCAATTGGACCGGCAAAGAGGTAACCATCACTACTAAGAAATAAACGGGCTCTGTATTCGAAAGGACAGGATGCTGTATCGTATTGATCAGCATCCCACTCCATTCCTGTTAGCTCCCCGCAAACTTCTCCTCAATAGCCGGAGTGGTTTTTGACTCTATAAAATCCTCAAATGTTAAATGCAGCAGCGATTCTTTCGTTAGTTTTCCAGGTTTTTTCATAAGCCTTACCGCTTGATTGCGAATCGCCTTCTCAACCAAGTTTCGAATGAAGCGTGCATTACTAAAGTTAAAGTTCATGTGTTTTTCATTGGCAATCAGTTCGCGAATTTTTATCATGGCTTCCGGCATGATGACGTACTCTTTTTCGAAAGCCATTTTATGCGCTATCTTGTTCAACTGCTCGATCGTATAGTCCGGGAAATCAATATGCATGGAAAAGCGCGAAGGCAATCCAGAGTTGGCTTGCAATAAATCATCCAATTCCCTCGGATACCCTGCTAAGATTAAAATAAAGTCGTTCTTGTAATCTTCCATTGCTTTTACCAGGCAATCTATGCACTCCTTGCCAAAATCCTTTTCTCCTCCGCGAACTAAGCTGTATGCTTCATCAATGAATAATATCCCGCCCATCGCTTTTTTTATAACCTCTCGGGTACGTTGTGCCGTGTGACCGATGTATTCCCCAACCAAATCTGCTCTTTCTACCTCCACTAAGTGCCCCTTGGTCAATAGTCCCATCGAACGAAACAACTTTCCAAGAATGCGTGCCACTGTCGTCTTTCCCGTTCCGGGGTTTCCTTTGAACAACATGTGATATACTTGCGAATCAATTTGCAGTCCTTCTTTTTCCCGATGCTTTTTTATTTGCAGCATGGCATAAATTTGAAACACCAACTCCTTTACTTTTTCAAGTCCGATCATATCATCAAGCTCTTTGCAAATTTCAATGAAATCCTCAGATTGTTTTGCAAATTCAGTTTTAGGAAGTTCTTCAATCGGCGCTGCCGATTCTGGTGAAGTTGAACTTTTAAATACAACGTTAATTTTACGTGCTTGAGCGGTAATTACACGACCATCACCATTCATTGATGTCACCTCGCGTCTTTCAATAACGTAACAGCACACCGGTTGTTCCAATATATTCTATCTCTGTACAGGTTATTAGAAGTTTATGCTGATATAACGGACATTCTATTTACTCCACCATTAATCCATTGCGGAATGCAAAAAAAAGGTGCGCAATCAAATTCATTGCGCACCCTACTACATTTCTCACGCTGTTTTGGCTTGTATCCAATCGTTGTACGATTGATTATCCACCTATTAGCGCATATTCCCTTTTTATTTTAAGCAGCCTTATTCGAATTCTTATTCTGCTTGTGATTAATTATCTTCCCAGTAACAGATTGAATTTCTACAGGAGCATCTTCGCCTTCTTTGGCGCCTTTATCTTTGCTGCTGTTGTCTTTATCCTTCTGACCGCCAGAGTTAATTATGCGATCCGACCCTTTCGTTCCGAAGCTATTCATCCCCGAAGTTCCATTCGTCGCATTAGAACCAGACGTATCTGTAGATCCCGAGAAACTATCCCCACTAGGTGTCCCTGTAGAACCACTGTCTCCATTGCCTGTACCGTTATCGCCCGTTTCCGGCTGATTATTATTCGAATCCGGATTTTCCGGTACAGTTGGCGGTGTCGGCTCATCCGGGTTCGTAGGCTGTTCCGTTATCGGCGGATCTACGGCCGGTGGATCTACTGCCGGTGGATCGATTGGCGTTTCCGGTGTCTCCTCCTTAATCGTGACGGAAGATTGATTCGATCTTCCTGACTCTTCGGATGCATTTACCGCTATAACATAGTACGTGTACGTTTCTCCAGGGAAGACACCAACATCTTCAGCGCTGTTGCCCTTCAAGCCTTTGAGCAGCTGTGTGAATGTGTTGTCCTTAGAAGACTTCCGATAAACATGGTAAGAAATATTATCACCAGATACGCTGTTCCAGCTCAGTGCCACACTCTTTGTATTCTCAGAGTACGATGCACTCAACCCGCTAGGCGCCCGCAGTTCTTCCGGCTTTTGTTCCACTTTATCCGGCTTCTTGAAGGAACCCGACTTCTTGCTTTGCAGCGCCTTACCCATAACCTCGCTGAACATTTTCGATGCTCTGCGGCTGCTCTCATGGACAAGGTGATTTTTGTCAGTCTTGTCATACCCCATCCAGACAGCTGCTGTCCATTCCGGTGTATAGCCGACGAACCACGCATCACGGTCGCCCTTGCCAGTGTAGCCTGGCACAGAATACTGCGTCGTACCCGTTTTACCTGCAACAGTACGACCACTGATTTGTGCATTTTTACCCGTACCATTCGTAACGACTTCGCGCATCATTTCAGTCATATAGTAAGCCGTTTTCTCACTCATAACCTTTTTGCCTTTCGGCACGTGATACACATAATAGTCATTGTTTTTGCGGTCTGTAATCTTTGCAATCGCATAGGCATCATAATAATTCCCTCCGTTAGCGAATGCATTATAAGCCTCTGACATATTGATCGGAGTAACCCCGTACGTCATCCCGCCCAATGCGATTGACAAGTTATAATCGTCATTCGTCAGAGGGAAGCCGAGGCTTTTCGCAAATTCAAACCCTTTTTTCATTCCAATTTCATTCAATGTCCATACAGCAGGGATATTGATAGAACGTCTAACCGCTTCTGTCATCTCTACTGATGTCGTGTAGCCCCCAAGGTTCGTAGGACAATATTTGCCGAAGCACTGCTTCTCATTGCTCAATTTCGACCACGGGAAGTACTTGCCCGTCTCCAGCGCTGGCGCATAGGACACGATTGGCTTGAAGGACGATCCCGGCTGACGCTTTACGGTAGCACGATTCAATCCTTTGCGGGCATAATCCCGCCCACCTACCATCGCGATGATGGAGCCATTGCTATGATCTGTAATAACCATTGCGCCTTGCATTTTCGTATCATCCGGGCTCTGCTCGAACATATCGTCATTGTTGAACGCATCGTACATAATGCGCTGAGCATTCGCATCCATCGTCGTATAAATGTGATATCCTCCGCGATACAGCTCATCCTCGGTAAGACCCGTTTTCTCAGTCGCTTCCTCTACCATGTAGTCAATGAATGCGTTGTATGCTTCATTTTGCTTATCCTCCGACTTAGCCGCGTGCCCCGACATTTTCGGATCATATTCCACCGCTGCAGCACTCTTCGCCTCTTCAGCCGTAATATAGCCTTGTTCATACATCAGCTGAAGAACAACAGCCCGGCGTTCCTTCGATCGCTCTGGACTCGACAGCGGATTATATCGGGATGGCGCTTTTGGGATAGCTGCCAAAGTCGCAACTTCCCATAGCTTCAGATCATTCAAGTCATCCTTATTGAAATACACCTTAGCAGCAGCTTTAAGGCCATACGCACCTTTACCGAAGAAGATCCGGTTTAAGTACATCGTAATTATTTCGTCCTTCGTAAAATGATTCTCCAACGAAAGCGCAATCGACACTTCCGTTGCCTTCCGGAAGAACGTCTTATCACTCGTCAGGAACATATTTTTGGCAAGCTGCTGTGTAATGGTACTTCCACCTTCTGCAAGGCTTCGTGACACAACGTCCTTAACCATCGCACGCCCAATTGACCACAGATCGACCCCGGAGTGCTCCTTGAAGCGTCTGTCTTCCGTCGCTATGAAGGCATTGCTAACGAATTCCGGAATATCTCTCGGCTCAGCAATCTCTCGATGTTCTATGCCTTTACCAAGCTTAGCAAGCTCTATACCATTCACATCATATACAGTGGATACCTCAGCCAGCTTGAACATATCAGCATCCTTGTATTCACGCATCAGCCGCTCCCCGTTCAATAATACAAACAAATAACCGCCAACGGCACAGAACACGGCAAATGCCGTCGTGAAAAACATAAGCCAAAACGTCTTTTTCCAAGTCCATTTCTTTTTCTTCTTAGCTTTGTGCTTAGGATTTCCATGTGCCGGTGTGCGCGTACGTTGAGTTGATTCTTTTTCTCTCGTCATCTGCAATCCGACTCCCTTTATTCCTTTGATTGTCTCTCTCTTCATACCCTGTTGAGATACGATTGAAGCATATCCCTCATACTTATACCCAATATGACTACGAATGAAAAGAACAACCCTTCAGGGTTGTTCGGCAGCGACTATATTCCATTAGACGTGATGGAGGGGCAAAAAGTTTCATTGGCAATCTGCCCCAATCCATCTAATTTACGCCTCGTTCTGATGATCTTGCATCAGGGATACGTTACGTTGTGGCGTGAATGTAGAAATGGCGTGTTTATACACCATTTGTTGACGTCCCTCGCTATCGATGACAATGGTAAAGTTATCGAATGCGCGAATGACACCACGAATCTGGAATCCGTTCGTCAAATATACGGTCACTGGAATGCTTTCCTTGCGCAATTGATTCAAAAAAGTGTCCTGAATGTTAATAGATTTATTCATCGTCCGTACCCCCAATAATCATGAGATTGTGTTGAAATATATTCAACCTGTTATCGAAACTTTCCTGCTATGAGCTTACAAATTTGTTCAAATTGTTGATCTGCACAATCTGTTTCTGTGACATCAACCCAGTGAATATCCTTCATGTGCCGGAACCAAGAGAGCTGGCGCTTCGCAAATCTTCTTGTATCGCGCTTAAGCAGTTCAACGGCAGCATCGAGTGACATGTCACCTTCAATATACGCTGCGATTTCCTTGTAGCCAAGGCCTTGCATCGATACGAGATTTCGTGAGTAGCCCTGTTCGAGCAGCCGGCGCACTTCTTCCACCAGCCCCTCCTCCATCATCATATCAACTCTTGCCTCTATTCGTTTATATAGCATCTGCCTATCCATTGTCAAACCTATGATACACAGATCGAACGGCGATTCCTTTTTCTGACGGCCTAATTGCTTCGAAAATGGCTCGCCTGTAAGATGATATACTTCCAAGGCTCTAATTACTCTGCGCTGATCATTGGCATGCAGTTTGTCAGCAGTTTCCGGATCCACTCCCCGCAAGCGCTCCAGAAGCGCTTCTGCACCGTGAGAAGCTGCAAATTCCACCATTTCTTGACGGAAAGCTTCATCTGCACCGTGTTCACTGAATTCATACCCGTAGCATACTGATTCAACATAGAGCCCAGTTCCCCCGACGATAAATGGGGTATGATTGCGGTTCGCGATCTCGTCGATGAGTGTCCGGCACTGAAGTTGAAAATCAGCGACCGAATACGGCTCATCGGGATCTAATATATCCATTAAATGGTGTGGAATGCCCTCTCGCTGCTCTACAGGCAGCTTAGCTGTACCAATATCCATTTGCCGATATACCTGCATGCTGTCACCGGATATAATCTCACATTGGAATTTCTTAGCCAAGTCAAGACTAAGCTTCGTCTTTCCAACCGCAGTCGGACCAATGAGCACAAGCAGCCTCGGTTTATTACTCATCGTTGCCTCCAGCAATGTCAATCACCCCATATGCCAATTTCGCTCCGGACGGTAACACACGGGTGAATCCTAGCCGGGCAAATTCTTCGCTGTTCTTTACTTCCTTCATGACCACTCTCTTGCGCGCTACACGGCAAGCTTCCGCAATCGCTTCATGCGTCAAGGCTTTGTGGTTCGCCATCGTACGCAGCGGATCTATCGATGCTGAGCTTGTAACGGGAGAGCGGAACATTGGATCAAAGTATACTACATCGACGGAACGGCTTGGCAGTGAACTGAGCATGCTTAGATGTTCAGCCTGCTTCATCACAATACGGCGCATCGCTCCCGTAACCTCGTCCACACCACTCTCATACAGCTGCAGCCCTTCGTGCACAAGTGCAAACAGTGACGGCTCACTCTCCAGCGCTGTAACCTTCCCATTAGGGCCTACCGCGACGGCAAACACCAGAGAATCGCCTGCTAGGCCTGCCGTACAGTCTAACACCTCATCGCCAGGTGTAACACCACTCGCTGTAATCATCCCGTCCGCATCTCCGGACAAAATCCGCTTCGCCCGCACATAGGCCATACTCGGATGATAAGTCAGCTCTGTGACCCCTAACTTCAAATAGCGGACACAATCGTTCAGGTAGACGAGAAATTCATCGTCGCCATATCTACGCTGCATGCGAGGCAAGGTCTGATCGCGCCGTTCAGCATAGAACCATCCGAACAGCTTGGCCATCTTCCGCGCCCGCTCCTTAAGCTCTGGTGACGTATACTCGCCTGTCGTGACTATCATTTGCTCCTCCTCATTATATACGCTGTGGAAAGGGAATTACAAATCCCCAGCTATTCTCACATAACCCGCTTAAACATTTTCTCCAGATCGTATGTTGTAAATCGAATGACGATCGGCCTGCCATGCGGACATGTAAATGGCTGGCGGCATGTTCCCAATCGGACGAATAGCGTCTCCGCCTCAGCTGCTGTCAAGCGCTGATTCGCTTTAATCGATGCCTTACAAGAGCACATCGTCGCTGAGGCCTCTCTTAATTTTGCAATATCGGGCGCCTTCTCGCTCAACACCCAGTCCGTCATTTCTTGAATAATATCCGTTTCTTCCCCTTTAGGGAACCAGTATGGATGGGAACGAACTAGGAATGTTTGGCCCCCAAATGGCTCCATGATGATCCCGACCTGCTCCAGCAAATGCATACGGGATCGAATCCGCTCCGCATCAGCAGGGGTAAACTCTAATGTGATCGGCAGAAGCAGCTCTTGAGAGGCTTCTACCGGCTTGCCGAATCGCTCAAAATAATATTCATAATTGATTCGTTCATGCGCTGCATGCTGATCAATTAAATAGAGTCCCTCTTCATTCGAAGCGATCAAGTATGTTCCGTGCAGCTGACCAATGTAAGAAAGTGCGGGGAACTTCGGCAATGCAGCGTTGTCCGTACTACCTTCCTCCGTCAGCCATTCCTTCCATTTCTCCGCACCGGCCTTCACTGCGGCTTGCCCTGCTTGCTGCTTAGCATTCGAATAAGGATTCGAATAAGCACTCGTATTGGAACTTCCCGCATTGCGGCTACCATAAGAAGGAGACGTCTCTCGAACTCTCCCCCTCTCTTCTTGAGCGTTCGCAATCAATGCTGTCTCTGCATCATAGGAAGTTGATGGATTCAAGTCGTGATCCACTGTTTGCTTGAGTTTCGCCGGATTATCTACAGCGTCCTCATTACTAGAAGAAGATTCAGTGGGCTTGATTGCCACTGGAGCCTCACTCGCAGCTCCAGCTGACACATCCTCGTTCTTGCGACCTTCCTCTTGCAATTGTTGCTTCTCCGTCTTCTTCTGTTCTAGTAAGCCTCTTTGTACAGTAGAATCAATAACGGATTCATTTGTAGGTTGCAAGGCTTCTGGAGCAACACGAGACATTTCGGCTGCTGCGGTCTGATTCCATTTCCCCGTTAGTTCAGGTTGTCGCTGAACGTTAGGTTGATGGAATGTATCAGCATTGCTTTGTGACTGCTCTCGATCTTCCTTCGCTAATTGCGCAGCAGAGGACGGATCAGACTCAATGACTAGCGCCCCCATTGGCTTAAATTGCTTCTCTTGATTGGCCGCTATCGTCTCTGCAGCTTCCCATTGAAGCTCTGCTTGCTCGACATACGTTCGCACCTTCGCCTTCTTCGGAGCCGCTTCAGGAATAAGACGCTGCTTATGCAGCAATTGCTTTACGGTCTCTTCGATGAATGCGCACAGCTCTGCCTCTTTGCTGAAGCGAACTTCAAGCTTGGCAGGATGCACATTCACATCCACGAGAGAAGGGTGCATCGTCACATGAAGCACGAGCATCGGGTAGCGATTGATCGGCAAGAACGTATGGTACGCACGAAGTATCGCTTGATTCAGCGGAAAGCTTCTGACATATCTGCCATTGATCATCCATGACATTGCATTGCGATTCGAGCGCGTTAATTCAGGCTTTCCGATATAGCCTTCCACCTCGAAGTCCAAGTGTTCTCCCTTGACCTGCAGCATCCCTTTCGCTGTCTGAACGCCATATACAGAGGCAATAACCTGCAACAAGTCTCCATTGCCAATCGTTTGCAGCAGGGTGTGCTCATTATGCTTCAAGGTAAACGCTATACTTGGATAGGATAACGCCAAACGATAGATGAGGTCAGAGATATGCCCCAGCTCCGTCTGGATTGTTTTCATATACTTTAACCGTGCAGGCGTATTATAGAACAGTTCACGTACCGTAATCTCCGTCCCTTGCATGGACTGTGCGGGCTCATACGATTTGATCGCACCGCCTTCAATAACAAGCCGCCTGCCTAACCCGCTAGATTCTGTCGACGTTACCAACTCTACCTTGGCAACAGCCGCAATACTCGGAAGTGCCTCTCCTCGGAACCCTAGACTGCGAATCGAGAATAGATCCTTCCCTGTCTGGATCTTGCTCGTCGCATGCCGCAGAAAGGCATTTTCTGCATCATCATCCGCTATGCCGGAGCCATTGTCCTTCACTCGGATGAGCTGCAGGCCCCCTTCTTCAACGGATACATCAATACGTGTAGCTCCTGCATCTATCGAGTTCTCAACCAGTTCCTTCACAACCGATGAAGGACGCTCCACCACTTCGCCTGCGGCAATCTGGTTGGCAATGTGCTCGTCCAATATTTTAATAATTGCCATCTCTCACACCTCCTTAACTCTTGATTTCCCATGCTTTATTCATTAGGATTCACGAGTAATTTCACGTGCCCGCTTCATCAGATCATGCAGTTGATTCATTGCTTCCAATGGAGTCATTGACATCACATCTACATCTGTCAAAGTGCCGATGAATTCCTTCATTGCTAGTACTTCAGCACTATGTTGAACATTACGTTCCGATTCCTCTTGCTGTGCCTCTTGACGGGTCTCAGCAGTTAATTTCACACCCCTGACAGAAGGCTCGTCATCCGTCTGATCGTCTTGCACAGGCTTCACATACTGTGCAGGTGCCTGAACGGGACTATCCTCAGATACCGCAGTCTGATCCCAACCGAATAAAGACAGCTGTTCCACATGATTGACAGGAAGCTCTTGCTGCGAAGTCGAAGGGCATGCATGTGTTGTCCCTTCACGATCCGTTGTCTCATACTGCTTCAACAGGTCGTATGCACGATCAATAATTTGATCAGGGAGACCCGCAAGGCGTGCACAATAGATACCATAACTTGTGCTGGCTGCGCCTGAAATCAACTTACGCAGGAAGGTAACTTGATTGCCGCTTTCCTGCACGGCCATGCATACATTCTTCAATCTTGGCAGACGATCCGCCATATGCGCCAATTCATGGAAATGGGTCGAAACGAGCGCCTTACAGCCGATTCGATCGTGGACATACTCAACTACAGCCTGTGCAATGGACATCCCTTCACTCGTTGATGTGCCCCGACCCAGCTCGTCAATGATGACCAAACTGCGGCGTGTTGCCTTCTCTGTCATCACCTGTATATCCATCATTTCCACCATAAACGTACTCTGACCGCCAATTAGATCATCTGCAGCTCCAATTCTCGTGAAGATCCGATCGACAATCGGCATAGACGCTCGTTCAGCTGGAACGAAGCAGCCAATCTGCGCCATGATCGATATCAGGGCTACTTGACGCATGTACGTACTCTTACCTGCCATATTCGGCCCTGTTATGAGCAGCATCGTCTCATTCTGTTCTGTCAGCTCCGTATCGTTCGCCATGAAGTCTCCGCCCTGCATGACGGCCTCCACAACGGGATGACGTCCCTCAGCAATATGCATATCCAATTGCTCCGTGAATGCCGGACGAACATATCTCCTAGCTGCACTGACTGCAGCGAGTGATTGGTAGACGTCTATTTCAGCAACTGCTTCTGCCAATGCCTGCAGGCGGCGAATCTCGCCTCCAATGCGCTGACGCAGCTCGCTAAAGCGCTCGTACTCCAAGCCGAGCATCTTATCCTCAGCCTCGAGAATTAGCGCTTCCTTCTCCTTCAATTCAGGCGTTACGAATCGTTCTGCATTCGCCAGCGTCTGCTTACGCTCATATCGTCCTTCCGGCAGGGATGACAAATTCGATTTCGTTACCTCGATATAATAGCCGAATACCTTGTTGTATCCGATCTTAAGCGACTTGATTCCGGTCGCTTCCTTCTCTCTGCGCTCCAGCTCAGCGATCCAGCGCTTGCCGTTCACACTTGCTTCTCGGAGCTGATCAAGATATTCATCGTATCCTGGCTTAATCAGTCCACCGTCACGTACCGATACCGGAGGCTCGTCCACCACCGCACGTTCAATCCAATCGTGGATATCTCCACATGCATCCAATTCACTAACAAGATTGTGAAGTGTTGCAGACGATGTCTGCTCGCATAACTGCTTCAACATCGGAATCTGACTCAGTGAAGACTTCAGTGCAACGAGATCACGACCGTTCGCCGTACCGAAGGCAATCCGGCCTACAAGACGCTCCAGATCATATACCGAGGACAACTGCTCACGCAGCTCTTCTCGCCATATGAGATGATGATACAGCGTATCAACGGCCTCTAAGCGCTCCTCAATGGCCTGCCGATTCATGAGCGGCTTGTCAATCCAGCGACGAAGCAACCTTGCCCCCATCGACGTCTCGGTGCGATCAAGCAGCCAGAGCAGGGAACCTTTCTTCGCACGCTCGCGCACGGTTTCCGTAAGCTCCAAATTACGACGTGTAAAAGGATCTAACACCAGATATTGATCCGGGTCGTAAGTTCGAATATTCGTCAGCTGACTTAATGAACGCTTCTGTGTTTCTTGCAAATACCCCATCAGCATAGCAAGCGCCTGCTGCCGCTCATCCTCAAGTCGAGTCCAGACGGCTTCGCCGAACTGCTGCCTTGCCAATTCTTCATCCTTGCGGCTCCATTCGGTAAACAGAACAGAACGATTCCACGCCTTCGTAAGCGGCTCAGCCTCTTGCAGCAATGCAGGATGGCCAATAACTTCTGTCGGCATATAGACATTCAACTCATCAATAAGCCAAGATTGCCCGATCGGTGCTGAAGTAACAATCAGTTCCCCTGTGGACAGATCACAGGCAGCCAGTGCATTGCTGGTACTCCCTTGGGATAGACAGACTAGATAATGATTCGACTTATCGTCGATCAGCTTGCCTTCCATTACCGTCCCTGGCGTCACAATCCGGACGATTTCACGGCGGACAACCCCTTTAGCTTCCGCTGGATCCTCCACCTGTTCACAGATGGCAACCTTATATCCCTTTTCAATTAATCGCTGAATATAATTATCTGCCGAATGATAAGGCACACCGCACATTGGGATACGATCTTCTGCACCGCTGCTGCCTCTTCCCGTCAGTGTAATCTCCAATTCCTTCGATGCTTGAATCGCATCGTCAAAGAACATCTCGTAAAAATCCCCGAGGCGGAAAAACAAAAAGGCATCCTTAACCTGCTCCTTGATGCTCAAATATTGTTCCATCATCGGTGTCAGCTTCACCATAAACACCCTCCGATAACATAAGTAGAACTCTATTATATCAAAAAAAGAGCGGGGACTCACGCGCATTTCACGCGGTCACCGCTCACTCAATCCCAACCATGTACTTCGCAAATCCTCATTCTCATCCCATATCCATTGTGCACGTATTCGATGAGACAGCGCTTGAATAGCATGCTCGGCCTGCATCGATAGGCTGTCATCTCTCCATTCATTCCTGCTCTTCCTCACCTCGCCCAGCAAGTCGTCCATAAGCTCTAACGCCAGCATGCGCATAGGTTGTCTCCCCGCATCTGTGAGATAATTATCGCCCCTTGTCGGATAAGCATACAGGAATGCTTGAATCACCTCTTCACGCACACTGTCGCGCCTAGTCAGCTTCGGATAAACCACTGCAACCGTACGGAATAAGGTTAGCACCTCTAACGTTAGGACCGGCGTCATGATAAAGCATGGAAGTGTTCGGTATTCAAATCCGCCCTCACCGCCATGATCATGTTCGCGTACATCTCCATACGTCCCATACCCTGGACGCCTCCTTATTGAACCCGCTGGATTCTCAAGGAGGGCCAGCGGCAGTGCTACATAAGTATCCAACGCCCTTATCAAGTCTGGGGTTAACGAGATTCCACTAACATGGATATGCCCTCCGAGCGAGAACTTCCCTACTGGATGCGATCCACCCAGCCATACTAACTTGGAATCCTGCAAGTGCGAAGCACGCTTCTCTGCAATGATACGGTCTGCAAGCCGCATGGCCCTGCTCAAATGCTCCACAAGCTGGGCAGGACGCTCAGCAGGTTCCGGACGAAGCTCCATAAGAGGATAGATGACACGTCCTTGCAGACGCACGGCATCACAACCTGCGGCCCCACCCTTGGGCAAATACCGAACAGCGGGGACGATCTTCTCGGCATGGGCATCAAATAGAATTAATTCTACATCCATCCCAAGCTTCAGTTGTGTTCCCTTGTTCCGAATTCGTGAATGCACGGTTGTCTCCTCATGCCATGCTGCAGCATACCTCTCCCGTACCCATGATGGAATTCGCTGCGGTACAGGATCGATATGCACGATTACATCACCCAACTGGGGCTCATCCAGCACACCCGCTGGCAAGTCTGATATTCCCTCCACGGCAGAAGATGGTGTGCAGCGCAGCGTAACCGCAGCGATGTCCCAGCCTACTGCATATGCAGCTCGCAGAGCCAGCCGGGCAAGCCGGCGATATGGCGGCTTGGACCAATCATCAAGCGCACGATACATGGGAAGACCCTGCGGAGGAGTTGAACTCTGTGCGGCAGCAACGATACGACAGCCATTGACCCAGAAGCATATAGAACGAACGTAATGCTGGCCCGAATTCGGCGGCAATTCATCTGCCCACGTAGCCCATTCGGCCACAGGCAACCCCCATAGCTTCAAGCGTTCACGCATGGTGCTTGAGCGCCAACTCGCAGCATAGCGATTGAGTACGATTGTGCCCTCGTCCTCCTGACGATGCACTACTCTCTCCGCATTCTCCCGATTCCGCTGTGCCATACTGCGTTTCCACCATACGATTAATTTCCCATGCTCCTGAACAGCAATTGACCTAGCTCCGGCTCGCATATATTTGGAATTGGAGACCGCCTTTACTTTATACTGCTTCCACATGTTGGCGGATTCCCAGTCATCCGTTATGACAACCACGCTATCTTCACAAGCAAGGTCTCGGCTCAACGTCGCCTCCCCCTTCGCATCCAGCATATATGATTACATCCTGATTAGAATCCCGTTGCAGCTATGAGGCCAACCAACAACATTACCTGAATTTTTGTTACGAATCCAAAAAAAAGGAGGGCTCCCGCCCTCTACAATCTTTCCTTTGCTGCATATCCTGTGGGTATATCATCAAGTTTGTAAGCACAGGTTCTGCAGCGGCTCACCCACCATGCGCATGTTGGTTGAGAGTATCCTCAATAGGAAATGAGAAACCGCCGCAAGCGGTCAGGGCCTGCGGCGATGATTACAACTCCTCATCCGTCAAGTCCGGTTCCAAGTCGTCGAAGCTCTCATCCTGAACACTAAAGTCAAAATCCTTGTCTTCGAAATCATTGCACCCGTCCTTACAAACGAGAACACATACCTTTGTCTCTGCAACCATTTCCACCACGAATTCCCGCTCAACACGAATAGTCACACCGCGTCCATGCGAAGATACACTCGCTTCAACGCAGTTCGGTTCTTGAACTGCTTCCGCAGATACCTCAACAGTGGAAGAACGATGCTTCGGATCAACATACGACAACGGAACGAGATCTACATACGACACCGTTTCTTTCGCAACGTCAGTTTGGGAATTGTTGTCGTATGAATACCAGATGTTGATATCGTAAGTACCAATTACTTCAATGCCGTCTCCTGCCCGCACCGATTCATATTGATGGTTTATGATCCAAGCCCCCAATATGCTTGTCGGATGATTAGGCGGAGAGACGGTATGTGTGACGACAGAGAACTTACGACCTTTGCCGCAGACTGCTTTCGTGATGATTTCCCGGCAGTGGTGTTTTTCTGTGTTTGCCATCCTGTGGACCTCCTCCATACAATCATTCAATTAAAGTGTATGCAGGACAGTCGTCTAGGGTGACAACAATTTTTTAAGAGTGGACGCATTTTTTGAGAGTCAACATATGCTGGCCTGGCGCGGGTTACACGCCAAGTCGAAGTTGTTTCTTATCTCTTTTCGCTATCTTCAAATATTGTTGAAGCTCGCGAATTACTTGCAAGACGGCTGCGCGCACTTCAAATTCTCCACGTGTAACAGGCAAATCCATTTGACGGAAGACCTCGTCCAAATCATTCAGAAGCTGTTCTGTCTTGCCCGTATAATGCGGCTCCTTCACATCCTCGCTCAATTGATCAAACACATCTGCTACTAAATAGCACTGAGGGAACGATTGATACACTTGAGAGAGCAGCTGAAGGATTCCCTGCACATTTTCCAGCTGTGCCTTGCGCATGTAGAAATAAAGCAGCCACTGCTCATCGGCATGAATATCATCCGTACGCATGAGTCGATTCTCCAATGCCTTCGAGGCAATAAAGATTCCTTCATTTACTTTTTCATCCGCATCAATAATTTCATGTCCATCCCATACATAGGTTGTATCCCTCAGATTGGAGCTAATTTGTGTGAAAATCAGGGAAAAGTAAGCATCGACTTCCTTCTTAATTCGGACAAGCTTATCCTCTTCATTCGGCATATACACCAGATTGACGGCACTGGCTGCACCAAGTCCAATGGCCAGCAGAAGCACTTCGTTCAACACGCCATGCAGCGTTAAGGTTCCTGCGCCATAGATATGGAACACAACAACTGAGCTTGTTACGATTCCTTCCTTGAAATTAAGCTTAGCGATAATCGGGAATGCAACTAATATGTATAAAGCCAGCACCCATAGCTCGAAACCGAGAAGCCCGAACAATAATGAAGCTAGCAGCAAGCCGACAACCGATGCCAGAAATCGCGCCGACACGGTCTTTATGCTGCGCTTGCGGGTAACATCCACTCCTAATATAGCTAGCAAGCCCGCTCCTAGCGGATTCACTGCTCCTGCAAGGTTAGCAACGATTATCGCCAATATTGACGCGATCGCTGTCTTAATGACACGAATACCAACAAATCCGAACACCATGTGCGAGTACGCTCCTTCAATGAGACCCTTATGTAATGTTATCTTCTTATGATACATGTTCATTATATCGACTCGGATGACGTGTTGCAAAAAAAAGAGGAATGCCATTCATTGGCATTCCCCTGTCACTCCATATACACTTCGGCAAACCACGAGAACATATACGGATTACGTACGATTCACGATTTTCCGCTCTACGAACGCTACTGCTTTATACATTAGTGTAGCCACAATTGCGATAATGACAAGCGATGACATAACCAGTGTAAAATTAAACACTTGAAATCCATATATAATCAAATATCCAAGCCCTACCTTGGATACAAGAAATTCACCAACAATTACACCTACCCATGCAAGCCCGACATTCACCTTCAGCGTGGACACGATCGCAGGAAATGAGGCCGGCAGAACGACCTTGCGAAATATCGTCCGCTTCCCGCCCCCAAATACACGGACAACCTTGATGTAATTTGGATCGACTTCCCGAAAGCTATTGTACACAACAATGGTTGTTATGATTACGGTGATGGATAAAGTGGTAGCCACAATGGCTGTAAATCCCGCTCCAAACCCGACGATGAACAAGGGGCCAAGCGCAACTTTCGGCATGCTGTTGAAGACAACCATGTACGGATCTAGCACTCGCGCAAGAAATTCTGACCACCAAATGAGCACGGCAAGCAGAGTACCGAAAACAGTACCGAGTACAAAGCCTACAATCGTCTCACCTACTGTCATCCCTAAATGGGGCCAAATGGAACCGTTCATGACATCCTGCACAATTTGCGCGCCTACCTTGCTCGGATAACTGAATAACAGAACATCGATCCACTTCAGTCGGCCTGCTAGCTCCCAGAGCGCTATACAGGAGATTAGAATGATTAGCTGTGTCACCGTAACTGATGTTGACAGTGCACGTCTGCGTGCGCGATATTGCGCATAGGTCGATGCTACTAGCTCCTTCGTATTATCTGAGGGATGGGGTATGGGCGGTGAATCATCAAGATCCGAATGTCGGCTCATTGCTTTCCCTCCGATCTGACGCCTCAAGTTCCTTCCACAAGTCATGGAACAGATCATTGAATCCTTCCTGCTCACGTGCATAGAAGGGTTGGGAGTTGCGGATTGACTCTGGTATGACGAATGTTCGCCGAATGCTGCCTGGATCACGGTTCAACACAATCACCCGATCACTAACGGCTATTGCCTCTGACAGATCGTGGGTAACGAGAATGGCCGTCTTATTTCGTAGACGCAAAGTTTCCACGACCAAATCCTCCAATTGCAGCTTCGTCTGGTAATCCAAGGCAGAGAAGGGTTCATCCAGCAGCATAAGCTCCGGTTCCGTCGCAAGCGTCCTGACCAGTGCAACACGCTGCCTCATTCCGCCGGACAGTTGATGAGGATACAGCTTCTCTGTCCCTTCGAGTCCCATTCCGTTAAGCAGCTGAACAACTCTCTCCTTCATCTCAGGGGTTAACTGTTTTGTCAGTTCCAGCCCCATGCATGCATTGTCAAGAATCGATCTCCAAGGGAAGAGATAGTCCTGTTGAAGCATATAGCCGACATGAGATGAGGTACCGCTCACTCGCTGACCAAATACATTTACATATCCGTAGGTTGGCTTCATCAGGCCAGCGATAATGGATAGTATTGTCGTCTTGCCACAGCCGCTCGGCCCAACCAGACTAACGAACTCGCCCGGCATGATGGAAGCGGTTAGTTCATTTACTGCCAGCTTCGCTTCTCGATCTGTCACATAGACATGAGTCACACGGGATAGCTCTACTGCAGGTATCATTGAGGCGCCTCCCTTCGAATGAGCGTTATAGGCATCCGTCATTTCACCAGCTTTATCGCTTTCTCGGCAAATTCATTCGTAACGATCTGCTCGTGATGTACACGAGATTTCAACTCCCCTGCCGAATCTAGCACATCCAGCAGATTGTTCCATTCCTGCTCATCCAGGACTGGATCTGCGGCATACGATTGTTGTTCCTTATACCGCTTAACCGCACTTACGACAATATCCCGGTCAGCATCCTTGAAGAATGGCAGAATAACATCGGTAATCTCTTCAGCGGGCTGCTTCTCTACCCATTGCTGCGCTTTATAGATCGCATTCGTGAACTTCTGTACAGCATCCTTGTTCTTAGAGATATAGCTTTGCTTAGACATGAAGGCCGTATAAGGAAGCTTTCCGCTCTCTACACCGAATGAGGCGACAACAACCCCCTTGCCTTCTTTCTCAAAAATAGAAGCCTGCGGCTCGAATAGCTGTACATATTCGCCAGTCCCTGAAGCGAATGCTGACGCAATATTGGCGAAATCAATATTCTGAATGAGCTGCAGGTCTTTGTGTGGATCAATGCCATGCTTCTTCAGCGTAAATTCCCCTGCCATCTGAGGCATTCCGCCCTTGCGCTGTCCGAGGAATGTACTTCCCTTCAGTTGATCCCAATCGAAGCCGTCCTTCTTCTCACGGGCAACGAGGAACGTGCCATCTGTTTGCGTGAGCTGCGCAAAATTAATAACCGGATCCTCAGCCCCCTGCTGTGCAACATAGATGGACGTCTCTGAGCCAACAAGCGCTACATCAATTCCCCCTGAGAGCAGCGCTGTCATTGTCTTATCTCCGCCAGAAGTCGTCTGTAGATCAACGTCCAGTCCTTCCTCCTTGAAGAATCCCTTGCCAAGCGCCACATACTCAGGGGCATAGAATACAGAGCGCGTCACTTCTCCTACCTTGATCTTCACTAAATCACTGCTTGAACCACATGCACTAAGCATCAGCACAGCAAAAACTACGATGGCCAAGGTACCTATTCGCCACTTGTGTCTCATCCGATATCTGTCCTCCTTATCTGGAATGGGTATACCATGGAACCTGTTCGTACTCTTCTGAGTCAATCTGCTCGACCCATAATCGCGTAAACTCTTACCTAATTGAACCTGCCCTGTTGTTCGGTTATTGCATTGTATGCATCCATTACTGAAATGGTTATTCGCCCGACCCTAATCAAATGGAAACGCTTGAAAAAAGCTTATCCTCCATCGTTGCGATTGAGGTGCTCCCTGCCGCCGAATGAGTAGTATAAATCATAAAAAAACGCAGCCCCACCCGGGACTGCGTTCTACATTCAAAATTGATTCGGTTACATGCCGTAAACTTCATTCGTCTTCTTCGTCAAATAATCGACCAGATATTGCGGGTTCAATGCCTCTCCCGTTACCTTCATAATGATCTCGGATGGAGTCAAAAGCTTCCCGTATTGATACACTTGTTCCGTCAACCATTGCTTAATTGGCTCCAACTGGCCATTTTCAACGAGGGTCTCTAAGTTAGGAAGCGCGCTTTCCATCGTATGCATCATTTGAGCGGCATACATGTTGCCAAGGGAATACGATGGGAAGTAGCCGAATCCGCCGCCTGACCAGTGCACATCCTGCAAGACCCCTTCTCCAGCATGGCTCGGACGCACGCCCAAATAAGACTCATATTTCTCATTCCACACGCGAGGAAGCTCCTCAACAGGCAGATTCTCATTGAACAGCATCTTCTCGATCTCATAACGGATAATGATATGCAAATTGTACGTCACTTCATCTGCATCCGTACGGATTAAGGAAGGTTCTACCCGGTTAATTGCACGGTAGAAGGTATCAACATCCACTTCGTTCAATTGCTCTGGGAACAGACGCTGCAATTCCCCGTAGTAACGATTCCAGAACGGACGGCTGCGGCCGATCATGTTCTCCCAGAATCGGGATTGCGATTCGTGAATGCCCATCGATGTTCCGGTTGACAATGGAGTGCCATCGAATTCCTTAGTAATGTTCTGCTCATACAAGGCATGGCCACCTTCGTGCAAAGAACTGAATATCGCACTCGCCGCATCATCCTTCTTATAATGCGTCGTAATACGAACATCGCCTGAGTTCAACCCGATCATAAATGGGTGAACGCTCTCATCCAAGCGTCCAGCCTCGAAGTCGTAGCCCATTTCCTTCAGCAAATACAGGCTGATTTCCTTCTGCTGCTCAATTGCGTAATCACGATGCAAGAACTCATACGCTGGCTGTTCATCTTTCTCCTGTACAGCATGTACAAGCGGAACAAGGCCTTCTTTCAGTTTACCAAAGATGGCATCCAGCTTCTCCACCGTCATCCCTGGCTCATACATATCAAGCAGCGTGTCATAGCGCGTGTCCTTCACGCCCCAATAATCGATCAATTGCTGCGTCTTCGCTACGATGTCACGCAAATACGGAGCGAACATTTCAAAATCAGCCTTTTCCTTCGCTTCCTCCCACATCGTCTCTGCATGCGAGGTTAATACGACATATTCTTGATACAGCTTGGGAGGAATTTTGCGGCTGCGGTTGTATTCCTTACGCGCATCTGTAACCATTTTACGATCTGCATCGGACAGTTCGCCGAATACATCAGCCTGCTCCAATGCATCCAAACATTCGCCCATCTCATCCGATACGGACAGCTTGAACATATCCTCGGACAATGCTCCGATTGTTTTAGAACGCTGTTCAGCCCCCTTGCGCGGAGCACCTGTGCGCAGATCCCAATGCAAAATGCTTAATGCTTCACCATAACTTTTCAGTTTCGTTGTTATATCCCGAAATTTCTGCAAGATTGCCTCATTTTGCGCATTCATGCCTATTTCACCTCGAATTATGTATAGTCTTCCTTCTTGATGATACGCGGTGAAAACGATATAATCAACATTCGAAAGCGATTGTGAATAACGATTCGTATTTTGGAATCATTGTTACATTGCTATTTGTACACTTACTCGAACATGTCAAGCCATAAAGGAGCAGATTCGATGTCAATTTGGATTCAAGTGACTGAAGCTGCCGAAGAGCAGCTCAAGCAGCGTCTCAGCTCCGCAGATGGCGGAATTATCAAGCTTGTACACGATACGGAAGGCTGCGGCTGCGCCGTCAACGGCGTGCCCGCCATATGGATCGCCCCGCAGGCTGACGCAGATGACGTGCAGCTGCAAAGCAGTGTCCCGCTTGACATCTACATGAACCGGCATCATATGGTGTTCTTTGATGAGAAATTGAACCTTGATGTATCGGGAACAGGCGGCTTTTACAAGCTAAGCAGTGCACAACAAATTTATTCGACACATGTCGCATGCAAGGATCGCCGTGACAACAAATGAAGCGTCAACATGCAAGGGAGGGAAAAACATGTCCAACATGTTAAACATCTTAGATTTCAACCGTGAATTCGTCGAGAAGCGCGAATATGAACAGTACTTAACTGACAAATTCCCCGACAAGAAAATGGTCATTATCACATGCATGGATACTCGACTTGTCGAGCTCCTTCCAAAAGCAATGAATTTGCGAAATGGCGACGTAAAAATTATTAAAAACGCAGGTGCAATCATTTCACAGCCATTCGGAAGTGTTGTTCGCAGTGTGCTTGTCGCTATTTATGAACTGGAAGCCGATGAGGTTATCGTTATCGGACACTATGGCTGCGGGATGACTGGCTTAAACTCTCAACAAATTATTGACAAGGCTAAGAAGCGCGGCGTTGAAGATGTCGTTCTGGATACACTGACGAACTCCGGCATTAAGCTGCACCACTGGCTGCGAGGCTTCAATGATGTCCATGAAGGGGTAATGAACAGCGTACAAGTGCTGCGCAAGCACCCGCTTCTTCCTTCTGACGTACCTGTGCATGGCATGGTCATCCATCCAGATACGGGGGCATTGGAATGGGTTGCAGACGGATATCGCTTCTTGGAAGATAAGGATTCCGAACCAGGGCATGGGCAGCATTCGCCCTCTGCTACTCGATAATCCCGTTACATAGACACGGGCAAAGCTCCTGTACCAGAACCAACTTGTGTTCTGATACAGGAGCTTTTTTGTTATTATTTCCAATAGTTCCATATAAGCTTGACCTACGAAGGAATGGACACCCAGTGACCCGAGGCAACCTCGACCAATCGGGAACGCTCCAGCTGATACGGATCGCATTCCTCCAGTTCTTCCATGAATGCACGAGGCTTCCGCATTTCGATCTGCGGATCCGGTACAGGAATTGCGGCTAACAATGACTTCGTATACGCATGCTGCGGGTTCGAATACAATGCTTCGCTTTCTGCCAACTCTACGATTTTGCCGCGATACATCACAGCTACCCGATCACTAATATGCTTGACCATAGACAGGTCATGTGCAATGAACAAGTAGGTTAAGCCAAGACGTTGCTGAAGCTCCTGCATCAGCTGCACAATTTGGGCTTGTATCGATACATCAAGCGCTGATAGTGGTTCGTCACACACAATGAATTTCGGTTCTACCGCAAGCGCTCTAGCGATTCCGATGCGCTGACGCTGCCCTCCAGAGAATTCATGCGGATAACGCATAGCATGAGATGGCTCTAGCCCAACCATATCGAGCAGATCCTCTACCCGCTTCTTCCGCTCTTGCTTGCTTGAGACCAATCGGTGAACATCCAGCGCTTCACCGATCAGATCAATAACCTTCCATCTCGGATTCAATGACGCGTACGGATCCTGAAAGATCATTTGCATTTGCCTGCGAACGATTTTCATCTCCTGTGCTGACAATCGGTTTACCGACATGCCCTGATACAGCACATCACCGCCAGTCGGCTCATGCAGGCGCAATATCGCTCTTCCTGTCGTTGATTTGCCGCAGCCGGATTCGCCCACCACGCCAAGCGTCTCCCCCTCTTGGATGTAGAAGCTAATATCGTTAACTGCCTTTACGATATTCCCTTTGCCCAAATCAAAATGCTGCTTCAAGGAACGAACCTCCAGCAATGGACGTTGATCAGCCAACCGAGGACGAACGAATGGGGCAGACTTCACCTTCTTCTCATGTAATCGGGGAAGCGCATTCAATAATTTTAGCGTATATGGATGTTGTGGATTGGCGAATAGCTCTACGGTCGAGCCTTCCTCCACAATCTCTCCTTCCTTCATGACGAGCACACGATCACACATCCCTGCTACGACACCAAGGTCATGTGTAATGAGAATGATTGAAGTACCAAATTCTCTCTGCATATGCTTCATGACACTCAAGATCTGCGCTTGAATTGTAACATCCAGTGCAGTTGTCGGTTCATCTGCAATAAGGAGTGCCGGCCTGCAGGCAAGGGCGATAGCGATCATCACTCTTTGACGCATGCCGCCTGAGCATTCATGAGGATAGTGAGAATAACGCACGTCACTATTGCGGATCCCAACCATCTTCAACATGTTGATCGCTTCCGCCTTTGCCTGTGCAACTGTCATATCCTGATGCTTGATTAAGCTCTCTGCAATTTGACTTCCAATGCTCATCGTTGGATTCAATGAAGTCATCGGATCTTGAAAAATCATCCCGATGTGCCGTCCACGAACATTCTCCATGTCGGACTCTGAATAAAGCGCCACGTCCTCACCTAATAAAATAATCGTACCACTCTGCTTTGATGCTATCGACGAAGGCAGCAGGCGCATGATGGATCGTGCAGTAATGCTCTTGCCACTCCCTGATTCGCCCACAATTCCGAGTGTCTCGCCTGGGTTGACCACAAAGCTTACGCCTCGAACCGCATGAATCTCTTGCTCCCGATTCTGAAATGCTACCGATAAATCCTGAACTTGAAGGATATGCTCCATGCCCGCTCTCCCGTCTATCATAGTGATGAATAGGTTTGCTAACAGTTCTTGACAAAACCTTGAAATAAAATATACTATATCCATCGGAATTATACAATTTAAAAGTGAAGGAGGTGCTTATGCTACATGCAAATGGAATATACTGAAGCGCCTAGGCTTCCAAAATGGACAGAGACAATCAGCCACAGCTATACAAAGTTGAGCTTGAACCCAATCAATGCACGTCTTGCCATACTGCTCGGCTTGCCTGTCCACCTTGCGGCATACATTATCTATCAGGTTAGACGAAGGGATGATAACGTCCAAGCGACACGAGATTTGGTCACGCAGGAACTCCTCGCTTCTGGTTACAAAGAGAAGCTTCAAGCCGACTTCGAGGATCAACTGCGCTGCAAGCATCGCTTCTTCGGTGAGAACATAGACAATCTCCAGTTCAATCGCCAGGTTCATAAGTTGACTGAAGAACAATTCCGCCAAGCCGTACATGAACATACAATTAAGCAGCTTGACCAACGACTCCATAGACACACTACGTACTCTGACACCTTTCAAGCCTTGCTTCGACACCCGCTGTTTATCATCTTGACCTTACTTCCCGGATTTCCGATGTATCTGCTTGTGCTCTTGTATTACAACGCATATCTCAAATACATATTTGAACGATTGATGATGAGCCTGCTTGTAATTATCGGGGTCTCTATTGTCGTATTCACCATATTGAAGCTGTCCCCATTCCATCCCGCAGTTAATATTTTGGGAGAAACGGCAACAGTGGAGCAGATCGAGGCGTTCAATAAGATGCACGGTTTGGATCAACCCTTTTTCGTTCAACTCTGGAACACGTTAAGAGGCATCGCCACATTTGATTTAGGCAGTTCATTTGCAGGCAACGAAGAAGTATCAACTGCCATCGCAGCCAAATTTCCAATTACGTTAACGCTAACAATTATTTCACTTGCACTTGCTCTCCTCATTGCACTGCCGATCGGCATCATTTCTGCAACACGACCAAATACATTGTTCGATTATACGTTCATCTTCATCGCATTGCTCGGTTTATCAATACCCAACTTTTGGCAGGGACTGATCTTCATTCTTAACTTCTCCATTCATCTGAAATGGCTGCCTGCTACCTATAATCCGAATAATTGGCTGTCTGTCATTATGCCGGTCATTGTACTTGGAACAGGATTGACAGCATCCGTTGCCCGCATGACCCGCGCTTCTACTCTTGAGGTGATTCATGAGGACTACATAGTAACTGCTAGAGCGAAGGGGCTGCACAATCGGCAGGTACTGCTCCGGCATGCTGTAAGAAATGCCCTCATTCCGATTCTTACGGTCGTGGGATTGCAATTTGGAGCAATGCTTGGAGGAGCTGCAGTTACTGAAAAGGTGTTCAATATTAGCGGTATCGGCAGTTATATCATCGATAAGCAGTTCATTCCAGATATTCCTGCCATTATGGGAGGTGTTGTCTACACGGCGATTACGATATCACTGGTCAATTTAGCGGTGGATATTATGTACGCCTTCATTGACCCACGGATTCGTACCAAGATGAAACAATACTAAAGCAGGTGAATCATGAAAAAATTACTAGACAAACGATGCGATAACACAAACCGACTGAAAACAAATAGAGAATACAAGTACGCCAGCTTCGCGACCATCGTATCATCCTTATTGTCTCTACTCCTGCTGGTGAACAGTTATGATGTAACAAATCAAGCTGTACGGCATTATGTATTCACCGCTGCTGTCCTATATATCTTCTTCACCTTGCTTCAGTTGGGTGTCACGATCAAGATTAAGCATGATATCAGCAGAAGCGGCGACATCAGAACCTCTACGCGATCTGTGGGTTATCTGTTATTACTAAGCCTTCTCACTGGGAATGTATTTATTGCAGCCGCCTCCCTTCATTTGTTGAAAAGCAGAGCTTCGCTGCATTATTCCTTAGCTGTATACATGCTGCTGACACAGCTCTTTGTTATCGGCGTCTCTGCTCTAAATCTATTTAAGCCCTATGTGGCCGATACGTTCCCAGCGGCGATGCTGATCCTGCTCGTGATCGCCACTTTCCAACTCATAATCCTCATTCTAATAGCTTGCGGCATTATACAGAACCGAATACAGCCATGGATACGGATCGTTGCGATTCTACTCCTGTTCACAGCGATTACCGGGAATATATTCGCTCTGCTGCTTGGAGTCATGCTGCTACTGAACAATCCGTATGATGAGACTGGTGCGAAGTGGAGGGAAGTATGGGAACGAATAACTCGGAATGCAGCAGCCATGTCAGGGTTATTCTTTATCCTCTTCTTGTTCTCGATCTCGATTTGCAGCTTCTTCACCTTCGATTACAGCATCGCTGTGGAGAATGATTACAGTGCGATTCTGCAAACACCGAGCCTCACCTACCCGCTCGGCACCGACAACTTTGGCAGATGCCTATTTTCGAGAATTATATTTGGATCTCGTATCTCACTCATTGTCGGAATCATTTCTACAGCAATCCCTGTCATTGTGGGCGGTGTGCTCGGCGCCATCTCCGGCTTCTATGGACGCCGGACGGACAATATCATTATGCGGCTGCTCGATGTGCTCTACGCTATTCCGGGGATATTGCTTGCTATCGCTATCATCGCGGCATTCGGCGCCAACACGATCAATCTCATTGCTGCACTAAGCATCGGATCAATTCCAAGCTATGCCCGCACGATGAGAGCTAGCGTCATGGTCGTAGCTACATACGAATACGTGGAAGCAGCCAGGGCCCTTGGTCAACGGAAGTTGGCAATTATATTCCAGCATATTGTACCGAATTCACTTGCCCCGATGATTGTAAAGTCGACACTTACAATCGGTGGCGCGGTTATTTCAACAAGCAGCTTAAGTTATTTAGGACTTGGCGTTGAGCCGCATATCCCAGAATGGGGCAACATTTTGAAGCTTGGCAGCACTTATCTTGAATCACATTCTTATCTCGCTATCTACCCAGGCATTGCTATCATCGCACTTGTGTTGTCCTTTAACTTCCTTGGCGATGGAATACGGGATGCACTTGATCCGAAAATGCACTGAGGGAATGCGATCACTTAGCCTAACACAGGAAAAAATGGCCACAAGTCATGCTGCAAAATACGCTCACGAACAAAGAAGTCAGAATCACAAATAAGAGATTATGGGAGGGAACTTACATGCTATCCAAAAGCAAGTTCTTCATCTTACTATTGTCTGTACTCGTGTTAGCAAGCGGATGCTCGCTAAGTACGAAATCCGCTACCGTTGGCAAAGAGCCTGCCAAAAGCGATGAAAATAAGCCTCAAACAGAAACGGGATCACCAGTGACCATCGAACTGCTGGGCATGAGCACTGGCGAATCCGATCTTAACATCATTCGTGATCAACTAACCAAAAATGGCTTCAACGTGAAGTTGAACTTGCAGCCGGATTACGGCAGCTTCAAGGCTCAGAAGGAAGCTGGCAACTATGATATCGCACTGTCAGGCTGGACCACCGTAACGGGAAATCCCGATTATGCCGTACGTTCCCTGTTCAAATCAGGCGGAGACTACAGTATCCTCGCTGATCCGGAAATCGATGCACTGATCGACAAAGCGGCCTCACAGACCCCTGCCGAGTTTATCGAGACCTACAAGCAATTGGAGCAGCGGCTCGTGTTTGATCAAGCTTATATTGTGCCCTTATATATTTCGTTAAAGAGCCAAGCTTACAATAAAGACCTGCTGAATGGAGATTCCGTGAGATTGTCCAAGTCTCGTTCCTTTGCCTGGGAGGATGTAGACTTTAAGGATACTTCCAAGCGTCAAGCAACTCCTCTCATTTTGGCGCAAGGATCTTCAACGCTGACCTCCCTTGATCCGATTAAAGGCAATGATGGATCGATCAACATGATCAATACGAATATGTATGTACGTCTCATTAATCTGACCGATGATGACCGCATCACTTCAGACGGTTCCTTGTCCTACAATCACGCAATTGCTGAAGGCAACTCGGATTATTACTTTATTTTGAGAGATGATATCCATTTTACCAAAATTGAGAACAAGCTTGCTGTTGATACCGGCGAGCGCGTTGGAGCTGACGATGTTGTATTTTCCCTGAATCGGGCAAAGGATAAGAACTCTGTTCCCGATCATCGCACGTACAGCCTGCATGAGCATATTAAGTCCGTTGAGATTGTCTCAGATCTGAAGGAGCTGGAAACGGCGAAGCTCTCAGGAGGCAGTGACACAATTAAGACTGTGCTAGAGCAAGGACTTGAAAACAAGATTTCCTCACTTGTCACGAATAAAAATGACGCGGACAGCAAGACCGGCAAATATCAAGTTATCAAATTGACAACAACTGAACCTTTCCCTCAAGTATTAAATTATTTGGCCCATCAGTCGGCAGGAATCGTATCGAAGCAGCAGGTAGAGCGCATCAATACATACGATGTAGCGAAGTTCGATGTTAACAAGGACATTCCATATGGAGATCAGAATACAGTTACGGAAGGTAACAAATACAATAACGTACTGGTTACGAGCGGACCATATATCTTGTCCTATAAAAATGATTATGAAGCGATTCTATACAAAAATCCGGGTTACTTGAGAGGCACAAAGCATGAACCGAAAATCAATAAAGTCATTCTGCGCTTCATAAAGGATGCTGACAGCCAATTGGCCGCACTTCGAAGCGGTGAAATCTATGTCAACTATGGAGTGCCTGAAACAAAATTTGACCTTGTGAAAAATGACAGCAAGCTGTCCTTACAAAGCATTGAGAGCAATGCAGTATCTTACCTGCTCTTCAACACAGCGAATCGAGAAGTAGCCAAGAGTGCAGACCTGCGAAAAGCAGTTCTATACTCTATCAACCAAGAAGACTTCTTGAAATTCTACAATAACCATATCTTCAAGGCAGCCTCGACGGTCAGCCCAATCGTAAAGACCGGGAATGAACTGAAGGCAGATCCTGAGAAGGTAAAGGAATTCTTAGACAAGTATCGAGCAGCGTCCAAATCCTAAATATCATTTCGAATGCAGCAAGGCTCTACGTCCTCCCCTTGTAAGAGACACAGAGCCTTGTTCGATCTCTGAACGGTACCATACTGCGTGTTCGTGTTTGCGGTGTCGTCCATCAAAAAAAGACCACTCACAAGAGCGGTCTACAAGATTATCAAATTATTAGGAAATGAGGTCATTCTGCATTACTGTATACAGAGACATGTTTGTAGTAAAGATGTTATATTCGTTCTGATTGACGGACTAAGCTTCCAGGATTCACACCATATTTGCGGCGGAAAGCTTCCGAGAAATAACTGGCATTCGAGTAACCCACTTCATAAGCGGCCTCCGTCACATTCAGCTTGCCCTGCTGCAGCAGAAACAGTGCTCTCTCCAGCCGCTTCTCTCGTAAATAGCCGAATACAGTTGCTCCGTACATTTCTTTAAAGCTCTTTTTCAGCTTGAAATCATTCAAGCCCACCATGCGAGACAACTCCAGCAATGAGGGCGGATCTGACATTTGCTGCACCATAATTTCTCTTGCCTGCTTAACCTTCTGCATATCCGTTCTACTCATCTTCTTCGTATGAGATGTTCTGGGATTCGAGAAGAACAGTTGGAAGGCTTCTTCTAATAACTCCATAGCACGGCATTCCAATTCAATATTTCGAGTACTGGACATCAAGGATGCTTCAAGCAGTTGATGCAAACGTAAGGTAGAAGCAGGCGTAATTCGTTCATATTCACACCCATAATCTTGGCTGCCAAGTAGCTGCGAGAAATCCACCCTTCTCGTCCCATCACCTTCCTCCATAAAATGATGAAAGGTGTGAATTGGGATACCAATGCTGACCATATGGTACGTCGTATTGCCAGTAAACTCAAACCTCGCATCTGCTTGTTTAATCAATTGCAGGGAGCATATTCCTGGGATGATTTCATTTCGCTCACCAGCTATGCTCACTCCCCTAGTCCCCTGCAAGCAATACTGCAGTTCAACCATCGCTGCCTCCGTTTGCAGCGATATGGTTCGCTCACGGTTCATCGTATAATTCGAGACAATAACTTCAATATCGGTGCGCGGAATAAATCTTCGAATCGTCCCCTCACCTATATGTGAAGGGAGCAGTAATTGTTCGTTGCGGTTCGAATCCATTCGCTTTATTTCAAGTCCGTCAAAAAATTGATTAAAATTATGATGAAAGTCGATTTGGCTCATCCTTGTACGATCTCCATGTTAAGATGTAATCATCTACTCAACAACAAACACCTAAGCCTTGTACACGGCCTCTTCAAAAGTTCGCTGAAGCAATCCCGTATCCAAATGCTCACCGATAACGACAAGCACATCCTTCACCTCGCCTTGAGGCGCTATCGGAATAAATTCAGATTGACGATATGCAAATTGGAACATATAACGCTTCGTCGTATCAGTAAAGCTTACAATCCCTTTAGCACGATACACATTTGAAGGCAGCGTGGACAGCCAATTTTCAAATCGTTCACTGTCCATCGGCTCAGACAATGGATGCGTCCACGCTGTGACGAAATCATGAGCATGTGAATGAGAATGATGGTGTGAATCCTTCTTCGCATGCTCCACATGGAGATGATCATGACCATGCTGCGCATGTGTATTATTCGTATTTTCGCTGGATTGCACATCATCTTCAACAAGCAATAACGATCCTCCTGCATGTACACAGCTCTGAATCCACAGCTCTCGTTCGACGACGGCATGATCAGTAATGACAAGGCTAGCGTGTGCATTCCATTGCTTCACATGCTGCTGTACTTTATCGAGCTGTTCAGCTGTCGCCAAATCAGATTTATTTAATAGGATTGTGTTTGCCGCTCGTACCTGTTCTTCCAGCAATCGCATCATCTTGCGGTTCGCTTTCTGGATGGCGGTCTCATCATCTAGCAGGTCTCCCAGATGTTTGGCATCGACAACCGTCACGATGTTAGTCAACACAATATCTGAATATAGAGAAACTTCGGTAATTGACTCGACCAGTTCCATCGGCTCTGCTATTCCCGTACATTCCACATAGATGACATCCGGCTGTTCTTCCTGTACAAGCTCATACAGCTTGGTGCTGAAGTCGCCGCGGAACGAACAGCATATGCAGCCACCGAGCATTTCCTTCATCGCCACTTCAGGCGGAAGCTGCTGACCGTCCAAATTCACTTCACCAACTTCATTCATAATGACAGCAGGTGTTAAATTCTCTTCTGTGCTCCACTGCAGCCACTGCTTCAACAATGTCGTCTTACCCGTTCCTAAAAAGCCAGATAATATAATAACCGGTATAGCCCGGTCTCGATTTTGATTTTGTTGTGATGTTCGCATTGACAATAACCCCGTTTCCCTAATCATGCTTGCTCTCTCATCATACCCTCATGCTCTATGCGAAGCAACCATGCCACTTACGGGATCTATCCACATCCGATATGAGGGAAATAATAACTGCTGAGATCTTTCAAATCACACTTGATATTATGTATATTCTTACATATAATGGGGATTGTATCATTTGCATTCTTGCTATGGTTACAAGTTGAATGAAGTAGAAACGACAGAAGGGGTACATTGAAAGAAAGAGGAGGTGTTAGGGTTGCTGAATACATTGTCATACGGATTGCTAGGCCTTCTAGCTAGCGATTCCTGTTCTGGTTATGATCTTATGCTCCGTATCCAGCCGTTTTGGCCAGCGAAGCACAGCCAGATCTATCCGTTATTGGCAAAGCTCGAACGAGAGGGCTTGGTTCAATTTGTGCGAATTGAACAGCGGGACAAACCCGACAAGAAGGTCTATTCCATTACTGAACAAGGGAAGTCTGTTGTATTGGATTGGCTGGGCGAACCTCCTGCGGAGCAAATGACACGTGATGAGCTCAGCTTAAAAACAAAGTGCATTTGGATGACCGAGAAAGAAATCACGATTCCATTATTCCTAACCCGAATGAAACAACTGGAGACCAAAACGGCTTATTTTGAGAAATTGCTTGATCGAATCTCTGAGGAAGATCGCCATATTCGATCCAAGCATTTCGGCGACTATATCCTGCTTCATCGTGCAATTTCTCTTGCTGCCGCCCAAATTGAATGGTGCCGCTGGGTTGTTCAAATGTTAGAACAAGAGGATTCTGATTCATAAACATCTGGTTCCCGTCCGTATCTTGGTATCTACAGACGGGATCCTTATTTTCCTGATCGTGTCGACTTTCTATTGGTGGTTCTAGCCTTGAATGCTTGCTGCCTCGCTTCGATGACGTCTGTCCGATCGCGCAGCAGGTGCTTGTCTCTAACCGCTGCAATTGATTGACTGCCATTCATACACCAAGTCCATCCCTTATCCGCACAAGATTGGATACATAATTCAAGCAGATATTGATCTTCTATTGGAAAGTTCCACTCCGAGTATGTGGAAGCTGCGTTTGTCATCTTGTTCTCATCTGTGAGTAATGCTACCCGTTCCTTCAATTCATGCTTCAGGGTCTCACCATTAATTCCAAGCGCCCCCCAGTCGATCGCTTCCGCATGTCCAAGTGCACTTGATAACATTTTCAATGTCCCTGCCACATTACCTCGGCGCTCGTGATAGAGGCCTACAGCAATTTGTACAAGTGCAAGCCACTGACGTTTCCGTTCCGCAGAGGGCTCCTCCTTCCAATACTCTTCCATAATTTCATGACATTCGAACCAGTCTCTTGGCCCATGGAAATGTGCCAAATATTCAATATACGCTTTTGGATATCGCATCGTGTTCCTCCTACTATAAAAACAGTCCTCGTTGCAATGAACTTAATTTCGTTTATTGTATCAATTTCAATATTTATTTGAAACCTCTTTTTACTCGAACACGTATTATTACTTGTCAACAAATATTACATCAATAGGGAGGCAATTCATGCGTAATAAATGGATCATGGTCGTTATGGCATTCTTCCTTATCTTCGCGGTAACAACACCGACGGTGATAGACGTGGCTGATGCCAAGCGCGGAGGTTCATTCCGCTCTGGAGTTCAGAAGTACAAGCCAGCTCCAAACAAGTCTACGAATCAGGTGAATCGTACAGACAACACCAATAAGAGCAATACATCAAGCACAGCACCGACACAGCAACGTGGATTTTTCAGTGGCGGCGGCCTAATGAAAGGCTTAATGATTGGTGGATTAGCTGGAATGTTGTTCGGCAGCATGTTCGGCAATCTTGGATTCCTGGGAGACATCCTTGGGCTTATGATCAACGTAATGGCAATATTCCTTCTCATCAGCCTTGTTATGATGGTTGTGAAGAGGTTCAGAAATAAACGCAACCCATCTACACCAGGTCCTGGGCGGTGGAATTAATGCAATTTCGTCTCTCTATGGACGAACTCATTAATGCTGTATGCCTTCACATGGCGATGCGCAAGCAGGTTCGACCCGAAGATGTAAATGTTGAGCTGTGCTGGGATGAAGAGCATGGATTCACAGCTGAAGTATGGGTGCATGATCGCTCCCAATACTTGATTGAGTCCAATCTGCTGGAAGCTATTGAACAGTACATGAGCAAGGAATACGGACAACGTGTATTCCGTCATCAGATTAAGCTTGACGTTGATGAGGAAATGTGGGCAGATATCGATACAAACCTATAATATAAGATGCAGCTATAAATAGAGCGGCAGCCCTTGAGTCTTACGATGATGCATCGTTGGCCCAAGCGGCTGCCTTTTTTTCGTATCAAACTAAAGAGCAGGAAGGATATTCGACTCTCAGTTAATTCGAAATGATAGTGACTCCTCCACTTGCATAACCTGCAATCGAAATTGGCTCTGTCAATCCAGTAGTCGTAACGGAGAATACCAAAAGCAAGCGAGTTTGAGGTGGAACTACGATATTCAAGCCCGACAGCAACCCATTTACGTGTTCACCTAACGTAATAACTCCCGTCAATGATGGCTGCAGATCTACTAACGTTCCTGCTATTGGTGTAAAGATATTATCTGGCACAGTGGATTGCCAGAGTTGAGCATGAATCGTTAACGTTTGATTAACCCCACCCAAGCAGTCTAAGCAGAGCCCTGAAGTAACACTAAAGTATGCAGCTATACATTTAATGGTTCCTCCACATGGAACTGTAAATGCAAGATTTAAAGGTATCCCAGGTCCTCCCGTAAGGTCGATAGTAGCTCCAAGTACCGAAGGAGTTTGTGCGCTGTTGCCGAATCCAATGAGACCACCAATACCCGCTACTCCACAGAAACCAGTCGTTAGCAATATTGGTAAGAACGACGCAAATGGAATAATAGATGGTGCCGCTGGACCAGTTGCTCCGGTAACTCCTGCTCCTGTGGCTCCGGTTACCCCGGCTACTCCGGTTGCTCCTGTCGCTCCTGTTTCTCCAGTCGCTCCCGTAACACCTGTTGCTCCCGTCGGCCCAGTTGATCCGGTTATACCTTGTGCCCCTGTCGCACCCGTTACTCCAGTAACTCCAACTCCGGTTGCTCCGATTGCTCCCGTCGGCCCAGTTGGTCCAGTCGGTCCAGTCGGTCCGGTAATACCTTGTGCACCTGTCGTACCTGTTGCTCCTGTTACTCCTACTCCAGTTGCACCTGTCGCTCCTGTCGCTCCGATGGCGCCGGTTGCTCCCGTTTCGCCCGTCGCACCTGTGGCTCCCGTGGCTCCTGCTCCGGTTGCTCCTGTTGCTCCTGTCGCTCCGATGGCACCGGTTGCTCCCGTTTCGCCCGTCGCACCTGTGGCTCCCGTGGCTCCTGCCCCGGTTGCACCTGTTGCTCCTGTCGCTCCGATGGCGCCCGTCGCTCCCGTTTCGCCCGTCGCTCCCGTGGCTCCTGCTCCGGTTGCACCTGTCGCTCCGATGGCGCCGGTTGCTCCCGTTTCGCCCGTCGCACCTGTGGCTCCCGTGGCTCCTGCTCCGGTTGCTCCTGTTGCTCCTGTCGCTCCGATGGCGCCGGTTGCTCCCGTTTCGCCCGTCGCACCTGTGGCTCCCGTGGCTCCTGCTCCTGTCGCTCCTGTCGCTCCGATGGCGCCGGTTGCTCCCGTTTCGCCCGTCGCACCTGTGGCTCCCGTGGCTCCTGCTCCGGTTGCTCCTGTCGCTCCGATGGCACCGGTTGCTCCCGTTTCGCCCGTCGCACCTGTGGCTCCCGTGGCTCCTGCTCCGGTTGCACCTGTCGCTCCTGTCGCTCCGATGGCGCCGGTCGCTCCGGTTACGCCGGTTGCACCCGTTGCTCCCGTGGCTCCTGCTCCGGTTGCTCCTGTTGCACCCGTTGCTCCCGTGGCTCCTGTTGCTCCCGTTTCGCCTGTCGCTCCCGTGGCTCCCGTAGCTCCTGTGGCTCCTACTCCCGGGCCAGTTGGACCAGTAATACCCTGTGCACCTGTCGCACCCGTGGCTCCTGTAGCTCCTGTGGCTCCCGAACCTGTGGCGCCAGTTTCTCCTGTCGCACCTGTTACACCGGTCGAGCCCGTTGCCCCGGTTGTGCCCACCCCTGTTGCCCCGGTTGCGCCCGTTGCCCCGGTTACTCCCGTTGCACCTGTTGTCCCAGCTTCACCTGTCGCACCTGTTGCTCCTGTTGCTCCTGTTGCTCCGGTTGCACCTGTTGCCCCGGTTGCGGCAACAACTGGCGCTGCTAGAACCGTTTCCAACTTTGTTTGAAGCAGCATTTCTTTTTTCGTCACATCACGAATTGTATCACGCACACTTTGATTTACTAATAATACATCACTCAAAGTCGCTGGAGGAGATGTAACTCCTGGCAGCGTACCAAGCGCAAACTGTATTTTTTCACCTTCTGCATTAAGGATATGACTTAACCCGAGCTCTTCTAAAGCAATAGAGGACAGTAATAAATTGATTGCGTCATCCCTAGTTACCGTAATAATGGGTGTAATATTAGGTATGTTGGCTTGCGACAACAAATATCCCTCCCTATCCTATAATGTAAACTCTGGATACCATATACATATATGTGTTTACAGGATAAGGGGTTCTTGTCACATCTGTAACCAAATGCCTATTTCAACGATAGTTCCGTCCTTAATATCGTGGATGAACATAACTTCCATATTTATAAGTCAATCTCTTGAATCCTTTATTGCGCATCCATGCATCAATTCGTTTCTCAAATAGTTCTCCACCATATACCGGATAACGCTGCGACGCAGGATGTATCTCATGATAAGACGCAAACTTGAAATCTTGTGCATTTACTAGATAACATTGATCTGAGAATCCATATCCGATATAGAAGAACTCGTCTTCGCTCTCGGCTTCGAACCTAGCTTCATCATATCTACCATTCCAGACCGGATTAGCTACCTTGATGCTCCGATCGGACTCCATACGGCTGATAGCCTCATCAATCCATGAGAAGGAGGATTCTAGTATGGAGTCCCCGGAGAAATGAAGCAAATAAGGCGTATGGCATCGGTATATACTTACCAGCTCCGAAATAGAATAATAGTAGCCTCCCGCAAAAGATTCCTTCTCAATCTGGAAATACTGCAGTGCCTCGTCGGCCCAATGCTCAACAACTGCATATTCGCTGATTACTCCTGAATCCACTAATTTCTGTGCATAGAAGGAAACTTCTTCGACATCATTTACATTATTTATATAGAGAATCACATCAGAGAAGGAGTACTCGTTCAGTGTCACTGCTCTTTGCAATCGATCCGTCATGAGCAGCGCTTTCCAATCCTTTTCGTAACATTTCGTTTCGAAGGTAACTTGATGCTTCATATCCATCCATAGCCTCCATGCATTTCGAAGATATTCAACTATAGAAAGAAGGTATCCTTATGACTGAATGGAAATTCCATCGTAAAAGCTTCGAGTATGATCATGTTGCACCACATGTGCTAACCTATTCCGCTTGGACAGGTCATCGTGAATTCGCATATGATCTGGTATCATTTGTGAAGCCGCAATTAATCGTTGAGCTTGGTACGCATTGGGGAGCTTCCTTCTTCAGCTTCTGCGAAGCTGTAAGGGACAATGACTTGTCTGCGAAGTGCTATGCAGTGGACACATGGGTAGGTGACTCCCATTCTGGTGCCTATAATGAGGACGTGTATCAAGAAGTGGGACAGATTGCAGCATCCTTATATCCGAATGTTGCCACGTTATTACAATCCACATTCGATGATGCGCTTCAGCACTTCGAGGATGGCTCCATTCATCTTCTTCATATTGACGGATTCCATGAGTATGAGGCTGTACACCATGACTACCATACTTGGCTGCCTAAGCTAGCTGATAACGGAATCGTATTGTTCCATGATATCTCCGTCCGACTTTATGGATTTGGCGTGTGGCAGCTATGGGACGAATTAATCGCTCAGCACCCTTCTTTCCAATTTGAGCATTCCAGCGGATTGGGCGTGTTGTTCCCTAAAGGAGATGCCGCTTACTCAGAAATGCATCCTCTCATTTCGCATCAACTTCAACAAATGTATGCACACCCTAATCAATAGACTCACAGCCAAGTTTCCTACTGTTTGTGGTACCAGTCCCAAGGCTTAGGCATCCAATCATACGTGTAAAGTACTTGCGGAATCCGATGTTGAAGCTGAATGTCAGCAGCGCATCTGCCGCCCCATTCATCATCTTCCCCGTAGCTAATATCTTGGAACTGATGTACAAGTGCAATTCGTTTCGCATAACACATGAGATGATTCGGTTTTCGATAATAATACTGCGCGTCTTGCCCATGCTGATATTCAACACCGTATTTGCACAGTTTATCGGGAATGCCGTTCAGCTTCACCTGTACGTCGAACACAATACAATCGGCACGAGGTTCTTTCTCGATCGCCTCCAGCAAAGCATCCACATAATGAGGACTGATTTGATCATCGTCATCAATAAAGGCAACAAACCGTCCTTGAGCCTGTTTGAGCAATTGGTTTCGTTTTTCGCCAATTGTTCTTTTTTTATTGTCAATGAGGACTAGTATTTCCACAGGTTTACCAAACGCTTGTTGATGAAGGTCAGCTAATAATGAAGATAAAAAGGTGAAGCGCTCCGGAACTGACGGAATAAGCAGAGATAGCCCACAATTCTGAGATCCGCTCTTGTCCAGCATCTCAAAATAGGGGCCAAAATACACTTCATTAGTAATGACACTTGGGTGATCAGGTGCATATAACGCAGCCTGTTGATGATGGTGGTAGGCTCGCTTGAGATCACCCAGCTTGTCATAGCATACACATAATTGCAGGTGAGGCAGCCATGTATGATTCGCAATTGCATCCGCTTGAGCGGATGAGAACGGCATCTGTAATGCTAATCCATACCAGCTAGCTGCTTCTGACCATTTCTCTTGTATGAAATATTGATATCCAATGCGGCAGCAACTATCAGCGCTCGGAGACTCATATTGCAGCGTCCTCAGAATCGTTCTAATCACTTTGGCATCCATGCCCAATTCCTTGTAGCCGTTTGCTAGGAGCCCGCACACGGAAATGGCTGTTTTTGCATCGACGTCCCCTTTGTCCAACAATAGTTCATAAATAATAACAGCTCGCTTCCACTCGCCATTCTCCATGAACGCTGCAGCATCTTTCAGTAGTATTGAGGAAATGTCTGATGCATGGTCATCCTCTAAATGCTCGTGAGTATCCAATGACATGCTCCTCCTTTAGAGCCATTTAGACTAGCTCGAAACATAGTTAGCATTACTCTCTATTATATGTTCCTCTTGATCATCGGTGTCTGGAATGGTCTCCTGAGTACTCCCCTTGAAATACAGGTATCCTTCAAACAAATTCGGCAAGATCTGACCCGTACGACGAAGCTCAGTCACATGTGCACGCGTAATCTCACTTGTAATCTCATATTGCTGCATAGTCTGCTCAATCCCATATCGTCTCATAACCTTTTCTATAATGGATTCCAAGGTTATCGGCCTGTCTTGAATGATCTGATAGATAACATTCGATAACTCATTTATTCGCGACAAATGCTGGTTCGCCAAATCCATTATTTTCGATTTCCGGATGCATCCGCCATGATACAGCACATACGCTTCGGAACTTAACGATAACAACTTGCGAATGGATGTCTTGGCATCTGCAATATTTGTATAGTAAAGAAGCTTCTGCTTCGATAAAGTATGATACCCGAACAATGAATCACTGCAGTATACAACATCATCCGGTGTAATCACTCCAATCATGCCTGCACAATGTCCTGGCAGTGTAACAATTTGCAGCTGGATGGCACCTACTTGGAAAGATCCCTCCTCATATGGAATATAGTCAGTGATCAAATGATTGCGCTCATGATCTTCACTCTTAATGCTGTCGCCTCCACGAGAAGCATCTGATTCGTCGAGCATATGCTGCATGTACATCCCTGTTTGATGCGTGCTGTATATCTTGATGTTCGGATATTGATCCTTGAAATAATGGATTCCCCTACACTGCACTACATGCCCATGCGTTGCAATAATCGCCGTTATTTTGCCTCCATACTCTTTGACAGCATGATCAACTTCTCTTGCCACGCTTGTACTCGCACCGCTATCAATGAGTACCGCACACTTGGTCTTTGGATCCATGTATACGCCAACGGCCCAGCGTCCAGATGCACAATAACTGGAGCCCGCAATTCGAATGAGATTCAATTTTGCCATCAAGCAATCTCCTTTCCACATCATTGTGATGAGGTAAGTTGCGTTTATTTTCTATAGTAAATTCTGCTTCCTATTTTTGATACAATCTTGTTTTGATTCGACATCATGTCCCCGTCCACCTGATGATGGGTAACAATGAGCGGCGCCACTGGCAGCTTTACTTTTACTGGTTTCGTCTGAGGCCGAGGCTTACGCACATCTTTGGACATAAACGGAGGACTTGTTGGACGTCTCTTTTTCACAGCACCGCCAACCTTGACGGCATCTAACGCACTCGACACCTGATTCACAGTTTGAATCGGTTGAACGATTTCCTTCGACAACTGATTCACAGTTTGAATCGGTTGAACGATTTCCTTCGACAACTGATTCACAGTTTGAATCGGTTGAACGACTTCCTTCGGCACCTGATTCACAGTTTGAATCGGTTGAACGATTTCCTTCGACACCTGATTCACAGTTTGAATCGGTTGAACGATTTCTTTCGACACCTGATTCACAGTTTGAATCGGTTGAACGATTTCTTTCGACACCTGATTCACAGTTTGAATCGGTTGAACGATTTCCTTCGACACCTGATTCACAGTTTGAATCGGTTGAACGACTTCCTTCACTTCCTTCGTTATCTGTTCCGGCTTTGCTTGTTTATAAGCTTGATTGAAAGATTTATAGTAGTCTTCCAGATACCGTAAGTGCTCTTGCAGCTGCTCGACAAGTAAGCGATTCGTTAGCATCCATCTACCGAGCAGAAATTGTGTGCGATGCACGGAGTCGAGCACTTCCTTGATCTGATCATCTTCCAATTGTTCAGAATGTGTATCGATTACCGTCTGCTTATATACCTGCACCCTTCGATACGTACACAGGTGAAGCTCACGCAGCGTATCTACCATTGACAATATTTGTATAACATGCAATTCTTTACTTTTCTGATCCCATCTCATATCCAACGCGTGGATGAGATGGAACACCGATAGCAGCATTTGAGACAAAGGTTGAAAGGTCTTAATCATCATCCACCTCGATCCATCTATTAATAATCGAATTCGTTTGAATCAGAATCCAGCTCTTCGCCTATATCATTCTGCTTTGTGATCGGGGCGCTGGTCTTGACAGCAGGATCTCTTGTTTGTGCTTGGAATTCCATATGTACGACCATATTCAGCTTCTTCAGCAGCAGCCACTCCGCCATTAGCATCGAATCCAGAATTTGTACAACAGAGGAGTTGTAATCCACAATTTCCTTAGGTGTCGGATGAGTTGGGAAGTTCTTATCCTTGCCAACGAACGCCTTTGCTTTCTCAGCCTCGGTAAGGAGCAGCTGTCCAAGGGCACCTTCTTCCAGAGAGAGCGATTGCAGTAGATGCGCAACTGCCTCGTCAATTGATGGAATATGATCATCATTTTTTTGAATGCTCATGTTCTCCCTCCTCTCTCTCCGGATATGGGCGAAATGCTATTCTTCACAATCCTCAAAACAGTCATGCTGCTTCTCAAGTCGAATCACATCTTCCAGCTTAAAGTGCAACAGAATCTGATTTTTCACAACGTTTCTCAGCATGCGATCAACACTTTCATTAATTTGAAGCGCTTCGGACAAGCATACATCCCGATCTCTAAGTATGGCCTGAATTTTTTCGCCTTCCGCATTGATAATATGAGACAATCCAATTTCCTCAAGGGCGATTGAGGTTAGCAGCAGGTTCACAACTTCTTTTCGTTTCAGAATAATTTCCGGTTTTATATCCGGAACATTTGGCATGGACATGATACATATCCTCCTTATTGAGGTGCTACTCACAGACATTTACAGTTCGATTCCTCATATTTTTATGCCATAGACAAATACATCATGCTGAGTTTCGAGCTTTGTTTGTCCATTGAACATGATCAACTTGTAAAAAGAAAGTACATTCTCCTGCAGATTATTCCACTCCACAGGAGATGTAAGCGCAACGAGGTGCTTGACAGTTTAGATGACTATACCTGCAGGTAGTTTACAATCCAGGGAAGCTGCTAAGTATATTGTCTAACTTAAATTGAAGAAGCATTTCTTTCTTAATTACATCTTGCAATGTTTTTCTTACACTGTCGTCAATCGCCAGCAATTCCGCAACCGTTGCCGCTGGGGTGATGCCAGGTGCAAGTGTACCAACAACGAGTTGAATTTTCTCTGCCTCTGCATTCACGATGTGAGCAAGAGCCAGTTCTTCCAGAGCGATAGAAGCCAAAAGCAACGTTACGGTTTGGCCAAGGGTAATCGTAATAGTCGGAGTAATATTTGGAATATTAGCCTGTGACAAAACTGTTCACCTCTCTCTTTTTCCTTTGCAAGCACCTCATTGCAACTTACGTTACTCATCCTATGTCTGAGGGTTTATCTCATATGCTAAATTCTGAACAATGCTTTTTAATCTGTTCTCACCCGAATATCAATTTCAGGCACTGCATACAGTTACTTATCTTATACGAAGCTGAAAAGGAGTGAATGGATTGCAATCTCCTACTTTATCCATCTGCTTGATTGCGCGGAATGAAGAGGATGTCATCGCTCGCTGCCTGCAGAGCATCAAGCCTATCGCAGATGAAATTATTGTTGTGGATACAGGATCAACGGATCGTACAATCGAAATATGCCAGGAGTTCGGCGCAACCGTGCTTAGACATGAGTGGCAGGATCATTTTTCATTGGCACGCAATTATGGATTAGAGCAGGCATCAGGTGAATGGATTATGTGGATGGATGCTGATGAGGAAATGGATGTGGATGATCGTCAGACAATGAAGAATCTGCTTCCTACCTTAGACAAGGATATCTACTCGATTCATTTAGTTAATTACATTGGAACAACTGTTCAAGCGAATGAATCATTTCATATTGCGCATGCTCGCCTCTTTCGAAATCACAAGGGATTTAAGTTCCAGTTCAGTATTCACGAGACATTGAATGTTCATGAAGTGCTGCCAGATCAAGATGAATCGCAGATCGATACATTGCCAGTCAAAGTGTACCATTACGGTTATTTGAATGATGTAACTTATGCCAAGAACAAAAGCGAGCGCAATATAACGTTATTGCTCAAAGCAATCGAAGCCAAAGAGCCAAATCCATGGCTGGAGTATCACTTAGCGAGTGAATATTCGCGTATGAAGCAGTATGATTTTGCTTTTAAATACGTGAATTGGTCAATTGTTAGATTCCTATCCGAAGGACTTACGCCGCCATCGCTTGTATATAAGCTGAAATATTCGATTTTACTGGAGACAGGAAGTATAGAGGGAGCTTGGCCAGCCATTGACAAGGTATTAGTGCTTTACCCCGATTATGTAGATCTTCATTTATACAAGGGTGTCATCCTGCATCAACTGGGCAAACACGAACAGGCACTCGAAACGTTCGACCATTGTATTGCATTAGGCGACAAACAGCTGAACCATTTAACCCTTCACGGCAGCGCTACCTTCCACGCCTATTATTATAAGGGACAATGTTATGAGCAATTAAATCAGCCACAAGATGCATGGTCAGCTTATCGTTCAGCCCTGAACTTCTATCCTGAATATGAGCCTGCCAATCTTGCACTTCAACAGTTGCTCGTCTCTCATCCTGATTTGCACGAACAACCATCACCAATTTCATAATTTATATAAAAAAAGCCTGAACCCTCCGTCAGTGTATCACTGGCAGTGAAGGTTCAGGCTTTTGACATTCAAGCTTTCAGACGAAGCTAGCAACTCGGATCTCACTCTTGATATGCTGCGTTGTATCGCCTTGTTTCGCATCATAATCCGTTAAACTGATCCCATTCAGATTCGGCACCTGGACATTGCGGCGAATCAATCTCAATCGTTCTGCCCTAGTCTCATGCAGGCCATCCCGCTTAGCCTCTCCCACCATCCACACCGCATTCACTTCAGGATTTAGGGAGCGTTTGAGTGCCCGAAGCTGCCTGCGTTCAGGTGCAGGAAGATATTCTGACGCATCGATCAGGAAAATATAATCCTGTGTGGCCTGTTCTGATCCTTGTTGTATGATGTATGCTTCACCTGCATCCATATCTTCCGTTGCATCGATCCACCGAATGGGAACAGACGTCTCCAGTTCAACGTCTTCCCGCTGTTCTCCGGTACAATTACATATGATAATTTCATTTGCCACTTCATGAATCGAAGCGATGCAAGCTTGCAATGGCTCTGTTCGTGCTCTCCAGCGAATGCAGAAGGTAATGGTTGACTCTGCTTTGTACAACAGGTCAAATATATCAGCCCCCCACTTCCGGCGTGCTTGCTCCCGATTCGTATGCAGCAGCATCATCAAGCTTGACTGCTCGAGCTGATTCGTCGTCACATGGCCCACATGATGGATGAAGGAATCATTCGCAATAAGCATACGATAACCCGCATTCGCTGTCCGCAAACATAGATCATCATCCTCATAATTTCCTAATCCGTAGCGTTCATCGAAGCCCCCTACCTCTTCGACAACACTTCGCTTCATCAGCATGCAAAATCCAACAAGTCGGCGAACTTCTGTCACCGTTCCAGCAAATTTATGTTCATGTTCCCTCGCAAAATTGTTCAAGTCCCATAAATCGGTATACGTTACCGGGATTTGTTGATGAGCACTCGAATAATTCGTAAACGGTCCGACCATGCCTACATCTTCACTGGAGTGAAGCACGCGCAGCATATTGGTCAACCAATTTGGCGTGACAATGGTGTCATTATTCAAATAAAGAATATGATCCCCTGTCGCAAGAGCTGCTCCTTGATTGCATCCTTTTGAGAATCCTGCATTCACCGCGTTTTCAATCAAGATTACATCCGACTGCAGTCTCAGATAGGGAAGCGTTAAGTCCGTCGAACCATTGTCAACGACAATTAACTCGTAAGGCTCCGTCGTATACTTACGAATGCTTTCTAGACATCGAATCGTATGAGCAAATTGATTCAACGTGAGTATCACAATACTGACCTTCAACACAATCCCCTCACTTCGCAATCACATACTTGGGAAATATGACTGTAATTAATGAAATGCCTCTACAATTTGATTCTCAACTGTTCGTATCGTTCCTCGCCAAGCTTCTCGCGGAAATATTTCTGATTATGAAGCATACTTGGATGAGAGGGAAGGTAGCTGAGTGCAAACTCGTTATGATAGCAAGCCCTCTCGATGTCACCAAGACGATCATGACATACACATAGCTGCAAATGCGGTACCCACGTCCATGAGGATGGCTCTACCATAGACATTTGCGCTTCATCTGCTGGAAGCAGTGTAGCTTGCTCGAACCAGTACTTCGCTTGTTGAAAATGCCCCGAGTCCACCCACATGGCCCCAATCGCACAGCATATTTCCGCTCGCGGCTTATCATAGACGAAACTGCGGAACAGCGCCATAAACTGTTCGGTACGTTGACCCAACTTGCCATAACACTCCGCCATTTTTCTGCACGCCTGAATATTATCCTCTACCCACCCTTGCTCTGTTTCGAGGAACTTCATATATCCGTGTGCTGCTTCTTCGAACCGGGAATGATCTCGCAATTCATTCGCAAAATAGTATAGATCGCGAGGCGTAAATTGCTCTCCCTCGGCAAGTCTCTTCTCGTAAATTCGCAAATTGCGATCGGTATATGCTTTATCCTTCTTATGTGTGACACACACATCACTATGAATAATATGTCCGCCTACTTCCAAATATTCGTGCACTGGCCCATACCATTTGAACCCACGATCACGCCTAACTAAGCGATTTCGCCGCAGACTAGACGTAACATTCCCCTTATCATCAACCATTAATACATAGTGCATGGTCACACTATCAACATCACGAGTGAGTGTCTTCTTCAGCTCTACTAGTAGGCGTTGATCCTTACTCTCTATCACATCGTCCGCATCGAGCCATAGAATATATTCTTGAGTAGCTTGACTGAAGGCATAATTCCGTGCAGCAGCAAAATCGTCAATCCATTCAAAATCAAATATACGGGCTTGATACTGTCCTGCAATTTCCTTCGTCCGATCTGTAGATCCCGTATCAACAATAATGATCTCATCAACAATGTTATGGACTGATGCAAGACATTGCGCTAGTGCAATCTCCTCATTACGTACAATCATACATAGACTAATCGTGATTGATGCAGACTGATCCATCGTCATTTCTGCCTCCTCAATATGTGAATCTAGCTGTACCTGATTAGACTGAGCTAGCAGCAGGTCAAGCGCTTCTCTGGCTTCTTTATGGCTGCGATCTACCTCTAGACAATTCTCATAGGCCTGTATCGCTTCTTCCCGATGATTAAGAAGTTCATGGCACTTCCCGACATAATACCAAGCGTGGAAGCTTCCAACTCCTCGCAGCGTAAGATGATAGATATTTTGTTCCCCCAGCTCAACACAGTACTGAAATACAGGCAATGCATGTTCAACCTTTTGTTTTAAATACAAGATGATCCCCTTGTAGAAATGGAGATCAACGTAATCTGGATATAACGCGATCGCCTTATCGATCGAAGGCCATGCCCCTTCATAACTGCCCATGATCAACATAAGCTCATATTTTAATTTATATAGAAGCGACGGTGGCAGCTTCCCCTGTTCTACAAACCGCATAACGGAAGTATTTACAGACTCATAAGCTTCAGCATACTTTTTCAGCCGATACTGCTCACTTGCAATATGATAATCGACCCACGGGTTGTAGTCCGGCTTGTCTTTCTCCATCTGTAACAATCGCAAGTTCCGCTCCGACTTGTTCCGCAAATGAGTTACTACTTCTAGGTAGCCATAGTGATGAAGTTGTACCGGCAAGATTTTAACATCGAATTGCTCGCCCAGAACCTCATGTACATTTACCTGTTCATGGATCGCTCCGACGAACTGGAAACCCATATGATTGCGAAGCAGCCGATGCTGACCAATTAAGTATGTTTTCTCACTGCTAGGTGTGTCTTCCCCAATGTAGTTCAACAGCTGAATTACACCGATGTGAGCTTGCTCTTCTTGCAATATATCTCGAATCAACATGGCTTGATCTGAATCCAGCCTCTCATCCGCATCCATCCATAATATCCAGTCGCCAGTTGCTTGCTTCAGGGCATAATTGCGAGCTTCGGCAAAGTTGTCATTCCACGGCATTTCATATATGTTCGCTCCATATGATTGGCATATTGGAATCGTCTGATCGGATGATCCCGTGTCGACAATAATGATTTCATCTACAACATTCTTGACGCTGTCCAGACAAATGCCGATAAATGTCTCCTCATCCTTAACGATCATGCATAATGATAGTCGCTTCTCCAACTTCCCATCCCCTTTTCACATCGCTACAAACGATATATGCCGCAAATAGCCCAGTCGTGCATGTCGGAAATGGGTTCCTTTGACTTCAACGCTATCATGTCGTCCAAATTCTACGATATTCATAGATTTCTTTGTTACATTTCGTAAATGTAACAACATTGTCTTCAGTTTTTAATGTTCATTTAATGTTCCTTTCGTATTATTTGTATTAACGGAAATAGATCAATAGAAGGAGGTCCGTTGCCAGATGAAAACAGTTTATATTGAATTCCAACAACGAAAAATACCCGTGTTTTGCACAAATATGTCCCACAAAAATACATTCTCACTACTTATGGATGCACTTAACCGCAAGATGAATACAGGCAAGCGAGCGATCAAGACCTGTCTTGAAACCTTGATCAGTATTGAAATTATCGGCTCAGAGGCAATCTTGCATTCAAGACGTGAAATGGACACTGTAGCATTGTCCTTATATTAATCATTCGTGCATTTGAATTCCGACAGAATTGTTTTGATAGATCATTGCAAAAGGCGTAATTCCTTTTTGGAATTACGCCTTTTGCAATCTTTACACGTTATTCTTTTGTAAATTCAAACTTGACACGATACATTTTGTATCATACATTACAAGTATGTGTAACGTAACTTATGAATCTGCGATCCTACTCTAGCATATTTATGACAAAGGAGTCCTGCTATGACCTTTGGAGAGCGCTTACGCAATTTACGAACGGCCCGCAACATGTCGCAAGAGCAAGTAGCTCGACATATTGGATTAACTCGTTCGGCATATAGCCATTACGAAATTAACAATCGGCAGCCCGTCTATACAACCCTTCTTAAGCTAGCTGTCTTATTTGATGTATCCGTGGATTACCTAATCAATGATAACTCCTATCTGGAATCACGCGAGACGAATCAGCTTCTACAGCTATGGCACGGGCTTGATGCCGACTCAAGACAGCAGACACTCCAGCTCATGAGGCAATCACTCTACTCCAAGCGATAGAGTTTACGACCATCCCTATCTTACTTGAGCAGGCAATATAATGTAGAATGTCGTTCCATGTCCTTGCACACTCTCAACGCCGATTCTTCCTAAGTGCAATTCAACAATTTCTTTGGCAATTGCCAGCCCTATACCGCTGCCGCCTGTCATTGAATTTCGCGACTTATCATTTTTGTAGAAACGGTCGAATAGATAAGGCAAGTCTTCTTCTCCCACACCAATTCCGGTATCCGTGATTTGAATATGCACCGCTTGCTCCTGTTTCAGATAGTCCACTTCAATGGTAATCGAGCCGCCAATTGGCGTAAATTTAACCGCATTATAAATAATGTTGTCAAATACCTGCATCATACGATCAATGTCCACTTCCAGCATAAGACTTACAGGCGGAGCATTGCGGTACGTCAAGTTGTAACATGCGAACATTAACCCTCTGCTTCGCAGTTCCAACTCGTAATGCTCTTCCAGATGCGAAATAAAATGTTCAAGAAGTACAGATTCTATCGATACAGGCACCCTTCTTGCTTCTAATTTGGACAACTCAAACAAATCGTCAATCAGATGATTCAAGCCATTAATTTTATTTAGCATGAGGCGAATATATTTCTTCTGCTGCTCTCTATCCTGAATTACCTCATCTTGGAGCGCCTCCAAGTAACCACGAATTAAGGTCATTGGTGTTCGCAAATCATGTGAAATATTCGTAAATAGATGCCTGCGGGAGGTCTCCATCCGCTCTAACTCATAATTTTTCATTTCTAAATTTGCGTTCATTTGAGTTAAGGCAGCTGTGCGCTCTTGGATCCGCGCTTCTAAGTTAGCATTCAACTCTCGTAACTCGATCGTTACAGATTCTACGTCGTACATCGCCTTGGAATATCTCATTGAGATCATAAGCGACTGCATGAAAACGCAAAATACAAGTCCACTTGGAGCCAAGTCTCGAATGGGAGCAAGCGAATGATAATATAAAATATCATTAAGAACCAATATATTGAAAACAGTAAAGCCGAATAATGCAATATGCGCTCCCATCCGATGATTATAGACAGCCTTCATATTCATTATGATTACATAGCAAGCCGCTGCTATCACATATAATTGGTAAAGCAGAAGGTAAGAGGTGAACGTACGCACAGGCAGGAATACAATGGAGCCAATTAGCAATGCTCCTGCTACATTCATTATCGTATACGTCCTATAGCAGGCGTCCTCATAAAATAAATATCTCACATATCCGCATCCTGCCATCGTCGCCACGATCATTAGCACATATTCCAGGCGAATAACGAAATACCACGATAAACCAGGAAACCAAGTAAGCAGAATGGCATCTCCCGACGTTAGGATTCGGATTGCCATTGCAATACAAAGAATCGCAAATAGAAACGTATACCAATCCTTACGCCTCTCTATGAACAGACCAATATGATAGAGCCCCACCATTAATAAGCAGCCGAACAGCATACTGTCCCTAACCAATTCCAATCTGCTCTTGCTTATGATTTTCTCCGATGAACCCAGGTATAGTGACTGCCATATTCCTCCACGATGATGCGAGAAATTCGTAACCTCGATAACGATATCTGCGGTGTTTCCAGGAGTACTCACCATAACCATGCGTTGCTTCATAGAAGGAACAGAATAGTCCTCAAACTCGGAGACTTGTCCTTCATGAATAATCGGCTTACCATTCACCCACATGCGATATGAACTATATATGCTGGGGAGCCATACACCCAACAGATTATCCTTCGCATTCTTCTTTATCGTAAGATAATACGTCGCGACTCCCGTACCCGTCTTGGAGAACCCCGGATTCGTTAACTGATTCCAAGAAGATGGCACCTTCACATCCGCCATCATTGAAGGGGAGTCCGTTATTTTCTCCGTAGGAAGCAAGCTCCCCCATTTCATCTTCCACATTCCGTTCAATGGCACAATTCCATCTTTTTCAAAATTCCAGTTCCGCAAATCAAGTATTCCATTTTCCGCGCTCGGAGCACGCTTCGAATCAATAATCGCCCCTGCAACATGTAGAATAATTATAGTTACAATAATCATGGCCATCATAATATGAAAAGTTATTCGACGCATCGATGACGCCCTCCTCAACCCTTCCATTTTATAACATACTTTCTTATTTGACGATAGAAGAATCCAAGGAATTAAGGTTTCATGTCGCAATTAGGAATAGATTGCCATATCCTGACGATTTTCGCTATAATGAAAGAAGTGGCGGAGGTGATAACCTGCAGTGAACGAGAGCAAAATATTAATCGTAGATGATGAAATAGAGATTACTGAACTCATATCCTTATATTTGCGCAGGGAAGGCTACCGTGTATACGTTGCAGACAACGGATATACCGCCTTACAGATGATGAAGGAAATTGAACCAGACTTAATTATTTTGGACATCCTCCTCAAGTCGCTAGATGGTATTGAGGTATGCAAGGAAGTGCGCAAGACATCGAATGTTCCAATCCTCTTTATAAGCTGCAAGAGTGACGATGTAGACATTATATTAGGTCTTACAGTCGGTGGAGATGATTACATTACGAAGCCATTCAGCCCTAGTCAACTCGTTGCTAGGGTCAAGGCCCATTTGCGCCGCAACTCTCTGTCTGCTCAAGCACTGCAACGCTCGGCTCAACATAGACTGTCCTACGAAGAATTGGAGATGGATTTGCAGAGCCACACCGTGACCGTACAAGGCAAAGCTGTTGCACTATCTGCCAAAGAATTCGACTTACTCGCGTATTTGGCACAATCGCCGAACAAAGTATTCAAGTTAGAACAATTGTATCAGCATATCTGGAATACCGAGAGCTTCGGTGATACACGAACACTCATGGTACATATTAGCAATCTACGCAAGAAGATTGAACCGGATCCTACACGCCCACGCTACATCGTAACCGTACGAGGTGTAGGGTACAAATTTCAAACCGAATAACCAGCTCTACACCAATACCCGCATGAATTCATCTCATGCGGGTATTGCTTTCGTAAACTTTCTGGAAGCTTGGGCTTGTTTATAGTACAATAACGCTTAGTGTTAAGGAAGTTTGAACAGAAGAAAGGAAGTCACATTACATGTACATGTCTACTGACTGGAAAGACTATGAATTAATTGATACAGGCGGCGGAGAGAAACTTGAACGCTGGGGAGATGTTGTGCTTCGTCGTCCCGATCCACAAATCATATGGCCTCTTGAAAGGGAGACAGATATTTGGCGCAATGTACACGGCCATTATCATCGCAGTTCCTCTGGCGGCGGTCAATGGGATATGAAGAAGCCTATTCCAGAGCGTTGGACGATTGAATACAAGCATCTCAAGTTCTATATTAAGCCAACGAACTTTAAACACACAGGTCTGTTCCCTGAACAAGCAGTAAACTGGGACTGGATGATGAACAAAATTAAGAGTGCGAATCGTCCAATTAAAGTTCTTAACCTGTTCGCTTATACTGGCGGTGCAACAGTGGCCTGTGCATCTGCTGGCGCCGAAGTCTGCCATGTTGACGCTGCTAAGGGGATGGTGCAGTGGGCGAAGGAAAATGCCGCGTTGTCCGGTTTGGAATCTCACCCTATCCGTTTCATCACGGACGATGTATTCAAGTTCGTACAAAGAGAGCAGCGCAGAGGCAACAAATATGACGCCATCATTATGGATCCCCCTTCCTATGGTAGAGGACCTGGCGGAGAAACGTGGAAGCTGGAGCAAAGCTTGTATCCGTTTCTTGAGTTCTGTACGACAATAATGTCGGACAATCCACTTTTCCTGCAAATCAATTCATATACGACTGGGATCTCGCCTACCGTACTAAGCAATATGCTGAGTATGACAATGAAAAAGCGCTACGGCGGCAAGCTGTCCTCAGGTGAAATAGGCATCCCGATTACGAAGTCCGGTATGGTACTCCCTTGCGGTATATTGGGAAGATGGGAGGCATAACGATAGATGTTAGGCCAACCTGCAACTCCGCATATTGGCATCTTATACGAGGATAATCACGTAATCGTTGTCGAGAAGCCAGTTAATATCTTGTCACAAGCGGACGATACGCAGGATGCAGATATGGTGACCTTACTGAAGCAAGACTTGAAGGAGCGTTATGCGAAGCCTGGCAATGTCTATGTAGGTCTAGTCCACCGATTGGATCGTCCTGTCGGTGGAGCCATGGTATTCGCGAAGACGAGCAAGGCTGCCTCACGCTTATCTGATGTCGTTCGCACACACAAGCTGGGCAAGACTTACATGGCTGTCGTTCACGGCCGTCCAGCTAAGACCAACGGGACACTAACTCACCATTTGCTGAAGGATGTCCGCACGAACACAGTCCGCGCTGTTGCTCCTGGAACTTCAGGAGCCAAGGAGGCACGCCTGTCTTATGAGGTAGCTGGCATGAGCGGCGACATGACGCTTGTGCGTATAGAGCTTCATACCGGACGACCGCACCAAATTCGCGTACAAATGAAAACGATTGGTTGTCCATTATATGGAGATCAGAAGTACGGCGCTGATCGCAATAAGCCTGGTCAGCAGATTGCTCTATGGTCTGTGCAGCTATCGTTCCCCCATCCGACTACGAAGGAAGTTATGGAGTTTAGATCTCAGCCGCCCATGGAATACCCATGGAATCTCTGGGATCCGGCAATCTATTCTTCCTGTTGATGTACTTTCTATGTACATCAACAAGTAAGCTAGGGCAATCTTACCGATTCGGTAAATAATCATCGCACGCAACACCGTGACTGTACGATCGCATTGCTGAGAAGCAACCTTCTCTCGATGCGATTGTACACGATGCGTTCATTTGCAGACACAGTCATCATTCAGTCATGCTCATTTAACGCATGGTGTTATTCGTGTATGAAAGGAGGAAAATAGGAAAATGAGTAAAGGACGGTATGTACGAACAGGATTGCTGGTCATTGCAATTGTTCTCTTGATTTTATCCACTGCTTGCGCAATTGCCGCGCCATCACAGCTTGTCGATCAAGATGCATCTAGTTCGCAATCAACAACGGGCAGCGAACAGCAGACAAAGCCTCAACCGGCACATAAAGCAGCACTAGCTCAGCATAAGGACAGTTCACCTTCATCGACCGATGCCGATCATCTCAACTCTTCTACGAACATCCCGGCTAGTACGGCCACTACGCCACCTAACAACACGAAGGCAAAGCCATATACTCTTTCCAGCAAGCTTCTTGCGGTAGGAGATATTATGATGCACTCCCCTCAGTTTCCTGCCTATTTCAATAAGAAGACAGGCACATACAATTTCAAGACCTATTTTACTAAGGTGAAGCCTATTCTCGAGACAGCAGATTGGTGTTGGGCGAATCTGGAGACTCCATTGCTAGGCGGCGAGAAGGTCTATACCGGATACCCCATGTTCAACGCACCACCAGAGCTTGCAGATGCCTTGAAGTTCGCAGGCTTCAATATTGTAACGGCGGCGAACAATCATTCATTAGATCGATATGAAGCCGGAGCCCTGCGCACATTGGAAGTGTTGAAGAAAAAAGGGCTGGTAACGAAGGGACTCTCCGCCTCATTATGGGAATCCAAGCAGCCAACATTAGTTGAGAAAAACGGAATAAAACTAGGCATTCTCGCGTATACGTACGGAACAAATGGCATCCCGCTCCCGAAGCAGAAGCCTTATCTTGTCTCTCTCATTGATGAGAAGCGCATGATACAGGATATTCAGAATACGAAGAAGGCTGGAGCTGACGTTGTCGCAATTGCCATTCATTTCGGCACTGAATATGAGCACACGCCGAATCAAGAGCAAATTCGACTGGCGCGTTCGCTGATCCAAGCTGGAGCAGATATTATATTGGGCTCTCATCCACATGTCATTCAACCCTATGAGCGTATTACGGTAAGAGAGCCCGACGGCTCTAAGCGCGATGGGCTTATTATTTATTCAATGGGGAACTTTATATCCAATCAAACTGGCAATGGTACTGATATTGGAGTAATCTTCGGTGTAGAAATTAATAAGCATATGCCTGAAGGCACAATCGAACTAAAAAATGTGACAACGATTCCAACATGGGTGCATATTGAAGGTGCCCGTGACAAGCGCAAGTACCGTGTACTCCCACTGGAACAAACGATCAAATCACATTCTGACAATCGATTAAGCACACAGCAATATCAGGCAATGAAAAAGATGCTCACCAGCGCGACAAGCCATCTTGCCTCAAGATCGGCTGTACCGGTTGTACTCAATGTCTCGCCTTCACCATAGATTATTGGCCTGCACGAACAGGCTCTGACGCTGCAGCCGTCTCTTTCTCAACAGTAGACGGTTGTGGCGGCTGAGTTAGCTTGCCAAGCAAAAGGATAAGCAGCTGCTGGTTATGCGTTGAGATCCGATGTAAAATTTCATTCCAGTAGTTCTCTCGAATAGCGACTCCACGGCGCATTTCCTGTTCTCCGAATTCGGTTGCCTGGATCCACACAATTCGACGATCATCCTGGTCTCGCTCTCGAATAATTAGAGCATTCTTCTCCATCCGATCCATCAATGTTGTAATCGCAGCAGGAGTCGTAGCTAAGTGAGGCAACAGATCAGAAGGCTTAACCTTCCCATATTCCGCAATTCGTTCTAATACGGTTAACTGGCTCTCTGTCAAGCTTGGCGCCAGGGACTCGTCCATCATTGACTTATAATCCTTGGATAACTTCGACCATAGCTTGGCAAATTCGGTTGCATGCATGCAAACGACTCCCCCTTTATTCCATGTCGATCTACAAACACCTAAATTATACCACAGCAAAGTAGATAGGACATCCCTAATCTTAGCATAATGCCATTTAATTACAAATTTATTGCCAAAGAAAGTTCAGGAACCAAGCAATCAACTAGCACATATACTGTTGTATAGGCATCTGTCACACCAACTTCTCACTAATTTGATGCTTTAACTGCAAGGAGGGGACACAATGGATCAGGACAAATCCGGTATTTTCCGCAAAGCAATGGAGATCGGGATCATAAAAGACCCACAATGGATAGAACGACTCGATGAGCCCGTACCATTGTGGGTCCTATTAGAGATTATCAATACCCTGCACGATGTGTTGAATCCACCGCATAAGCCATTCGATTAGACGGATGGTGGGTTAATAATCATCGTATTTACAATACTATCTTCCTTATCGATTGCAACCAAGCTTCGGCCTTGCGCTCTCTTATCCATGAGAGGGGCATGTTCAGTAATAAGCTGATGCAAGTGTCCCTGTTCCGTAATGATCGTAATCGGATACGACTCTTTACTGAAGTAAGCGCCAATTAACTTCTTCCCATTCGGCTTCACTCGCTTCCCTTCTTTGAACTCGAATGTAGCCATTCCTTTACCGCCGCGTCCCTGTGTTGGGTAATCCAGCAGCAACGAACGCTTGCCCCATCCAATATCCGTTAGAACAGTAATCTCGCCCTCTTCACCAGTGACCCGAAGAGCTGCTGTGATTGCATCGTCATCCTTAAGCTGCATTCCACGAACACCACCAGCTGCGCGTCCCATCGGATTCACTTCCGCTTCTGTAAATCGGATAGACATTCCCTGCTCGGTCACGAGAAGAAGATCTGCCGCCCCATCACTGAGCATGACAGCCAACAACGCATCTTGGTCTGCTACTTTACAAGCAGCGACTGCCCCTGTACGGTTGGTTTCGTATTCCTTGAGCATCGTACGCTTTACTTGGCCACGACGCGTAACGAACAAGAGCGAACTCAACTCGTCTGCGAATGACTTGACTGGAATGACAGCTACGATAGAGTCTTCCTTTGCAATCGGAATCACATTGACGATGGCTGTACCATTGTCCTTCCACTTGAATTCTGGAATCATATGGACAGGCAAGGAGAAATATTGTCCCCGCTGCGTAAAGATAAGCAAGCGATCCAAGGTGTTCACTTCATAAATTTGACGGATGTAGTCGCCTTCCTTAACGCCAGATGCATCCCATTCTCCGCCAGATCGTGTGAAGGATAGCTGACTCGTCCGCTTGATGTATCCATCATTGGACAAGGTGACGAGAACATCCTCGGCATTTACGATGACCTCAAGGTTAACCTTGATTTCCTCGACTTCCCCCTGCACGACTGAACGGCGATCAATTCCATATCGATCACGAATATCCGTCAGTTCCTTCTTAATTACCTTCATCAGCTTCTTGCTGCTCTCCAGAATCGAACGAAGGTCGGCAACCTTCTTGCGAATATCCTCTAATTCCTTCATCAATGAAGTCAATTCCAGATTCGTCAAGCGGTACAGTTGCAATGTCAAGATCGCATCAGCTTGACGTTCAGAGAAGCCAAATTGTTCAATCAAGTTATGCTGTGCATCCTGACGATTCTTCGAAGCTTTGATAGTCGCGATAACCGCATCTAATATATCAAGCGCCTTGACCAAGCCCTCCAACACATGTGCTCGGTCTTCTGCCTTCGACAAGTCATATTGGGTACGATTCGTGACAACTTCCTTCTGGTGTTCAATGTAGGCTTGGAGCATAGGCAAAATGCCCATTTGCATCGGAGCCTTGTTCACGATCGCTACCATGTTGAAGTTATAGGTCACTTGCAAGTCGGTCTTCTTGAACAAATAGTTCAAAATGCCGTTCGCATCCGCGTCCTTCTTCAGCTCAACGACGATACGCATCCCTTCGCGTCCACTTTCATCACGAACCTCTGCAATACCGTCTACTTTCTTCTCTAAACGGATGTTCTCCATTGCGGTAACGAGACGCGACTTCACGACCTGATACGGGATTTCGGTAACGACGATCTGCTGACGACCTCCGCGCATCTCCTCAATATCCGTCTTCGCGCGAATGTAAATGCGGCCCTTACCCGAACGATATGCATCGCGAATGCCTTCCGCACCCATGATGATTCCGCCTGTAGGGAAATCCGGACCTTGCACAATGTTAATAATCTCATCCAGATCAATCTCGGGCTTGTCGATCATGGCGATGCATGCCTCAATCACTTCCCGCAAATTATGTGTGGGAATTTCCGTTGCAAAGCCGGACGAAATCCCGCTAACGCCATTTACGAGCAAGTTCGGGAAGCGCGAAGGCAATACAACAGGCTCTTCTTCCGTATTATCAAAGTTTGGACGGAACGGAACGGTGTCTTTCTCAATATCCCGAAGCAGCTCCATCGCAATGGAGGACAATCTGGCTTCTGTATAACGCATTGCAGCTGCTGGATCATCATCGATTGACCCCCAGTTGCCGTGACCGTCAATCAGGACATGCCCCATCTTCCATGGCTGCGCCATGCGCACCATGCCGTCATATATTGAAGAATCCCCGTGCGGGTGGTAATTACCCATGACGTCCCCGACCGTTTTGGCCGACTTACGGTATGGCTTTTCCGGTGTGTTGCCGGATTCATACATTGCATACAAGATGCGTCGCTGTACCGGCTTGAGACCGTCCCTGACATCGGGTATCGCGCGATCTTGAATGATATATTTGGAATAGCGCCCGAACCGGTCGCCAACCACGTCTTCCAAGAACGCGGGTTTGAATTGTTCCGATACGCTCATGTGTCTCTCACCTTTCTATTCCTCGAACTCCGCAAAGTCAACGTTCTCTACGATCCAGCGCTTACGCGGCTCCACCTTGTCGCCCATTAATGTCGTCACACGGCGCTCTGCCTTGGCAGCGTCATCGATCTGCACCTGCAGCAGTGTTCTCGTCTCCGGATCCATCGTCGTTTCCCACAGTTGATCGGGATTCATTTCGCCAAGACCCTTATAGCGTTGAATTTCAGCGCTTTGTCCGAACTGCTTCACGTAGCTGGCAAGCTGCTCGTCCGTCCAAGCATAGCGAACCGTCGAGTGCTTGCCCTTCTTATGCGATATCTTATAGAGCGGAGGCTGTGCAATATATACCTTGCCCTTATCAATAAGCTGACGCATATAACGATAGAAGAACGTGAGCAGCAGCACCTGAATATGCGCACCGTCAGTATCGGCATCTGTCATAATAATGATCTTCGCGTAGTTGCTCTCATCCGCATCGAAGTCGGAGCCTACCCCTGCTCCGATTGCATGGATAATTGTCCGATATTCATCATTCTTCAAGATGTCGGCCAGCTTGGCCTTCTCCGGGTTCATCGGCTTCCCCTTCAGCGGCAGGATTGCCTGCGTCTTGGAATCGCGCCCTTGCTTCGCAGAACCGCCCGCCGAGTCCCCTTCGACGATAAAGAGCTCATTGCGTGTATAATCCTTAGACTGCGCTGGTGTCAGCTTGCCGTTAAGGTTTGAGCTCTCGCTGCGCTTCTTGCCTGAGCGCACATCCTCTCTCGCCTTACGTGCCGCTTCACGCGCCCTTGACGCCTGAATGGCCTTCTTGACTAACATCTGCGCAATTTGTGGGTTCTCCTCCAGGAAAATGCTCATATGCTCTGCCACGATTGTATCTACAGCGCCCCTAGCCATGGCACTACCGAGCTGATCCTTCGTCTGACCGACAAATTCCACATCGGACATCTTCACATTAATGACCGACATCATGCCTTCACGTAGGTCGTTGCCGTCTAGGTTTTTATCCTTTTCCTTCAACAAGCTGTTCTTGCGCGCATATTCATTCATCACACGCGTGTAGGCTGTCTTGAAGCCTGTCTCATGCGTACCGCCGCCACGAGTTGGGATCGAGTTTACAAACGATACGATTGTCTCCGTATACCCATCGTTATATTGAAGTGCAATCTCAACCTCAACATCATCCTTCTCAGCAGTGAAATGAATCACTTCATGCAGCACGTTTTTATCTTCATTTAAAAAGCGTACAAACTCGCTTGCTCCGCCTTCATAAAGGAAAGTTTCTTCCTTCCCTGTCCGCTCATCTTTCAATGTGACCCGTAAGCCAGAGTTCAAAAATGCAATCTCCTGCAATCGTTCAGCAAGATTGTCATAATTCAAATGAATATTGCCATGGAATACCTTCGCATCCGGCTTGAATGTTACCTTCGTGCCTGTGCGATTCGTATTACCGACAATCTCCAGCCCCGTTACCGGTTCGCCGACATGTTCTTTGCCTTTCTTATCCGTCCATGTCTCAAAGCGCATGCGATGAATCTTGCCGTCTCGACAAATCTCCACCTCAAGCCATTCCGATAACGCATTCGTGACTGAAGCGCCAACGCCGTGCAGACCGCCAGATTTCTTATAGCCTGCACCACCGAACTTACCACCCGCATGCAAGATCGTATAGACGACCTGCGGGGTCGGTACCCCTGTCTTATGCATACCTGTCGGAATTCCTCGTCCATTGTCTCGAACGGTGACCGACTGGTCCTTGTGAATTGTCACATCAATCTGAGAGCAAAATTTGGCGAGATGCTCGTCGACAGCGTTGTCTACGATTTCCCATACCAGATGATGCAGCCCCGAGGAGCTTGTACTGCCAATATACATCCCTGGCCGTTTGCGTACCGCGACAAGCCCTTCGAGCACTTGAATGTCGTCAGCCCCATACTCAGAATTGCGGTTGCCAGATGCCCCCCCATTCTCAGGCGACTGTCCGAACATATCGACTTGCTCGACCATTCATGCTCCTCCTTCAAAAATACATGTAGTGCATAATCAATAATCATGCGTGTTCCATACCATAATACGTGCTTCATACCAAATGCGTACTTCACAAATAAAATGCTACCTTATTAGCGTTCCAACCTTCGTTGGCAAAAGAAAATCTGCCGCTGCCGGACGAGAGGAACAACAAAATGCCCCATTACTTATATCGTCCGGATGCAAACAGATGTTTCGCATTCTTGTATATTTTAATTCAAGATGTCCTGTTTCGTAAAGACACGGAATGCAATGAATAGGGAAATAATGCCCCATACACTTAATACAGCAAGCGAGAACGGCAAGCTCATCCCTTCTACAGGGGCCGGTGTACCCGCCATATAGTCCGTCAATTTCAAGTTAATCATGAACAGATATTTGGCAGTCGGCCAAGAAGAGGCCATATTATACAAGATGGTACCTGCGATCAGGGTAGCCATTAAGGTTACAATACTTGCCGCTGTGCTCCGGACGAGCACGGATATCATAAACCCAAGTGCTGCGACTACGATGCTGGAGAACCAGATAAGGCCACATTGCATAAGCAAGTACAGCCATGAGGGAAGCGTATGTACGGCATTGAAATCCACGTTCGTGCCCGCTACCGAGAATCCGGTAAATATCGGAAAAGACCAGCCTCCATACCCGAAGACCGCCCCTGAAATCAAATAAGCAAGCAGTGCTGTCATCACGACAATGATTCCGGTAAACATCATCAGGACAATCCATTTGCTCATTAACACCTTCCACCTGCGAACCGGCCTAGTCAGCAGCATCTTGATCGTGCCGGTAGACCGCTCCGATGAAACGATGTCCGAAGCAATCGCCATAACAAGCAGCGGAATGAACAGAGTTACTGCATTGTCCATAAAAGTACGGGTAAATGTCACCCCGTTCGGCTCACTCGGATTCACATCATGGTCCAAATAATATTGCAGCTGCTGCAGCATAATGAGCCGATACTTCTTCCACTCTTCGGGTATTCGGTCGCTTCCGAGCGAATTTTGAATATCGGTGATGCGCTGCTGCAACTCCAGTCGCCAGTCCTCTTTGAACTTCTCCCTACTATTTTCCGCCATCTTCATTTGCGCATATGTGAAGACAGGAATTAACACTATCAATATGAGCATGATGACATAAAATCGTTTTTTCTTCAACACTTTTAATGTCTCATTGTGGATAAGCGGCAGCAAGCTACTCAATGCGTTCACCCTCCGTTAATTCTAGAAATAGCTGTTCTAGGGTAGGCATAATATGCTGGATTCCTTCGATTTGGATGCCGGCATGCATCATCTTGCGATTCAGTTCTGGAATGATGTCCGGTGCAGTTTCCGTTACGATTGCGTAATCAGGTATCCCGATCAAGGTAGACTCGTCAATCGGCGCTGTCTCTCGGCTATAGATTGTAACCCTGTCGTTTTCTGCTAACAGCTCCATAGCCCGCTCCGCAGGCTGTGCCTGCCATACTACAAACTGATTGCGTCCCGTAAGCAGCTGTTCGACATCATCTACAGCAAGCACTTCACCATGGCTGATAATCGCAACGCGATCACACATTAGTTGAATTTCACTTAACAAGTGACTCGAGACGAACACAGCCATACCACTGTCAGCCAGCGTACGGATAAATGATCGCAGCTCCTTAATGCCGAGTGGATCCAATCCATTCGTGGGTTCATCCAGAATGAGCAGCTTCGGTTCAGCAAGCAATGCTTGCGCGATCCCAAGCCGTTGTCTCATCCCTAACGAATAGGTCTTCACTTTATCATGAATTCGATTCGACAACCCAACGATCTCGACAACTTCTTGAATGCGTTCTTGACCAATGCCACTTACCATCCGCGCGAAATGTTCTAAATTTTCCCATCCTGTCAGAAAGTTATACATTTCCGGGTTCTCTACGATACAGCCAACATGCCGCAGGGCCCGCTCCGGATCTCGATTCACATCCAGACCACATACTTGAATCCGGCCTGAAGTGGGAGTAATCAAGTCCACCAGCATTCGAATAGTCGTTGTCTTGCCAGACCCATTCGGCCCGAGGAAGCCAAAAATTTCGCCTGCTCGAACCTCGAAAGTTACATCCTTGATAATCAGCTTAGAGCCTATTTTCTTCTTCACATGTTCTACAGATAATATAACTTCCTTCGCATGCTCCATCACTAAGCCACCTCCTGGCCGTCCTCTAGTGTCCTTCTATTATTGAATGCTCTGCACAATCCGCTTCGCAATGGCATCATATCCGTCTCCATTAGGATGAAAATGATCAGAAGATAAATATTTGCTGCTGTTCCGCTGGAACAAATCGTAGGTTGGAACCATCATCATATTCTTGTCCTTATTGATAAACGCATAAGCTGAATCGTTCCATTTCTGAACGACGGCATTTCCTATTTCACGCATCGCCTGCAGATCCGAGAATGGATTATACAGTCCTACATAGATGATAAGCGCATCCGGGTTCCATTTACGCAGTTGAGTCAGCACCTGTTTCAAGTGGACAATGCCAGCATCCACCTTGGCTATGAGTGTATCGAGCTGCATTTCCTTGGCGCTCATCTGTTCCGATTGAGCACCTTGGAATAAGTCATTGCCGCCAATCGTTAGTAGGATGACATTCGCTTGCTTCAATACATAACCCGCACTATCCTTCTCTATTCGTTCCACAAGCTGATCTGCACGAAGCCCGTTCACTGCCAGATTGTTCAGAAGCGTAACCGGCTTCTCCTTGCTCTTCTCAAGCGTACTCAACACACGTCGTACATATCCTTGTCCCGTCCCGTCGCCAGTACCTCTTGTCAACGAATCGCCAAGAGCAGCGATCCGTATCTCTTGCTCCGAGTGAGAGGCGGTATCTGTTGTCGGTGAAGTCTTCACCCCAGGCGCATCCGCAAACGGAACAGAAGCAGGATAGATAATATCCGCAATTCCAAGTCCGAAGCCAACGAGCAAGAGCAGCGTACATCCCACGCCGCATGAAGCAATCCATAACCATTGCCGCGATGCCGTTTTACGACTCATCCTAGTCCTCCTGTCTCAATCCCTGAACTCTGTTCTCCCTTTACATTACCTGTTCAGGTTCCTATTTGCAAACTGAGTCATCTGCTGTTACCACGTTCCCTGGCAACAAGAGAGGCGACCGATCAATTCGGCCGCCTCTTTCATCAATTTCCTATACGATTGTACAAGACACAGAAGCAATTACAAGCAGCAGAATCGCTCCATCGCTACACGCGGTGCGACTACATGTACTTATACTGAGCCGCTACTAGATTGTAATAAGTGCCACGCAGATTCATCAATTGATCATGCGTACCTTGTTCCTGAATAACCCCATGGTCAAGCACAACGATATTGTCACAATTGCGAATCGTAGACAACCTGTGCGCAATAATGAAGGAGGTTCTACCCTGCAGCAACGTCTTCAATGCTTCTTGAATCTTTAATTCGGTCTCGGTATCAATACTTGCAGTCGCTTCATCAAGAATTAATATTCTAGGGTTTGCAAGCAAGGCACGTGCGAACGAGATAAGCTGACGCTGACCCATAGACAGCACATTTCCTCGTTCCTCGACCTCAGTGTCATAGCCATCTTGCATACTTACAATGAAGTCATGTGCATACACGGCCCGTGCTGCCGCTTCTACCTCTGCATCTGTTGCGTCGAGACGGCCGAAGCGAATATTATCTCGTATCGTACCTGAGAAGATGAAGGTATCTTGCAAAACAATACCAACCTGCGACCTCAGACTTTCAATTGTAACTTGCTTAATATCATGACCGTCAATGGTGACACGGCCTTCTGTCGTATCGTAGAAACGGCACAACAAATTGATAATCGTACTCTTACCGGAACCTGTGTGTCCGACTAACGCGATGGACTCGCCTGCCTTGGCTGATAATGAAATGCCCTTCAACGCGGGACGTCCCTTCTCGTATTCGAACATTATGTTCTCGAATTCCACATCGCCATGGATTGGTGGAAGCACTTTTGATTTCGCTGTATCCTCAATAGATGGCTGTTCATCCATAAATTCAAAGATGCGTTCCGAAGAAGCCATGGCAATTAGCATTTGCGAATACATTTGCCCCAAGCGATTAATAGGTTCCCAGAAGTTCCCGATGTACTGGGCAAATGCGAATAGTACCCCAACCGTAATCACATGGCTCTGGATCAAATATGAACCGTACATGAATAGAATAAATGCACCTACAGCGCTTGTTATCTCGATAACAGGGCCGAACGATTGGTTCATGGCAGAAGCGCGATCCCAAGACTTCTTATTCACATTGTTCATATGATCGAAGAATTCCATGTTCTGCTTTTCTTGTGTATACGCTTGAGTGACACGAACGCCTTGGATCGCCTCGTTCAAGTGAGAATTAATCCGCGATTGCTTCATGCGGACGTCCTGCCAAGCGAAGCGGATCTTCTTCCGCAGCTTCGTCGACACTAAGAACATGATTGGAACCGTAATCATAACTGCCAGTGCAAGCTGAACATTCAAGAACAAGAGGATAATGATAATACCTGCCAGCTGCATGCAATCAATTAGCGTATTGACAGCACCGTTCGTGAACAGTTCCTGCAAGGAGTTGACGTCGTTCGTCACGCGCACTAGCACGGAACCAGCTGGACGTTTGTCATAGAAATGGAATGACAGCTTCTGAATGTGCTTGAACAGATCCCCTCGCAAATCATGAATAATGCGCTGGCCAATCACATTCATAAATTTGATGCGGAACGCATTGGCGCCCCACTGCACAATATAAAGTCCAAACACCGTTCCCGCGATCATATACAGCATACGCAGCGATGGGTTTCCGTCAGCGGGCTGTATCGCATGGTCAATGGCATAGCTGATGAGAAATGGGATTGCCAGTTTCGTAAGCGTACCCAGAACCATCATTACCAACAATACCGGCAGCAGTTGGCGTTTATACGGCTTCATGTACACCAGCAGGCGACGCATCTGAGCCCAGTTGAACGGCTTTTCTATTGCTTCATCATCTTGATAGACGAATCGAGAACGCTTACGTTCTGCGTTCTCCGCAGCTGTGTTCTCGTCTTCATTCGCCGGGCTCGCCGCCGTGGATGCTGCTGTGAATCGTGCTCCACTCATACTCTCACCTGCTCTCTGTTCGACGTTCCATCGGTGGTAGAATCCATCTGATCTTCTGACTCAAACTTATCAGCATACTGAATACGATATACATCTTGATAGGTACCCGGCACCTCAATCAATTGCTCATGAGTACCTCTCTGTGCGATGCTCCCTTGATCCAATACCAGAATCTCATCTGCATGCCGCAGCGACGAGATACGGTGTGCGATTATAAATACCGTACGTCCACGCATAACCTCTTGGAAGCCAGCCTGAATCGCATGTTCAGTATCCATGTCAACGGCACTTGTTGCGTCATCCAATATCAGAATCTTCGGATCCTTCAGCAGCGCGCGGGCAATCGCAATCCGCTGCTTCTGACCGCCTGAGAGTCCCATACCGCGTTCGCCCACAATCGTATCATAGCCAAGCGGCAGCTCCATAATGAAGTCGTGTGCTTGCGCAAGCTTCGCTGCTCGAACCACTTCTTCTTCGGTCACATCATCTCGTCCGTAAGCAATGTTGTTATAGATCGAAGATGAGAACAGGAATGTCTCTTGGAATACGGTAGCCATCTGACTGCGGAGATTCTTCACATCCAAGTCTCGAATATCATGACCATCTAGCATAATGCTACCTGACTTCACATCATACGCGCGCATGAGCAGTTGAATAATTGTTGACTTGCCCGCTCCTGTACCGCCAAGCAATCCAATCACCTTCCCAGGTGTTGCGTCTAGCGTAATGTGGCTAAGAGCGTTTACATCACCTTCATAGCGGAAGGTAACATCTTTGAATTGAACATGTCCCTTAACTTCTTCATCATTCAATACAACCGCACGATCATTGTTCGCAATGTCAATTGGGGTGTCCAGCAGTTCCAGAACACGCTCTCCAGATGCCTTCGATTGCGTATAGTTATTGATGTGGAAGCCAATTCCCCACATCGGGCCAATGATGTACCAGATCATACTGAAGAAGGCAACTAACTCACCAAGCGTCAGTTCCTTGTTAATGACCTTCGTACCTCCAAGCGCAAGCAGCATGACCACACAGCAGCAAGCAAGAAGTTCCATCACAGGGAAGTATCGTCCCCATAGTGTCGCAGCATGAATTTGATTTTCCTTATATGCTTCAGACCGTACAGAGAATTTATCGACTTCATGGCTTTCACGCGCGAAAGATTTGACCGTACGCACGCCCGTAATATTCTCCTGTACTGCCGTTGTCAGGCGGCTGAAGGCGACGCGCATTTCACGGAAGGCCGGATGTATCTTGGACTCGAACCGAAGCGCGACTAGAATTAACAGCGGTATTGGGATAAGCGTTGTTAGCGTTAACTTCCAATCAATTGAGAACATCATTCCCGCACCAAATAGAACCATCAGCACCATATTCAAAATTTGTGCGAAGCCGAACCCAACAAAGTTGCGTATCCCTTCAAGATCTGCAGTCAAGCGGGACATCAAATCCCCTGTTCTTGCCTTGTCATAGTAACGGAATGAAAGGAATTGCAGCTTGCGATAGCAGGCATTTCTCATTTCGTAGGCAACATAGTTGCCTAGACGACCGCCAAAATAGCCGTGTAAAAATGTGAGGGTGCCTTTGATGCTGACAACGACGACCACCGTCAATGACAGCCAAGGCACCCAATCGAATCGTTCTTTTGCTATGACGTCGTCAATCAAGATGCGCAGCATATTGGGATACACCAATCCGAGCGCTGTTGCCGCCATCAAGCAAAGTATAGATACGAATAGGTAGCCTTTTTTCGGCCAGTAAAAAGTGCTTAGCCGCTTGAAGACGTTCATGATTTCTCCTCCCCTTTTCTACGTTCTCGTGAGATGTAATGCAGTTTATCATCATGAAAACACAACAGCAAAACGCCAATTTCATCATAATGCCGTTTGTGCCCGATTTTTCCGAGCTTTGCGGTAACATATCCATTCATTTCTTTTAAATCGTCTGATTTACTGACTTGTCGTTCATTATTCAACAAAGAACGCTTACCGAGCATATGCCCAGTAAGCGTTTGAACGCAATTTATACGGTTTTGATATCAATTCCGTGTGAATTCATCTCTTCACTTGGATGCTTTTATGAATCTGTCGTAATAACCTCTTCCAAAGCACTCATCACAGCTTGAAGCAATTCTTCATCCACATTTGCATGCAGCGCATTGTTCAATCTTTCCATATACAGATCCAATGCGTCTGACAGCTCCTTGTAGGACTTTTGAATGACCTTATTATAGTGAGTGAGGATATGTTCGATAAATTGTTGCCGATGAGCTTCTGTTACCCGCTTAACCGCCTGCATCGCCTGCAGCTCTAGCGCCTGTCTAAGTTCGCTGCGTCCGCTGCCTTCGAAAAAGGTCTTACTATTGCGGAAATAACCACGAATCCACCGCGTTGTTACATTCGGCAATTCCAGCTCACCTGATACCTCAGGCGTTGGCCAAGCCCTCATATCCACATCAGCCGGTGAGTACCCGGGCAGCTGCTCCATTATGGCTTGCTGCAGGCGATCGTGATAGCTCATTACGAGCTTCTTGGCTCCTTGTTCCATCCGCAATGAGGTTGCATACAGTTCATTCACAAGCTCTTTGCTAAATAGGCGAATCCATTCCACATAACAGCGCTGCAGCGCATTATCTATATCCCGATCATCTCTGCGCAAGGAAGCCGGATTGAAGGCGTGAGAGAACATATCACCGAAGCGGAATTGCAATCGTTGACCCACATGGTAGAGCAATTCATCTGCTTCCTGCTGGAATAGGCTTGATTCATCTCGCTCCAGCCACTCCGTGCAGCTGCGACGCGCTTGTTCGGCCAATGCTTGATAACGAATGACTTCCCGTTCACGCTCTGCTGCATCGGCATGTGAGGCATCCCACATCGCCTTCAGCTGTCTTGCTGCCCTATCCAGACTATTGTGAGCCGAATGAATACTGAGCTGAGTCAGCTCATTGCCTGCAAACTCTAGGAATGACTGCTCAAACTCACCAATACCCGACGTTCTAATCTTGTCCTTCTGTGCTTGCTGCTTGCCCTCCAATGCCTGCAAGCTCGAAATCGGAAATAGCCGCGGACTGCGCACACCGAATTCGCGCAGACGATCCTCCACATAATCCAGTACACTTGACAGCTCTTCAGGTGAGGCAGCAAGGTCAGATGCATTGACCACAAAGAACATTTTATCAAGCTCAAAGGCATCCTTCACCCGGCCCAGCTGCGTAAGGAATTGTCGATCAGCTTGGGAGAAGGCATGGTTATAGTACGTCACGAACAATATGATATCCGCCTGCTTCATGTATTCAAATGCAACGCCCGTGTGCCTCGCGTTAATGGAATCCGCACCCGGAGTATCTACGAATACGAAGCCTTGTCTCGTAAGCTCACTGTCTACGAACAAATCAATGCGCTCTACGAACGCTGATCTTGATTCATCACTCACAAATAAGCGATACTGTGCCTCATCAACCATTAGCTCCTGACCTAATAGGCCTCGAGCCTCTTCTATCCCACGATCCACAGCCTGAATGAATCGATAATATGGCCGCCCAGACGGATGAATTGTCTCTGGACGAATTCGCGCAAGCGAATGGAGCACTTCATCCATGTTCATGGTAGATGCATTAGGCTCGCCCAAGGTCTCCAGCGCATAGCGAAGGTCATCAAGCAGCTTCGCTTCGCGCTTCATTGTTACGCGAGCCGTGCCATGCGGATGCTCATCTGTCGCTGCCTCGATCGTATTAATTGCGGCTGTTGTCGGGTTAGGTGATACTGGCAGTGCATCTTGCCCGATAAGGGCGTTCGCGAACGATGATTTGCCAGCGCTGAACGCACCGAATAAGGCAACCGTAAAGCGATTCTCGTCGAGCCGCTTAGCCTTCTCTCGCATCTCTGCTGCGAGCATCTGCATTGATTCCAGCCGTTCAAGCACACCTGCTGCTTGCTCCAGCTTCTGAGCAGTATAGATCAGCTTGCGTCGAACTTGGCTAGGAGCAGCAGCCTCTGACCGCTGTTCTGTTCCACTAGGAGCTGACCCATGATCAGTAAGATTGCGCTCAGGGTCTTTTATAAAAGATTGATCTTGGGCATGTCTATCCAGATTACCGCTTGTCCCGAGCCCATCAGCCTCTGTAGACAACTCCAACCATGATTCAACGATTGCCTGCTTATCTGAACGTCTCTGCTGTACGTGATCAATTATGCCACTACCGGCCGGAGCATTGTGAACGCGTTCCTGGTTCCTGGCCTCTGCAGCATGCTGCTGGTCTACTACCTTCTCCTTGCTGTTTGCTTCCTGCTTCAAGCTGTGAATATCGGGAAGAAGACCGATCCAGCCACATTCCAGCTTATCAGCAGGCAGCCATAATTGTATGGCTTGAACCAATTCCGATTCTATCCCTGTAGTAGCTTGTAGGCGATTCTCCACTTCCGAGAATTCGAGGGAGAGCTCGCTCATGGAAGCAAGCTTAGATTCTGCCCGCGTAAGCTCTTCACGATATTGACGGAGCTTGATCTCTAGTAATGGCTCTGCCACTGTCAAAGCGGCTCTACGCAGCATCGCGCGTGCTTCATCAGCTATTGATCTGCAATAATTCAAGGTATACTCAGGTGAACCGCTCGCTCCCTCTGACACCGAATCAGCAAGCCAGGAATCACCTAGATCAGGCATGGCTTGCTCCATCGCAGCCGATGCCTCCTGCTCGTTTGCTCCTACCTCTTCAGCCAGCGAGCGAATCATTTGGATGAGATGAACCTCAACATTTGCCCGCAACCCTTCCTTCCAGATGGATGTGAAGGACTGCAGTCGTTGCGTGCGTTCATTGTCTGTCTTCGCACTGGAGAATAAGAAACCGACCTTGAAGCCAGGCTTGCGGGATTCTAAATATGACTGCGCCTGTTCACGCATTACTGCAGGCGTAACATTCGCATTACTAAGCAGCTGTTGCACTTGCTTCTGGAACGATGCATTTACTTCCTGCTCCTGAGCTGTAAGCTCTGCAATGCGCTGTTCCGTTAGATGCAGCTGTTCCTTCCAAGCAGCCAAGGAGGCTTCGTCGCCTATACGTTCCACTAGCTGTTCACGTTTACTTACAAACGGCTCCTTTAAAACCTTTGCATGGGCAGACACGAGCTCACGTGCCGCACGTAAGATACCATATCGAACGAGCGGCAGCCGTTCTCTCGCTGTCTGACGAACATAGGCTTCTAATGCATTCCATTCATTCAATGGATGTTCTGGCTGCCTTACAGAGATATAGAATACGCCTTCGGGCTTCAACTGCCATGCATCAAGTGCACTTCGGACATCGCTCTGATACGATTCGAAGGTAAGCTCCTGCTCCCTGTGCTTGTCGATTTGATTCACAATCCAGATAAGCGGCTTACCTGCATCTGCAACCTCCTTCGCGAATGCGAAGTTCGTCTCCGACTGGACGTGATTATAGTCCGTCACATAGAACACAATGTCAGCCAGATGCATGGCTTCCTCCGTAGCTGCTCGATGTGCCGCATCTGTAGAATCTACTCCGGGTGTATCCAGCAGAGCAACGCCTTGCTTCAACCAATCAATTTCATCAAAGAGAACGACACGTTCTATACCAGCACCATCACGGCACACATCATCCAGCTGCTCGAATTGCACAGGCTCTTCAAGAACCGTTCCATCTTGTTCAGATCTGCGTAGAACCCGCGCCTGACGCTCTCCGTAGCGGAGCGTAACCACGTTCGCACTCGTTGGAATCGGACTCGACGGGAGCAGCTGCTTGCCGCATAATGCATTAATTACACTTGATTTGCCTGCCGAAAAGTGTCCACAAAACGTGACCATCACAATCGCTTCCTGCCACTTCTTCGCAAGCTCAGTCATCTTCTCGGCGTGCTGCACATCTCCCCTATGCCGCATCTGATCCGCTGTATGCTTCAGCCATTTTCCGAGTTCATCGCTATCTCTTTCCACAATGGCCGAATTGGTGTGCAACCTCGCATTCATCTTCTCCATTCACGTCTCCCTCACCGCTTTTATCCTAACGGAACACGAATTGTCGTTATTTTTGCGCATAGAAAAAACCGAGTAATCGGCTTCCTCTTTTTGCCTTATACTCGGTTTCTAGTGTACCATATTTTGCTGTTCGGGGAGAATGATTTCGAATTGTTCTCCGCGCTGTAAAATAGTAATGCCTGAATCTTTCACGCGCATTACGACAACATCACGTTTTTGACGCATACGTTCTACATACTGATCAGGAACTTGTCCAGCTGCATATACCGTAACGCCGTCAATCTCACGTTCTTCATCCTCTTGCATAGGTGTTTGCATAATCTTTTCATAAATATTAGAGAATTGTTCAAAATCATTCGTGTATACCGAAATACATTTCATCACGACCGACTCCCATCCACGTTCTTATAGTTTCCAGTCTTTCTAGGTTTGGTCGCTTTCATACGTATTTTACCCTCTCGACAGCTATCTAACAGCGGACAAATGTCACATTTGGGGGATTGCGCTTTGCAATGATAACGTCCAAAAAAGATTAACCGGTGATGCGTATCTGTCCATTCCTCACGGGGAATTTTACGCATCAGCTTTTTCTCCACTTCCAACACACTATCGTCTTCGTTGGCAAGTCGCAAGCGCTTGGAGACGCGCTCGACATGTGTGTCCACTGCCATTGCAGGAACACCGAAGGCGTTGGATACGACCACATTGGCCGTCTTTCTGCCGACACCTGGAAGCTCTGTTAGCTGAGCATGCTCCCTTGGTACTTCACCCTCATATTTATCTATGAGCATGCGGCATAGTTTTTGAATATTTTTGGCCTTGTTGCGGAATAAGCCAATGCGCCGAATATCTGACTCCAGCTCTTCAAGCGGAACTGCTAGATAGTCTTCCGGTGTTTTATATTTCTGGAACAGCGTAGCTGTTACTTTGTTCACCGTCTCGTCCGTGCACTGCGCTGACAACAGGACTGCAATTGTCAATTCGAACGGATTGGCGTGAGTCAACTCGCAATGCGCGTCAGGGTACATCTGACCAATCGTATCGAGAATATGTCGGACGCGGGCACTTGTTGCCATCTGGAAGTCACCTCACCTTTCTATCCATTCTGCTTGACTATTCACATCTAAAAACCGTCTCACCCGCTAAGGTGAGACGGTTCGAAGTGAACCTAATCGTAGTTTAAGACACTTTCTCGATTTCAACAACCTGATCCTTAATAATATACAGCATAATATCGGTATCTTCTTTGATGGAAGACAGGCTGATTTTCTCGCCCTTCGAATGAATAGATGCATTCGGATGAACTTTGAATATATAATTGTTTTCAGCCATCGTGCGCTTTACATACAATTCATTTGTATTTGAATTATAGCGCCAGAAGCTGCGCTTCATTCCGCTGACCAGCTTCACAGCTGAAAGATCGCTTGTGTCCTTGCGCACCTCTACGCGGTCTCCTTCTTTCAAAGCGCTCAAATTCGAAGTAGAAGAAGAATTATCAACCTGAATTTGCGCGTTCTTGCCTACTTGGTGTACAGATAAGGAGCCAGCATTGTCGCGTACTCGAATTGCTCCGTTGTTTGTATCCACAGACTCTACTCGGCCATAAGTAACTTGAACTTGACGCACTTCCACGATAGAACGTCCGTCCATTACAACGTTGACATAGTCATTATCCTTCAAGTCTGCAATCTTGATCTCTTTATTATTCAGATCATAGATCTTGGCATTTCCCACATAAAAGTCCTCAACCTTCGAGTCGCTCGAGCGCAGACGAAGGCGATACCCCGACGCATCCCGATACGCGATATCGAATTGTAGCGTTTGCCGAACAGCGAGAGACGATAGTGTGGATTGATCATCCGTGAAGTAGGCAACTATTGTATCACCATTATTCACATCATTCAAGGTCACATTGTTTTTCCCATACTTTTCTACGCTTAGCTCAGTCCCCTTATAAGGCAGTGTTACCGTTTGTCCGTTCGCAAGCTTCATCGTCACTGTCTTCGCGGTAGAGCTTGCATAGACGAATGTTCCTTCGAATTTGTTGACGAGCTGCACCAGAAGCGCGTTTTTGGCCGTATGTTGCACATTCACCTTGCGTTTGCCATCCTTAAGCTGATTTGCGATATCCTCAAGTCCAACCTTGGAGCCGTTATTCTCAAAGCGAGTCTCATATGTGAGCTTAAAGACGTGAGGTTCTTTGCGCTCGTCAGTTACCATTAACAGTTTGTTCGTTTTATCGAAATCTACAACTGTAGCTCCAATTATCATTTCCGCCTTGCGGTTCATTACTTTGATGTTGGCAACCTGATCCTCGCTGTTCATGGCCAGCTCGACGCGATCTCCGTATTCTCCTGCGACAATATCGTCGAACGTTGGATTGTTCATTCCGTCAATTTCAATCTTTACATCACGAGCAAGCAGCTTCGCCACGAGTTCATTGTTTTCTTTTCGGATCGTGATGCTCGTTTTCGTCGCACCTTTTTCGTACAGCGTACCAGAAATCGTAACTTGTTGGGCATTTGTCAATTCGATTTCCGTTACGACGCTATTTTTCACCGTATAATTGACGCTGTCATTTTCCTTGATACTGCTTAGACCGGATAACAATTGATCCTTATAACGAACGTAAGCTCCCTCCACAACCGTGTAGGTTTCGCTCTCGCCTTGTTCGTTCTTGATCGTCACGGAACGGTTTCTCACATCAATAGAAGTAATAGTACCTTTGGCCGATTTGTTGACAGGCCCAGACTTTACTTGAACCTCAATAATTTTGCGTTCATTCGTAAACGTTTCACGCTTGATGACAAGCTCACTGTCCGCCATCAGCTTAGAAGGATCGATCGTGTTGCCGCTGGCATCCTTGAATACAGTCGCGCTGTTGTCGTACACAATATCAGACAATGCATCAGTGCCATCCTTCGTGAAATACAGCTTCTTCTCTGAAGGCGCAACATACCTCAGCTTAACCGTTGAAGTTTCCACCTTCGGTTCAGCGTCTAATAATTCAACATATGCCGCGCTTCCCGATTGTCCAGCGACACGGATTTTCATGTATAGGCCAATATCGGAGGCATTGATCGCCTGCTCGCTGTCATTTTTATAGTACATCGTGTTTTTATCGCGGCGGAAGGTTGCTGTCTTGCCCTCTTCCGTATACAAGCGAATCTCTTGATCCGTTAGGCTCATCACATAACCGAATGATTCGAATGCGTGCTTTACCTTAGATACTTTTTCTCCGCGACTGAAGAATGTTGCAAGCTGCGCGCGCGTTACTTTGCCTTGCGGCTCGAATTTGTTGCCGCTCATTCCTGTAGTCAATTCCAGATCAACAGCAGTGTTGACATATCCTAATGCAGACGCGCTAATTTTGCTATTATCGGCAAATGTCGTTTTCTTCGTCTTTGCACGCTCTGCATCTGCTTGTTTTCCTACAGCACGAACCAAAATTTTCGTCACCCATTCACGGGTTGCCTTTTGATCGCCCCATGCTTGCTTCGGATCCGGCTTCGCCATCTCTTCTTCTTTGTCCAACAGCCCTTTTTGGAATGCCAGAACAATATACGGCTTGAAGAAATTCCCGACCTTAAAATCAGCAGGTAGTGCTACGGAATCTGCAGCATTCAATTCCCCCTCAAGTCCCATATAGCGAATTGCCATTGTGATAGCTTCCTGCTGCGTTACATCGTCACCAGGACGGAACTTGCCGTTATTCCCCTTTAAAATATCCAATGCTGCAAGCTTATGTATATGTTTCTCTGCCCAATAACCAAGCTTAACATCGCTGAATATCGGACTTGTACTCGAAGTTGATGTAACTTGATTCGTCTTTGTAGCGGTATTTGATTCAGCTGCCATCGCGAATTGCATAGATGTCAGCATCATGGATACGGCCAATAATGCACTTGTTAATGCTCGCGCTTTGCGCACACACGGTTTAGAATTTAATTGCATGATGCATCCCCTTCCACATATATTTCTTCGTAAGATGTTCTTTTTCGACAAGAACAGGGGCAATTCCTGCCCCTGTTCTCGAATAATTGTTGGTATTATTTTGTTCAATTACATGATTCGTGCAGATCTCTATGGACGCTTGATTGGATGTTTCAACGTAACATGGCCCATCAAGCTTTCATCTGACTTTCCATCTACCAGAATATCAATTGCCTTTACTTCATCGAATTGGAACAGCGTTTTAGTAAGAGCATCCAATGCAAAAGCCTCTCCGCCTGCTCCAAGATGACCCTCTTCCGGAATATGAATGTCAATGACTAGCGTTCCCTTATCCATTTCCACAGATTTGAAGTCGATCTTTTCCCACAACGGAATATCTTTATCATTGTCAGATGTCTTCAACGCTGAAAGTGCAACTTGATACTTCTCGTCATCATTAGAGAACTGGATCATCTTCTTATACGACTTCAATTCCATCAGCTGATCATCAGAGACAAATACGTCAAGCGACATTTCTTGCTTGTCAGACTTCGTTTCTTGACCTTTGTCAGTTGTTGGCTGCTCAGGCTTCGTTGTCTCGTCTGACGGCTTTTCCTCGTTCGGCTGCTCTGTTGTCGGCTGCTCCGTCGTAGGTTGTTCAGCTGTTGGCTGCTCAGGTTGAGCAGCTCCATTTGTTGTCGGCTTAGCACCGCATGCACTTATAATTGTAATGGATAGAACTGCGGCAGCAAGTGCCCACCATTTTCGTGTCTTCATGAAGCACGACCTCCTTTACATCGTTCATAACGCAACAGATCGTCAAAGGTTGCATTTTTTATAGAATCAGGATACGCCCAAATATTCTTTAATCCCTTTGACAATGTTCTCCGCAACGCGCCATTGGAACTGGTCGTCATACATTTTTGGTTCGTCATTCGTGCTCGTCAAAAAGCCTATTTCGAGCAGAGCCGACGGCATCTTCGTTTCTCGAACGACATGGAGATCTCCAAATTTGATACCCCGATCCTTAAATTGCGTTCCATTCAATAAATTTTTGTGCAACGTCTTGGCAAGTGCTTCGCTGCTCTTGTGATAATAGAACGTCTCCGTACCTGTTACGGAAGGGCTGTTTTTCGCACTGTTTCCATGTATCGATACGAATATATCCGCACCAATTTTGTTCGCAAGCGATGAACGATCCGATAATTCAGGGAAGGAATCGTCTTCGCGCGTCATGACAAGATTGATCTTATCTTCTTTACGAAGCAGTTCTCCGACTTTCAAGGAAAGTGCCAAAGTAAAGTCCTTTTCCGTCTTCTTCGTCAAGCTAAGCGCACCGGAGTCCTTACCTCCATGGCCTGCATCAATAACAACGGTATAAGTACCATTTGGTTTGTTTGGCGTTACAGGTGGTTTCGTTGTTCCGCCATTGCCGTTCCCATCGTCATTTCCACTCTTTTGATTCAGCGAAATGGTCGTCAAACCTTGATCATTCAGTGTGACTTCACCATTCAACGGGTAGTTCAAATCAATAACGAAGCGCGCTGTATTCGGCTTATCGCTGAACATTGCAAAGCGAATGCGCTGAACATCTGGGTAATCTGATACTACATATTCCCCTTGCCCATCTTTATTGAAACTATATTTTTCATAGAACTCGTCCGAGAACACTGCATTCGGCAAATCAATAACTACCCGGTTAGGGCTGTCCATCGTCATAATGCTCGGTCTTACATTACGATCTAAAGCAATATGTAATTGATTATTGTCAAAAGAAAAGTTCGTAACGACTGAAGCATTGTTATCTGGCTTTACTTGGTCTCCACCATTACTGCCATTATCTCCATTGCCGTTGTCCGGCTTTGTCGGCTTGTCCTCATTGCCTTTATCAGGTGTTGGAGGCGTTACTTCGTCAGAAGTGAACATGTACACAGATTTGGTTGAGTTATCCCAATCCACTTTCAATCCCATATTCTCCCCGATAAAACGAAGTGGGACTAGTGTAGTCTCGCCTTTAATAACCGGTGGTGCAACGAGTGTAACACTCTTGTTGTCAACTGTCGCCGTCTTCTGATTGACGGTGAGATTCATGCTTCTGCTATTATCATTTATAGCTACCGTCTTCGCCTTCTGATTCCAATCAACCTTATAACCCAACTCTTCAGAAACGACGCGAATCGGGACCATGACCGAATTGTTCAGCATCAAAATATTCTCTGACATCGCCAAAGAATTTCCATTCAAGTACAAGCTCGTATTAGGTGCAGCTTGTCCCAGCGTAGGAAACACTAAACACAACAGCATTAATAGCAATCCAACCGCAAATTTTTGTTTTTTCTGCATCTTCACCTCTACATCCTTTCGTCATGTTCCGCACTATTCTATTTGTCTATTAAGAACGGACGTAATATTAGACGTATAAAAAGTACAAAAGTTGCGTAGTTTCTACATTTTTTGGCTAAAATAAACCTGCTAAAATATCCCTTGTTTTCACTGTAAATCACCTACTCCCACATGGCAAGACAAAAATTGCACATCTGAACATAAATATTGACATGATTCGTAACAACAAAAAAAAGACCGTTCTCTATTTCGCACCTGATCATACAAAAAGTGCAAATAGAAAACGGTCTCCACGTCATTAAAAGTATCAACTTCTAGTAGCAGAAATAATCAAGAACATGGGTCTGAGCAGCTCATCAGTCATCCCGGGTATTTCTCGCAGCATTTTCTCAGATGGAGTCGGCTCCTTCACTGCACGTATCGTAAATCCCGCATCGATCAAGTTACTCATATACGTAGCGAACGTTCGATGATACTTAACGACATCCTCCGTTAAGAAGGCCGTTTCACGCTTCCCTTCATCCTGATAGCCATCCACTGCCCAATGGAGGATATTCCCTTGCTCATCGTACACCCAATCTTGTTCATTGCGCGAAGTGAAGATCGGATGCTCCACCGAGAACAGAAACACACACGCCCCCTGGTTTTAAGCTGTGATAGACTTTGTCACAAATCGTATCAAACGACTCAATATAATGAAAGGCTAACGAACTAATCACCACATCAAATTGCTCATCTGCAAACTGAATGTCTTCAATTGGCATTTGTAAATAGGAGATCGACGAATCATTTGTCAATTCACGTGCTTTCTGCAGCATTTTCTCTGAAATATCAACCCCTATTACAGAGTCGGCATGCTGTTCTCGGGCATATCTACAATGCCACCCGAAGCCGCAGCCCAGATCTAGCACACTCTTGTTGCGCAAATCTGGAATTAGTGTCTGTAATACATGCCATTCTCCCGCTCCTTCTAGCCCATGGATAGAACGTGGCATATTCTCATATGCGGCAAAGAAATTCGCATCATCGTATTTGTTTTGCTTCATTTATTATTCATCTCCTATATCCATGCGTTGTCATGGACGAAATCCGGAATCCATTTTCTTTTCTATTTTACAATATGTATTTTTTCTCAAATAGGAAAAAGTCCGTTATGTGCCGCATGCTACTTACTAATCTTAATCTGCTACTCGACGCTTATACAATAAAATCCCTGGAACGCCGAAGCGAATCCAGGGATTTTAATACCTTTTATTATCAACTGTGCTTATACGACTGGGTAAGCGACACGACCCGCATTCGCGGCTTCGTATGCAGTAATTGCATCTTCATGCTTCAGCGTCAATCCGATATCATCGAGACCTTGCAGCAAAAATTGGCGACGGTGCTCATCCAGATCGAAAGTGTAGTTCAATCCGTACTCATCCGTAATTGTCTTCTCTTCCAAATTCACGTCTAGACGATAGCCGTCCTTCTCCGCTGCACGACGGAATAGTTCATCAACTTGCTCTTCTGACAGCTTAATAGGAAGAATACCATTCTTGAAGCAGTTATTGTAGAAGATATCTGCGAATGATGGAGCGATAACACAGCGGAAGCCATAATCAAGAATCGCCCATGGTGCATGCTCACGTGAAGAACCGCAACCGAAATTCGCACGGGACAGTAATACGGAAGCTCCTTCATATTGCGGCTGGTTTAAGGTGAAGGAAGGAATAACGTTGCCCGCCTCGTCGAATCTCCACTCGTAGAACAAGAACTGGCCGAATCCGCTCCGTTCAATACGCTTCAAAAATTGCTTAGGAATGATTGCATCTGTATCCACGTTGACCCGATCAACTGGGGCAACAAGACCGTTCAATGATGTAAATGGTTGCATGATTCGTTCCTCCCTTAGTTCAATACTTCCGCTTTGATTTCCCAGTTGCGCACATCAACGAAATGCCCCTTGATTGCCGCTGCTGCTGCCATTGCTGGCGATACCAAATGCGTACGTCCACCGCGGCCTTGACGTCCTTCGAAGTTACGGTTGGAAGTCGAGGCACATCGTTGTCCTGGCTGGAGCACATCCGGGTTCATGGCAAGACACATACTGCATCCAGCATCACGCCATTCGAAGCCCGCTTCCACGAATACTTGATCCAATCCTTCTTTCTCCGCCTGAAGCTTAACCCGGCCAGAGCCTGGAACGACGATAGCCGTTACCTTATCGCTCACCTTGTAGCCTCTAGCTACCTCAGCCGCTGCACGCAAATCCTCAATACGACCATTTGTGCAGGAGCCGATAAATACATAGTCGACAGCAATTTCAGTCATCGGCGTACCAGGTGTCAGATCCATATATTCAAGCGCTTTCTCAGCAGCCTTACGTTCATTTTTGGTTGTAAAATCAGCAGGGTTCGGTACATTCGACGTAATATCGGTACCCATACCTGGGCTCGTTCCCCAAGTCACCTGTGGGATAAGCTGATCCATATCCACTTCAACAACAACATCATAAGCAGCGCCCTCATCGGTTACATAGCTCTTCCACTCTGCAACAGCAGCATCGAAAGCTTCGCCTTGAGGCACATACTGACGATCACGCAAGTATTGGAATGTTGTCTCGTCTGGTGCGATTAGACCAGCACGTGCACCCGCTTCAATGGACATATTGCACACAGTCATTCTCTCTTCCATCGTCAATTCGCGGATTGATTCGCCTGTGTATTCAATGACATACCCAGTTGCAAAATCAGTGCCGTTCTGCGCAATGAAGCCCAAGATCATATCCTTCGCAGTAACGCCTGGCTTGCGCTTGCCAACGAAGCGCACTTCCATCGTCTTCGACTTCGCTTGCTGCAAGCATTGTGTAGCCATTACATGCTCAACTTCGCTTGTGCCAATTCCGAACGCAAGGGCGCCGAATGCACCGTGCGTCGACGTATGGCTATCCCCACAGACAATCGTCTTCCCTGGATGAGTAAGACCAAGCTCAGGCCCCATAACGTGCACCACGCCTTGATCAATGCTGTCCAGGTCGAACAGCGTAACACCAAAGTCTGCACAGTTCTGTGATAATGTATCGATCTGCTGCTTCGAGATTGGATCTGTTATGTTGAACCGATCCTTCGTCGGTACATTATGATCCATTGTTGCAAATGTAAGATCCGGACGTCTTACCTTGCGGCCGCTCAAGCGCAATCCTTCAAAAGCTTGCGGGGATGTTACCTCGTGCACCAAATGCAAATCAATGTATAAAATGCTTGGTTTGCCTTCTTCTTGCACGATGACGTGCCGATCCCAAATCTTCTCGTACATGGTCTTCTTTATCGTCATTTCCTTCACCTCTCCGCGATTTTACGCTTCTCTCTCTATTTCTCTTGCCACCAAATATAGCATTTCTTTCTTCATTGATCCAAGATATAATATCTATAATTACAATAGGTTTAACCTATAAGCTATCCAGAGGAAGGATGAACGGACATGGAATTTAGACAGCTGCTCTATGCCGTCCAAATTGCACAGGAGAGGAACTTCTCCCGGGCTGCTGAGAAGCTGCACATCGCACAGCCTTCATTAAGCCAGCAGTTGTCGAAGCTAGAGAAGGAAATTGGCGTCCTCTTATTTCAACGGACGACCAATTCAGTGGAACTCACACATGCAGGAGAGATATTCGTCGACCGCGCGCAGAAGATGCTCGATGCGATGGAACAGTTGAAGAACGAAATGGCCGATATCAGCCAAACGAAGAGGGGAAAGGTGGTTATCGGGACAATGCCGATTACGGGATCCCATATCCTCCCCCATGTCCTTCCTCAATTCCATGAACGCTATCCAGCCATCGATCTGGTACTCGTAGAGGATACTTCGACGTCCAACCTGGAGCGGATGACGGCACAAGGCAAGAATGATCTATGCCTGCTATCTCTGCCCTTAACGGATGATTCTCTTACCTATCGACCTGTCGTGGAAGAGGAGATTCTGCTGGCAATCCCCCCGCACCATTCTCTTGCCAAGCAGCATTGCGAATGTTCTGAGCCAAGTCCGGTGTCCTTATCAGACCTCCGAGACGAGCCCTTCATTCTCTTGAAGCGTGGTCAAGGATTCCGGCAAATTACCGTACAATTGTGCCAGGAAGCCGGTTTTACCCCGAATGTCGTATTCGAGAGCACGAACATTGAGACCGTCCAGTCTCTCGTAGCAGCTGGTATGGGGGTTGCCTTAGTTCCTTCATTTATTGCGACTGCTCCTCGAAGCGAATTTGTTCCGTTATATCTTCCTCTGACAGGAAGACCTTCCCGTACGCTTGTTATCGCGTATCGTGAAGGCCGCTATATGTCCCATGCAGCAGAAGCATTCATGCAGACGCTGCAAGATACAATCACAGCCCGCTTCGGCTCACGAGTTCGCGCCGGAGGAATGATGAATCAACCTAAGAAGTCTGAATGAGATCGTATCTCTATGTACGAATCAGCTCATCGATTCGCACTATGGCAATCCTGCAACCGCAACAGGGAATTGACCTGATGCAGCTGCGCGTCCAAGCAATACTCGTGCTGCAGCCCGCACATTGCTATCCGTCAGCCCATAAATCGCATAGCCGATTGGTATGTTAGCCAAAGCCTGAGCATCATAGGGAAGTCCTGCTGCAACGACTGCAACAGGCTTCTTTATTTGTTCAAGCTGAGCTACCAGCTTTTCAAGCAGTTTGATTCTACGAGGCTGTCGGTATACATCGTTCGTCACGATAACGACGGCATCTGCGGCTCTGATTGCATCGGTCAATCCTGTATCTTCAAGCTTACTCACTCGAACGTCTGTCACAGCCGAACGCACCTTGTTGCGATTAGCTGCTGCATGAGCTTCCTTCTCCTCCGCCCCAACATCTCGTCTTCCCTTCACCTCAGCTACTAATGCACGCTGCATCGCTTCCAAGCTGGCACTATCATGACCGACCAGAAGTACTTGGTTCATACTGGATGTAATCAGCTCACTGGGCTGATTAGCAATAGAATCTGTCCCCCAACGTGTAACAGCCTGTTCCGCTATGCGCTTCATTAATCCCTGCGCCTGATTGGAAGCAATAAATGATTGGGCTTTCCCAATCGCTTGTTCCACATTTAATTGAGAAGCCTGCTTTGCATTCGTCACCTTATACTTCAACTTTAAGTGCAAGATGCGACGCACACTCTCATCAATGCGCTGCTCGGTCAATGTCCCCTCTTCTATCGCTTTATGAATCGCAGCTATTGCCTGATGCGGCTTAGGGGGCATCAAGAGCACATCTGCACCTGCTTGGATGGACATTACAGCAGCTTTATCCGAACCAAAATGATCCGCGATCGCCTTCATATTCAATGCATCCGTAATAATGGCCCCCTGAAAATGCAATTGATCACGCAAAATATCTGTAAGGACACGGGAAGATAGTGTAGCTGGAATCGTGATGAGTGAGCCATCTTTTTGAGAGGAGGTTGTCTTCGGCTCAAGTTGAGGAACCTGAATGTGAGCGGACATAACCATATCCACTCCTTCTTCAATGGCTGCCTTGAAGGGCAACCATTCTACTTGCTCGAACCGCTTCAAGTCATGAGTCAACTGAGGTAGTCCCACATGCGAATCAGTACGTGTCGAGCCGTGCCCAGGGAAGTGTTTCACAATGGCGGGCATGCCGCTATAATGTGCTCCCTGTACATAGGCGCGTACGTACGCAGACACCTGTTTAGGCTCAGAGCCAAATGAGCGAAGTCCGATGACGGGATTGTACGGATCATCATTTACATCAGCAACAGGGGCAAAATTTAGGTTGAAGGAGAGCAACTGCATGAGGCTGCCCGTTTCAATAGCCGTTTCCTTCGCAAGCTGGGGTTGTCCAGTCGCAGCAATCGCCATATTTCCATTCCAATCGCCAGTGAACAGGATACGATTTACTACTCCCCCCTCCTGATCTACGCCAATCCAGAGTGGGATACGGGATGAGCGGAGCATTTGGACATTGTCTTCAATCGTTTGCCCCACAGTCTTGATGTCATCTTTGAATAAAATAACGCCTCCAGGAGCCAGTTCATGAAGGATATTCGACAGCGCTTGGTTAGGCTTCTCAGCAGTAAGCGCAGATAAGTGAACCAAAAACATTTGGCCAATTTTCTCGTCTAAGGTGAGTGCTTGCAGCCATTTTTCCACTTGAATGTTGTCTTCTGCAGAGCCGTTTACAATTTTCTGGTCAAATGAAAAATCCGAACCCTTCAATTGGATCGCATCCGTACCGTTTTGATGAAGGACTCTACCATCACCATCTATACCCAGCACCCAATCTACCACATGAGCGCCATATCTAGACCAGACTAGAAGGAGCACACCTATTGTACATCCAAGAATGAGAAAAAGAAGACGTGCTTGACGACGTTTACGAGATGTGTCTGCCCGCTTATGCCGCTCTTTTCTCGACATCATACACGATCAAGCAATGGAGCAGAAGCATAGGAAGCCGTAGCAGATTGATAAAGCGATTCTCTACGATCAGCGAACACAGGAATTCGCCCCCGCACCTCTTGTACGAGCGACAGAGAGATCGGTGCCTGCACAAATGCCTCCTGTTCCCCTGATGAAGCAAGTGTATCCCCCCATGGATCAATAATTGCCGAATGTCCGAAGAAAGCTGTCTCTTGTCCGGAAGCCCCCTTGCTCGTACCGACTCGATTGCAGGCTACCACATACATTTGATTTTCAATGGCTCTCGCAGTCAACAGCGTCTTCCAATGATGAAGCCGTGGATGCGGCCACTCAGCTGGAACAAATAGAACTTCTGTACCTTGGAGCGCCATTGTTCGGGTCCATTCCGGGAAACGGAGATCATAACAAATAATAACTCCACACTTCACACCATCTAGGGTAAACGTCCCGAGCGCATTTCCGGAAGATAAATAAACATGTTCATCCATCAACTGGAACAGATGAACCTTGTCATAGGCGCCAACAATGTCGCCGTTACGATTTGCTGCATACACCCGGTTGTAGATCTGGTCGCCTTCACGAACCGATACGGATCCACCTACAATGTTTACACCATATCGTGCAGCAAGCATCGTGAGCATTTGCTTCGTCTGCTGTCCATTTACATCTGCTATTTCGTGAATCCGCTCAAGTGCATAACCTGTATTCCACATTTCTGGAAGCACAATGACGTCCGGCTTCGAATCTCTCTCCATTGCTTTGCCGATCCATTGAATAACGTTCTCCATATTTTTGTCCGGTTCGCCGATTGCAACATCCATTTGAATCGCACACACATTCCATAATTGTTCCATCGTATACACTCCTTCTCTCGGCTTTCAGCATGCATTTGTTCTTCGGTAGCACTTTCTACCATCCATCATACCTTTTCATGGATTGGAGTCAAGATGGGTACGTTAAGGAAGCAAGCGGAATCAAAAATAAACAACGAATAATCACCCACCGCGGTCTTGAAAGGATGAAAAGTAGCATGCGCAGTTGTTGTATGGTCAAATGGGTCGTAGCTATTGCTCTCTTACTTGTATGCAGCACAAGTACACTGATGACGAATTCTGTATCCGCATGGGCACCGAGTGAAGGCAGCGATTCGGCTGCAAGTCCTCAGATCCAACTGTTCGATATTAAGGCACAACGGATTGTGAAGACGTTCCCTAACAGCAAGGAGTTCCAAGCAGTCGCTGCTTCTTGGCTCAAGTCGATAACTGGACTGTCCCCTCAGCTCACGATTGGGCATCAATGTGGATATATCGTACGTATCCCATTAACATCAGTGGCTGATGTGGTTCTTCCAAGAGAGACGGTGCAGATAAAAGACGTATTTCTTATCTATTGCCCAGATAAAGATCCGCTGCTGCTCGTATTCTCGAAGGAACGCAAGCCCTATTTGCTGCGATTAAATTTAGATGTCAAACCATTTATGCAGCAGCTATTGACAACAGAACCGACAGGAAAGGCTGAAAAATCGAGCGGATAAGTTGTATTTAAAGAAAAACCGTATGTAAGCTACGGAAATCGATGAAAAAAAAGGGTATACACTTCAGTGGAAACATGCTAAATTATCGTTATTATTTTGATAACCGATAACGAATCCGGTTGCTGGAGTGGATAAGACATGTTAGAAGAAACATACCGTTCTATCTCGATCAAGCCGGCCGCACGCATGAACCGGCTTCCGAAGCAATTCTTTGCCCAGCTTGTGCAGCGGACGAACGCTCGCATCGCTGACGGTCATGATGTCATCAATCTTGGTCAGGGCAATCCTGACTTGCCAACTGCTCCTCATATTGTGACTGCGCTGCAGGAAGCAGCAACTGACCCAATCAATCATAAATACCCTCCATTCAGTGGACATCGCTACTTGAAGGAAGCGATAGCCAAGCGGTATAAGGAAGACTATAATGTGGATCTCGATCCCGATACAGAAGTAGCCGTATTGTTCGGAGGCAAGACGGGACTCGTTGAAATCAGTCAAATTCTGCTTAACGCAGGCGACGTCTGCCTCGTTCCAGATCCAGGCTATCCTGATTATTGGTCTGGCGTTGCCCTTGCTGGTGCTGACATGGTCATGATGCCATTGTTGGAAGAAAATCAATTCCTTCCAGATTATGAACGGATTACGAAGCAGCAGCTAGAACGGGCTAAGCTAATGTTCCTGAACTATCCGAACAATCCAACGGCAGCGACTGCAAGTTCTGATTTCTATGCGGACACCGTGCAATTTGCAGCTAAGCATAATATCGTCGTTGCCAGTGATTTCGCATATGGATCGATTGGATTTGACGGAAAACAACCTGTGAGCTTCTTACAGACGCCTGGTGCGAAGGAAGTCGGTATCGAATTCTACACGATGTCCAAGACTTATAACATGGCCGGGTGGCGAGTTGCATTTGCTGTAGGTAATAAAGAGCTTATCCGCCTAATCAATCTGATGCAGGATCACATGTATGTTAGCCTGTTCAGTGCTGTTCAGGCTGCCGCTGCCGCCGCATTGACCGGTTCGCAGCAACCAGTTCATGAACTGTGTGCGACATATGAACAGCGCAGGAATGTATTCTTCAAGGAGCTTCATCGCATTGGCTGGGAAGCCGTTCCATCGGCAGGATCCTTCTTCGCTTGGCTCCCAGTGCCTAAGAATTTCACCTCTGCCCAATTCGCAGACTTGCTTCTGGAGCGTTCCAATGTTGTAACCGCGCCAGGCATCGGATTTGGCGAGCATGGAGAGGGCTACGTCCGGGTCGGACTGCTCGCGCCAGAGGAGCGATTATGCGAAGCTGCCGAGCGAATTGGAAGACTATCGCTATTCTAAGCTAGATCAGTGCAATGATGCTGTCCCGGTTCATGATCGGGCTTATCAACAATTTCATTGTGTTTCTAACTAAAGGAATCTTCTGTCACCTGCCTTTATACAGGATTCGCCTTCTTTACTCCATTGGAATCACATGGTATTCTATTCGTAATACACTCATTGCTCTCATGGAGCAGCGGGTGCCAGAGTGAATACCCTTATCGTGATGACAGGACCAGTACGTAATGAAGGTCGCGTTCAGAGAGCGGAATGCCATAGGCTGCAAGCATCCGCCGCAGAGCCATTACAGAACCTATCCTTGAGCGGTCAGCATAAGCGTTACGCGTGAAGCTGAACGGCTGCCTCCGTTATAGGCGATCAAGTGGGATGGTTTCTGCATGATCATGAATCTGCGATCAACGCAGTTCAGGTATATGCTCTAGGAACCCTCAATGAAGGTGGTACCGCGGAAGTGTGACTTTCGTCCTTTAGAGGACGAGGGTCTTTTTTTATACCCATAATCCGTTTTCGCGACATCACTGTTCGGCATTCCCTTGATCCATTCACATCATCGTATTACAATCTGGTACCGGCAATCGTGAGATGTATGATACTTATACTCATGAGAGTCAAAGAATCAGGAAGTGAATGAATGATGGAACAGTGTCAACGAATTGTAGTGAAAATTGGAAGCAGCTCGCTTACCTCTGAGCATGGCGGCTTAAATCGAGAACATATTGAATTCTACGTACACGAGCTCGTCTCTCTTATGGAACGTGGTGCACATGTCGTCCTCGTCACCTCAGGTGCCGTTGCAGCCGGATTTCGACATATTGGATATATGACTCGTCCGAAGCTTCTCCATGAGAAGCAGGCTGCTGCTGCAGTCGGTCAGGCGCTGCTAATGCAGGCCTACCAAGAACAATTCCAGAAGTACAGCATTCCTTCAGCACAGCTGCTGTTAACTCGGCCAGACTTCGCCAATCGCAAGCGCGGCCATAATGCCCAGATGACAATGGAGGAACTGCTGAAGCAGCGTGTCGTCCCTATCATTAATGAGAATGACACCGTATCTGTTGAGGAACTCAAGTTTGGTGATAACGATACGCTCTCAGCACTGGTTGCGAATCTTGTTCATGCTGATCGGCTAGTGATTATTACGGATACGGACGGGTTGTATACTGCCGATCCCCGTTCCAATCCGAATGCAAAGCGATTCGACAGAGTCGAGGAAATTAACGAGGAAATCTACGCATATGCTGGAGGAGCCGGCTCATCTGTCGGTACGGGCGGCATGCGTTCGAAGCTAGATGCAGCACGTATCGCCATGCGTGGCGGTGTACCTGCCTTTGTTGGCCGGGTCAATGAGCCAGGTGATTTGCTCCTTGCTGTGGACGGTATTGGCAAGGGTACCTATTTCGATACTCACCTGCACGCATTGCCGATGAAGAAGCAATGGCTTGGCTTCCACTCTACCCCACATGGACAAATTATTGTCGATGAAGGCGCTGAACGGGCATTGATATCACGAGGATCAAGTCTGCTGCCTGCTGGTATTCGAGGAGTCGAAGGCGACTTCCACCCTGGAGATGTGGTTGAGGTGTCTGGTGAGGATGGACGTGTGATTGGCAGAGGCATCGTCAATTACGAAGCCGATCAATTAAAGATTGCAGCGGGCTGGTCTACGGATGAGGTTCTCAATCGCATCGAGGTTCCGCGCATTGAAGTGATACATCGAGATGAATGGGTCACACTACGATCATAGAGGGAGGCATGTACGATGAGTGAAGTACTTTCCAAGGCTACGTTAGCGAAAGAAGCAGCCGCAGTTATGAACCGACTGACAACCGATCAGAAGAATGAAGCATTATTGAGAATGGCGGATCTGCTTGTCCAACATGCAGATTCGATTATTGAAGCAAACGCAAAAGATCTAGAACGAGGGAAGCAGCAGGGAACATCAGATTCTCTATTGGATCGCCTTGCACTAAATGAGGCAAGAATTGAAGATATGGCAGAAGGATTGCGCCAGATCGCCGAACTGACAGATCCTGTTGGAGATGTTCTTGAGAAAATTGACCGTCCCAACGGCTTGCATATTGAGAAAATCCGTGTGCCACTAGGTGTAATTGGCATGATCTATGAAGCGCGTCCGAATGTCACCGTGGATGCGGCTGGCCTGTGTCTTAAGACAGGCAATGCGGTCGTACTGCGCGGAGGCTCTTCTGCGCTGGAATCTAACAAGCGCATTGTCGCTGTGCTGCATGAAGCGCTGAAGCTCACTTCTGTTCCGGTTGAAGCCTTGCAGCTAATCGAAGATGCGGATCGTGCTTCTGTTGACGAGATGTTGAAATGTAACGGCTTGCTGGATGTCGTCATTCCGCGCGGTGGTGCATCGCTCATTCAGAATGTCGTTCAAAATGCAACTGTACCCGTTATCGAGACCGGGGCAGGTATTTGTCACACCTATATTGACCAGTCCGCTGATCCGGAGATGGCCGAAGCAATTGCATTCAACGCGAAAGTGCAGCGCCCTTCCGTATGCAACTCTATGGAGACACTGCTCGTACATGAACAATTTGCAGAGCGCCATCTGACAGGATTGCTTGAAGGATTTGACACACATCGTGTTGAACTGCGCGGCTGCGAGCGAACAATCGCCTATGCGCCATGGGCTAAGAAAGCATCCGAACAGGATTATGCAACAGAATATAACGACTATGTACTGAACGTGCGCGTCATTGACTCGCTTGATGAAGCACTTGAGCATATCGCTCGCTATGGCACGAAGCACTCCGAATGTATTGTGACCGAGAACAAAGACCGTGCCAGCCGTTTCTTAAGGGAAGTTGATGCTGCTGCTGTCTACCATAATGCATCAACGCGGTTCACAGATGGGTTTGAATTCGGATTTGGTGCTGAGATCGGCATTAGCACACAGAAACTACACGCAAGAGGTCCAATGGGCCTACCTGCCCTAACGTCCACGAAGTATCGGATATATGGCAAAGGTCAAATTCGCGAGTAACATCGCACGCCAGTACTATTTTCCATTTAAGTGTTGGCAAGAAGGGAGAGGAATGGACATCATGAATGAAATAAAAACACAAGAGAAGGACACATTCCGGTCTCTTCACTTTAGTATTTTCGGTGCAGGATCAATTGCCGAAGCGATTGTGAGAGGAGTACTTGCGAAGCAGCTGACTGAGCCTTCGCAAATCTCCATGATCAATCGCAGCAATAACGAACGGCTTCTGCAGTTGAAGCAGAAGTATGGCGTCACGATTGAGCTCTCATCAGAAGGCAAACAGCAGCTCTTGCAGGAAGCAGATGTCATTGTATTGTGCATGAAGCCGAAGGATGCCGCAGGAGCACTTCATGAGTTGAAGCCGCTTCTCCGCCCCGGAACGCTTATCATTTCTGTGATTGCTGGTCTATCGCTTCATGCCATTGCGCATATTCTTGGTCCAGTTGCCGCTGTTCGCACCATGCCGAACACATCGAGCACGATTGGTCTCGGTGCGACTGCAATCTGCTGTTCGGATGCGGTCAATGACACACAGCGCGCCATCGCGATGGCGATGTTCGAAGCAGTCGGCATCGCAGTTGAAGTTGAAGAGCAGCACATGAATATCGTGACCGGATTATCTGGCAGCGGCCCTGCTTATTTGTACTACGTCATGGAAGCGATGATACAAGCAGCTGTAGATGGGGGACTTACAAAAGAGGATGCGCGGGATTTAACCGTCCAGACTGTTCTAGGTGCGGCTGAAATGGTACGGCTAACACAGGAAGAACCTGCTGAACTGCGCCGCAAGGTGACCTCCCCTGGCGGCACGACACAAGCTGCAATAGACGTCATGAATACCCATCATGTAGGCAGAACCATCGTTTCTGCTGTGCACCGCGCTGCAGAACGATCTCAGGAAATGGAACACCAAATTGGGAGGGAAATCGAATGAAAGATCACTGCGTCGCCACCTATCGGCTGTTCGATGATCGTGCAGACTTTCATAAGAAGGCCGAAGGAATTGCCGTTGGATTGACGGTCGGGAGCTGGACCGAGCTCCCTGAGGCGAGAAAGGCCGAGATGTCGAAGCATCTCGGCAAGGTAATCTCGATTGAGGAACATCCATCAGATGTCCTTGGGGAACGCTACGCGGATATTGCAATTGCTTATCCGGACATTAACTTTAGCCCTGACATTCCTGCCCTGCTCGTTACGGCCTTCGGCAAGCTGTCCATGGATGGTCGGATTAAGCTTCTGGATCTTGATTTTTCCGATACATTTACAGCTTCATTTCAAGGGCCTAAGTATGGAATCGATGGAGTTCGCGAACTGCTGGGCGTCCAAGACCGTCCACTGTTAATGAGCATTTTCAAGTCTGTCATCGGTCATGATCTAGCAGCATTGAAGGAGCAGTTCTACCAGCAAGCACTTGGCGGAGTTGATTTGATCAAGGATGACGAGATTTTATTTGAAAATCCCCTCACACCGATCGACATGCGTGTCCGCGCATGTATGGAAGCTGCCGCTCGTGCCGAACAAGTGACGGGCAAGAAATTGCTATATGCCGTAAACTTAACAGGGTCTACGTTCTCCCTTCGTGAACAAGCACTCCGTGCAATCGAAGCTGGAGCAAATGCCTTGCTCTTCAACGTATTAAGCTACGGATACGATGTCCTGCATGGATTGAGCCAAGATCCTGATATTACAGTTCCAATTGCCGCTCATCCTGCACTTGCCGGTGCCTACTACCCAGCGAAGGAGCATGGAATTGCCGCCCCACTTCTGCTTGGCAAACTCATGCGATTAGCTGGTGCTGATCTCGTACTCTTCCCTTCCCCATATGGTTCGGTCACAATGCCGAAAGAAGAGACGCAAGGGATCCGTCACGCTCTTACCAGTGTAAATGATTCATTTGGAGCGATACATAAGAGAAGCTTCCCTGTGCCTTCCGCGGGTATACATCCTGGCTTGGTTCCGTTTATTATTCAAGATTTCGGCAACGATGTTGTCGTCAATGCAGGAGGCGGTATTCACGGCCATCCAATGGGAACAGCTGCAGGCGGACACGCATTTGTCGATGCCATTGATGCCGTCTTGAAGGGTGACACCTTAGAAGCAAGAGCCGCAATCTCTGAACCATTGGCTGCCGCAATTGGATTGTGGGGTGTGAAGAAGTGAGCGCCGAGAAGAAGCTTCGAGTTGTCTTTTGTGATTTCGACGGAACGATAACTGAAAATGATAACATCGTGTCGATTATTAGACATTTCGAACCGCCTGGATGGGACAAAATCGTGCAGGACGTCATCCATGAACGCAAGTCGATTCGTCAAGGGGTCGGTGAAATGTTCGCCCTGCTCCCTTCTTCATTGCAAGAAGAGGTTATTCAATACGCCGTAACACAGGCACGTATTCGCCCTGGTTTCGAGCAATTTGTTCAGTTCTGCCAAGCAGAAGGGATCGAATTATATATTACAAGCGGCGGCATCGATTTCTTCGTGTATCCGCTGCTGAAGCCTTATCAAATATCTATCGATCACATCTATTGCAATGGCAGTGACTTTCGTGGTGATAAGATTCAGATTACATGGCCGCATTATTGTCAGCCGCCATGTACGAATGATTGCGGGATGTGCAAAACAACTATCGTGCGCCGCTTCCCTAAGGATCAGTATGAGCGTATTGTCATTGGCGACAGCGTCACTGATTTTACAGCAGCCAAGTTAGCTGATTTCGTGTTTGCCAGAGCTCAATTAATAGAACGATGCGACGAGCTTCAGCTCCCATATGCGCCGTTCCAGACGTTTTATGATATTATTGAACATTTGAGTCATTCCAATACACATATAACTCATCCGTAGATCGGCTGAGAAAGTGGATAAGTGAAGGGAGCCAACCTATAGAATGAATACGCATACGCTCACTTTAGAGCAGAAGCAGTGGGCACTTGCCGAGCTGCGAACAATCAAAGAGCAATTTGCCAGCCGCCACTGGTTCCCAGGAACAAGCGGTAACCTCTCCGTTCGTGTTGGCGACATACAGGAAGAACACTTCCAATTTGCCATCACAGCCAGCGGCAAAGACAAATCGGTTCATACTCCCGAAGATTTCCTGTTCGTCGATGAGAATGGCCGTGCAACGGAAGCCACTCATCTCAAACCTAGTGCCGAGACCTTAATTCATTGTGAAATCTATCGACTCACTGGATGTGGTGCCATCTTCCACGTACATACGGTATTCAACACGATCGTATCTGATTTATATGGGGATCGTGGTGCTGTACCCGTCGAAGGCGTGGAATTAATTAAAGCGTTTAATATTTGGGAGGAAGACGCAAAAATTCACATCCCTGTTGTACCTAACTACGCTGATATCCCCCGTATCGTACCCTGTGTTACAGCGTCTCTTAACCCCCGTATTCCGGGTATTCTGCTGCGGAAGCACGGTATATATGCTTGGGGTGCCAATGCCTTTGAGGCCAAACGTCATTTGGAGGCATTCGAATTTTTGTTCGAATATGTATACCGCAAACAAGCACTTCATCAATAAATTCTAGCTATTGTTCCATAAAACTGAATAAGGCCCTCAGTCACAATAGACAGAGGGCTTTAAAATTCATGTGTAGGAATGACAACACCTATATGCAAGGAAACCACATATCCCAATAGGGTTGATACGTTGGAAATAACTCCAGCGTATCTGGTTGATAACCACGATAATGACGCATGTAGCCCGCTAAATAAGAAAAGGATGAGGAATGTGGGCCAATAAAATAAGGAGCATGAATACATACGAGCCAATCGACCAAAGCTTGTTCCTCTAAACATAAGGAGTCAAATTTCTGCTTCAGATCAGGGCATCCTTTTAACACTATTTTTTTATTATAAATCATAATATCCCCGTTTTTTTCCTGTGTCCCTTTTGCTATAGCTGCATACTCTTCATCCAATAAACCGGATGCTAAATATATGGCTGATACCTTTTGCTTAGCCTCCATACAAGCATAAATACAGTGAAGCTGACTTTCCGCATAATGTTCTAGGCCCATACTTTTTATATCGGAAATTAGCAATAAATCTTTTTCAATTCTTAGATGAGCCGCTATCCACTGATGCTTCTCGGACATGGAAGCGATAATGAAATTAGATAATTCTACGATATGCTTAGCGAAAGGAAAGGCATTGGCAATGAACAATCCGCTATTTTTATTTTCGATTGCAGACATCTGGCGGATGGCATACCTTTTACAGTTAACCGCTTGATTACGTACTTCTGCATGTACTTCTTCAGCGCGTTTCACATCAATCTGTCGACTTGACAGTAATTGCCGCAACGCATGTACATCAACGAAGCAATCGATTGCTATGCTTCGAAAATACGGAGTAACATCAAAATCAATCGAGGTTCTCGTTTGAACATTTTGTAATAGGATTCCTGCAGGAGAGCCCTCGCTCGCATGATATAGCGCTTCACCAACAGCACGAAAAACGGACATTAACTGATTGCAAAGTCCTTCTGATCCTTCTGCACTATTTTGAAAATAAATCATGCGTTGTTCCTCCATAGCGATCTAACAAAACTCACATATAAGCTGAATGAGAGCTCCAGATTGAATATATCGTCGTTACGAATTACTAAAGGAAAGTCAACAAATAAAGGTAAAGATCCAGATAAGAACAATATATGTAGAGGCTATATCAAATGAGAAGTAAAAGGCGGAGATTTTTTAAACATTTCCATATCAAGGTCAATATCAAGCTATCAGTGTTCGTCCATTGATACATGATCGTAGAACCAGAACCGAATAAGATTATTATCTGAGATTGCCGCCGAAACACCATTACAGCCTCTCTGCAGCAACCTCAAAATTATTTTCCCATGCAAACTTACAGGAGCTCATACCTCATCTTCCACTAGAACGGAATTTCTGTGTATAAGCCTTCGCATCTTCAATCGAACGAACGCGGTTGCGGCTCCATTCCAGCAGGATGCGATCCACATAGCGGAAGTGCACCTTGCCTGCAAAGACGGCTTCCTTCAACGCCAATAAGATCAGTTCCTCTGGATAGTGATCCTGATCAATCCACCCAGCTATCGTCTCACATTCCATTGGTGAAAGAGGACGACCGAATTCCTTCTCGAATATATTGAACAGATTCGGCTGATCCGAATCCGTTAAGGCAGATGATTGTCTGAGTCGCTGACGTTCCGTTCGTATCTCTTCCGTCACGAGCACAGCCATTTTCTCCCATAATCCAGTCAGATTATAACGCTCATATTGAATATCCGTAGCCGCATCGATCTCCTCATCAATGCTGATAAAGCCATCTTTCAACAGGCGCTGAAGTGATTTGATCACAAGTTCTGGGGCTGTTCCCATTCGTTCCTGCAGCTCATCAATCGTCGGAAAGTCCTTCATTTCCTGCTGCTTAAAGCCTATAAGCTGAATGAGCAGCATAGCCTCCGTATCGTTCAGCTTCAACTGTCGATAACAGCGCAGCAGATGGTACGGCACACTGATGCTGCCTGATTGCATGCCTAGCGCCATCCCTTTAGCAAAGGTGCGAAAAGCGTCTCCACTCATACAATAAATCCCCTCTCCGCTTCACTACCCCTCTATTGTCTCATACGAACGGCTATTTGATAAGCACTAAATTGGCAACGTTTTCAAACAGTAGAAATAGGGCTTTGTCACTAGTGAAAAAAACGCCCCGCATCGCTGTTGCGATACGGGACGATCTTCATAAACTGTAAAACCAAGCAATATGCTTATGGGTACAAGCGATACAGCAAGCGAGGGAACGGAATTGTCTCACGGACATGATCCAACCCACAGATCCAAGCTACTGTACGTTCCAACCCGAGTCCAAATCCGGAATGTGGAACTGTACCGTATTTGCGCAAGTCCATATACCATTGGTACGCTTCTGGAGACAGTTCATGCTCCTTGAAGCGCTCTTCCATTAAGGCAGGATCATCAATACGCTGAGATCCACCAATGATCTCTCCGTAACCTTCTGGAGCGATCATATCCGCACACAGAACAACTTCTGGACGGTTCGGATCTGGTTTCATATAGAAGGCCTTGATGTTCGTTGGGTAATGCGTGATGAATACAGGCGTCTCATACTTCTCAGCGATTGCCGTTTCATGCGGTGCACCGAAGTCCTCACCCCAAGGAATATCGTATCCTTGCTCTTGCAAGAATTTGATTGCTTCATCATACGTAATGCGTGGGAATGGCGCTACACATTTCTCCAGCTTGGAAGTGTCGCGGCCAAGCGTTTCCAGCTCTGGACGGCAGTTCTTCAGCACAGATTGTACGATATGCGATACGAATTGCTCCTGTACCTTCAGGTTCTGTTCATGATCGACGAACGCCATTTCCGGCTCGATCATCCAGAACTCGATCAGGTGACGGCGCGTCTTCGACTTCTCAGCACGGAACGTTGGTCCGAACGAGTATACCTTACCGAGTGCCATTGCAGCAGCTTCCATGTACAGCTGACCACTCTGTGTCAAGAATGCATCTTCTTCGAAGTATTTGGTATGGAACAACTCTGTCGTCCCTTCACAAGAAGAAGGCGTCAGGATCGGAGGATCCACCAGTGTGAAGCCCTTCTCATCGAAGAATTGCTGTACCGCGCGAATGATTTCTCCACGGATCGTCAAGATGGCATGCTGCTTCGGTGCACGCAGCCACAAATGACGGTGATCCATCAAGAAATCAACACCGTGTTCCTTCGGTGTAATTGGATAATTCTCTGTAATCTGAATGATTTCCACATTCGTTACAGTCATTTCAAAACCGGACTTGGAACGTGGCTCTTCACGAACTGTCCCGGTTACATACAAGGAACTCTCTTGTGTTAAGCTCTTCGCCGCTTCCCAGACTTCCTCCGGCACTTCACTTTTCACTACAACACCCTGGATAAATCCAGTACCGTCACGCAGCTGCAGGAATTGAATCTTGCCACTGGAACGCTTGTTGTGCAGCCAGCACCCCATGCGGACTTCTTCGCCCACATGACGGCTAACTTCGCGGATGACACAAGTCGTCGTCATCGATCGCTCTCTCCCTTACGCATTAATTATTTCGATTCTTGTACAAGGCGGTAAGTATCCCGTGCAATCATAAGCTCCTCGTTCGTAGGAACGACAAGAACTTGAACCTTGGAATTCGGAGTCGAAATGAGACGCGGCTCTTTCGAACGAATCTTATTCAGCTCCGGATCAATTTCAACGCCCAAGAACGTCAGCTTCTCGCATGTTGCTTCACGGATTACGATGGAGTTCTCACCCACACCTGCCGTAAATACGATCACATCTACGCCGTCCATCGCTGCAGCATATGAACCGATGTACTTGCGCAGGCGATATACATACATTTCGAATGCCAAAGTAGCATTGGGTTCGCCCTCAGCCATTGCATCCGTAATTTCACGCATGTCGCTGGACAAGCCAGAGATTGCAAGCAAGCCGCTATGCTTGTTCAACATGGAGTTGACTTCGTTGACCGTCAAGTCTTCCTTCATCATTGTGAACGGTACGACAGCTGGATCCAAGTCACCGCTGCGCGTACCCATCATCAAGCCTTCAAGCGGAGTCATCCCCATCGAAGTATCGATCGATTTGCCGCCTTCAACCGCTGTCAAGCTGCCGCCATTACCGATATGGCAAGTAATGATCTTCAAGTCTTCGAGCGGGCGTCCAACAACTTCAGCCGCACGTTGGCTTACATAGTTGTGGGAAGTCCCGTGGAAGCCGTAGCGACGAACTTTGTGCTTCTTATAGAGCACCTTCGGGATCGCGTACATGTATGCCTTCTTAGGCATCGTTTGATGGAAAGCAGTATCGAATACAACGGCTTGCGGTACGTCCGGCAAGTTCGTTTCTACTGCCTTAATTCCCATCATGTGAGCAGGGTTATGCAGCGGAGCCAAATCGAACAGACGACGGATTTCCGCTTTGACTTCGGAGTCAACCAATACGGAATTGCTGAACGATTCACCGCCGTGAACGACACGGTGTCCAACAGCTTCAATCTCATTGATCGTCTTAACTACGCCAACCTTAGCATCTGTCAGCTTGTCCAATACTTTACGAATCGCAATCGTATGGTCAAGAATTTCGCTTACTTCTGTAATTTCATCCGTGTGATGCGGTTCGTGAATGAGAATGGAGGAATCCATTCCGATACGTTCTACACGGCCTGCTGCCAGTACCGATTCGTCCTGCATATCATACAGCTGATATTTAAGTGAGGAGCTGCCTGCATTGATTACGAGTATTTTCATAGTCTATCCCCATCCTTATCATACTTGAAAAATCCGACGCCCGATTTCACGCCGAGGTGGCCTGCGCGCACCATTTTTTTCAACAATACGGACGGACGATATTTAATATCGCCGAACTCGCGGAACATGCGCTCCAACGCTGCAAGTATGGAATCCAAGCCGAAACGGTCAGCCATTTCAAGCGGCCCGTATTGGAAATTATATCCGATTCTCATCGCGCTGTCGATATCTTCTGCAGAAGCGACGCCTTCTTGCAATTCATGCAATGCCTCATTGATGAGAAGGCAGATCATGCGTGAAGTCACAAAGCCTGGCGACTCATATACCATGATGCCTTTCTTTTGCACAACTTCTTCAACGAAACGTTTTGTTTCATTGAAAGTAGTGTCAGAAGTTTTCAACCCGCGGATAATTTCCACGAGATCGACTTTGGAGACCGGATGAATAAAGTGCATGCCAATAACACGCTCAGGATACTTCGTTGAGCTTGCCATTTCTGTCAAGGACAGTGTTGATGTGTTGCTCGCCAAGATAATGCTGCTTGGACATACGCGATCCAGTTCAGCGAAGACCAATTTCTTCGCTTCCAGATCTTCAGATATTGTTTCAATTACCATATCGCATGCACTTAGTTCCGCCAGATGCGTCACTTTATGTATGCGCGAAAGAATTAATTTTTTTTCGGCCTGTGTGATTGCCCATTTTTCAAGCTGCTTATCCAGGCTCGTTTCAATCATTTCATACGCGTGGTCCAGCTTCTCCGGCGATTGCTCCACCAACAGCACGTCCAAGCCTTTGACAGCAAGCATTTCTGCAATGCCTTGGCCCATTGTACCGCCGCCGATGACGCCGATCTTTTTGAAAAACATGGTTTCTTCCACCTTTCCTGTTGCTATGCTCTGCATAGTGTACCCGAGATGATGGTTTCGTTATCAGTGCATAGGTACCTCACCTTATCTTATCATGAATATGAGAGCAAAAAAGAAAAACCAGCGTGAAATCACGCTGGTAATTGTTTCTTGTCACATAACAGACACCGGAACGTATCTCCGTTCACCAATTCCTCTTCCAATAGACGCTGCAAACATCGCTCAAAAGCATCTCGGTGCTGTTCCAACAATTCACGCGTTCGATAGGTCAAATCTACCATAATCGTCTGCGTTTCTTTTGTCAAGACATCTGGTGAGAGATGTTTCAAACGGACAATGCCGAGATCCGTCAATCCTGCATTCACCATCGTCTCTACAATGTTGAGTGCTTGATCGAAGTCCCCCTGTGAGCCCGTACTACGGTTGCCGTAGAACAACTCCTCTGCTACCGATCCGCCCAGCGCAATGATGATTTGCTCCTCAAGAAATGGCTTTGTATACAGGTAGCGATCTCCCTGTGGTTGATGTCGAACATAGCCTAATGCTTGGCCGCGAGGGCTTAACGCAACTTGAGATACGCTTCCCGGCCGGACAAGCTCTGCGGCTATCGCATGTCCAAGTTCATGAATCGCCACCCGGCGTCGTTCTTCCTCATTCGTCTCTCGATCACTCTTCTCTCCCATTAACGTCTTATCAATCGCAAGCGAGAGATGCTCCATCGTAATCGCCTCTTGCTCCTGACGCATTGCATAAATAGCCGCCTCATTCAGGACGCTCTCTAATTGAGCGCCTGAGAAGCCGAACGTTTCTTCTGCGATTTGCTCCAGACTTACTTCTTCCGCCAGTGGCTTATTCGTAGCATGCAGCTCCAAAATATGCTTGCGTCCCTTCTTATCCGGCATATCTACTTGGATATGTCGATCAAAACGGCCTGGGCGCAGCAATGCACTGTCCAGCATCTCTTTACGGTTCGTGGCCGCCATTACCAGAATACGCGGTGACTCATCTGCGTACAGTCCATCCATCTCCGTCAACAGCTGGTTGAGCGTTTGATCATACTCTTTTTGTTGCCCACCTTCACGCTTGCCGCCGATCACATCAATTTCATCAATGAAGATAACTGCATTTTGTTTTTTCTCTTTCTCTGCACGCTGTCTTGCTTCCTTGAACAGCTCTCGTACACGTCCCGCTCCGACACCAACATACATCTCAACAAACTCACTGCCTGACACACCAATAAATATCGCGTCTGCATAATGAGCAGATGCTTTCGCCATTAACGTTTTCCCCGTTCCTGGGGGGCCAGTTAACAATATCCCTTTCATTGGACGAATCCCGAATTTACGAATGTCATCTGGCCGTACCAGAAAATCAAGAGCTTCAATCAATTCATTCTTGGCTCTATCCTGCCCGCCAATACGCTCGAAGCTCATTTCACTAATCTGATTATTGCCTGACTTCGCACGCCCTGACGAACGCGCCAAGCCAGCTTGTCCTCTGCGATTTACAAACAGCAGAAGAGCACTGATCGCGGCAACTGCCGCGATGACCGGCCATATATTAACTCCAAGATAACTGACAAATAATATCGCTGGGATTACGATCCCTAATGCCAATTCCCAACTACGAACGGATTGCCGTTGCTTTTTCATTAGGCCATACCCCCACAGGCGATGCTTGCAAAGGAAGCAATACGGTCTTGCTTCCTTTCTCATCCTTGAGTTGAATATACACATATCGTGAATCCATTTCCGTTTGGATCTGAATACCTGGATTTTGCTGCTGCAGTTCCTTCAACCTAACAGGAATATCGCTGTATTTCTGATGTACCATTGCATCTGCAATGTCGAACATTGCACGTGACCATAACTTATCGATAAGCGGCGTGCTCTCATCATTCAAGTATTCCAATTGTACTTTTTTCCCGCTCGAATTCTGTTGCAGCTCGTCCGACACTCTTTCAATCAGGCTGCTAATATTGGTGCCATCCTTGCTCTTCAGTTTCACTTGCAGCGCATCAGGATACCATTGAACATCATACTGCGTAATTTCAGCATGCTGCTTCAATACTCGTTCCACAGGCTGCTTCACGAAATTACGTTCATACAGTGTCCAACCTCCAAATAGTGCAACAGCTGTCGTGACCATAATGAGCAAAGTAGGCATGATTCGAATCTTTTTCGCCATGCTGAAACCTCCTGTTGCAAATATATATCAATACCCCTAGTAATCTCTATCTGATATATCAAGAGTATATCACATATGTCACTTCAACTATGGATGTAATGTGTACCATGATTGCCATCGAAATGGATTTACTCCAATACAAAAAGCGCTGCTGCTTCGCATAGCGTACAATATGTACGTCATATGCAAAGCAGCAGCGCTGCAAAATCGCCTATTACTCGTTATTGGCTAACATTGAATATGTTATTTATTAGGCAGCGTATAGACATCCCCTATTGAGGAACCATTCGCAAATGAATAGAAATGATAGAAGTAATGAACAACCCCTTGTTCATCCTTGCGTTTGACCAATGCCTGCCATACATATTGATCATCCTTAAAAGCTGGCGTAATGCGGATTACATCCGCATCCGGATATTGGGCTTCTATCTGGGCTTGAATCGTCTCTTTAGAGGTTGATTCCGCCATAGGAGTTACCTTATCAGGGAGTACCCACACGGTCTGCTCCTTACCATGTTCGTCAGTTCCCCGCACCATGTATACGACTTGATCCCATACACCCTTCTCCACTTCTGTCACATTTACGAGCTTCACTGCTTCATTCGCCCGCTTTATTATTTCCGCTTCCTTGACCCGTTCGTCCTTATTGATGTATTGCACATACTGATAAGTGGCGAAGAACAATCCGACTAGAAATAAGAGAACGAGTACCGGAATCAACCACTTCCAATGCGACCTCCGGCGTACGCGTCTTCTCTGCATGAATTCTCCTCCTGCCTATCTTGCCAGCAAGCCATCAAAGCATTGCTGCGCCTCGCGAAGGATTCGTTCTTCATCCATCGTCAAACATTCCCCATTCTTCACAACCTGCTTGCCGTCAACCCATACATGCTTGACATCTTTCGCAGACGCTGAATATACCATGTGGGATACCAAGTCGGTATGTGGCAGGAAATGAGGTTGATCAATATCTACCGCAACGAAGTCAGCCTTCATGCCTACTTCAAGCGCTCCAATATCGTCAAGACGAATGGTCTGCGCGCCATAGATCGTACCCATGCGCAGCGCCTCTGCAGCAGGAACCGCAGTTGGATCGCCGGACACCCCTTTATGAATCAAGGCCGTAAGGCGAATTTCTTCGAACATATCCAGATTGTTGTTGCTTGCTGCACCGTCCGTACCCAAGGATACAACAACACCCGCACGCAGCATCTCAGGAACACGAGCGACACCGCTCGCAAGCTTAAGGTTGCTTCCTGGATTGTGGGACACCGCAACTTGATACTTCGCAAGCGTCTCAATCTCTTCGTCCGTCAAATGGACAGCATGCGCAACGAAGGAAGGACGGGAGAAGAATCCGAGCTTCTCCAAATGCGCAACCGGACGCAGTCCATAATCTTTCACATTCTGTTCAACTTCTGCCTTTGTCTCTGACATATGCGTGTGCAATGGCAAATCCAGATCATGAGCAGCCTGTACGAAGCTCTCAATAAAGGCTGGAGGACAAGTATACGGAGCATGCGGCGCCATAATCGTACGAATGCGGCCATCTGCCTTCCCATTCCAATCCTTCGCGAATTGAATCGCCTCGTTCAGCTTCTCGCGCTGTACATCCTCTGGGCATAAGCCAATCGCACCGCGCATAAGCGATGCACGGATACCGGATTGCTCACATACCTTCGCTACTTCGTCCATGTAGTCATACATATCTACGAAGGTTGTTGTACCGCCCTTCAGCATTTCGATCACAGACAGAGCTGTTCCCCAATAGACATCATTGGCCGTGAACTTGCCTTCCATTGGCCACATTTTCTCCTGCAGCCATGTCTGAAGCGCCAAGTCATCCCCATACCCACGAAGCAGAGACATTGCAGCATGCCCGTGTGTATTAATAAGGCCTGGAATGAAGAATAGACCTTTGCCGTCGATGATTTCAGCATCAGCTGTTGTATATTGCTCTGGCAGCTCCGATCCAATATGAACGATGCGATCATTCTCAACAACCATGAACCCATGGAATGAGGACTGCTTCGCAGTTGGAGACAAATCGGCGAACATGCCGTTTTTAATAATGATTCGGTGTGTCATTCGGCGGGTACTTCCTTTCCATTATCAGATAAATAATAGGCCAAACTGAACAAATCCGTTGTAAAATCGGCAGTATGCACACGGATATTCGAAGGAACCCTCAAAATGACAGGCGCAAAGTTCAAGATCGCTTCTACACCCGCCTCTACAAATTGATCAGCTACATACTGAGCTTCTGTAGCAGGAACCGTGATAATCCCGATACGGATTTGCTTCTCGCGTACCGTCGTAATTAGGTCAGACATCGGCTGAACTTTCAGGTTATTTATCTCGGTATTGATTTTGGATTCCTGTGCATCGAACACTGCAACGATCTTCATATTATCTTTCAAGTATACGGTGTAGTTACAGAGTGCGTGACCTAATTTACCTGCACCGACCAATCCAACATGGATAACTTGATCCAGTTTCAAAATATGTCTGATTTGTTGAATCAAATACGATACATCATACCCAATGCCCTTGCGGCCGAAGTCGCCGAAATACGCTAGATCCTTCCGAATTTGCGCAGGATTCAAGTTCAGCTTCTGTCCCAAATCTTGAGATGAAACTGTGAGCACTTCTCGCTGCTTCAATTCCAATAGATGACGTAAATACACGGGTAATCGCCGAACGACAGCTTCTGATATCTTTAGTGCTTTCATTCTGAACAAGCCCCTCTCATCGCTCTCCAATGCCTCTTTGATTATGGTCTAGCCACGTATCAATACGTGGTACAAGTTGTTCTGTTGCCATATGCTCCATTTTTGGGCCAGGCAGCGAGTAAAGAAAATGTTTGCCGTAGCTTGTCTCTATTACACGAGTGTCATATATGATGACAATTCCCTTATCCTGCGTCGTACGCACAAGGCGGCCGAATCCTTGCTTGAAGCGAATTACAGCCTGTGGGACGGAATATTTGCGGAATGGATTCTGATTCATCCGCTTCAGCCGATCGCACTTCGCTTCCACGAGTGGATGATTCGGTGGCTGGAATGGCAGCCGTACAATCGCAAGACATGTCAACGCATCTCCTGGAATATCAACGCCTTCCCAGAAGCTGCTCGTTCCTAGCAGGACTGAATTCGGCTGATCTCGGAATCGGCGTGTCAGCTTGCTTCGGTTGCCGCTGTCAATCCCTTGTCCCAGCACTTGAATGCCATGCAGGCTAAGCGCCTCCTTCAGCGGTTCATACACATCCCGCAGCATGCGGTATGACGTGAATAAGACAAGCATACGTCCTTCTGTTACCTTGGCTACATCAGCCAAGGACTGCATCAGCGTCGAGTTAAACTTGGCATCTGATGCTCCCTTCACACTAGGGAAGTCACGCGGGATGACAACAAGTGCTTGTTCCCGGTAGTTGAACGGCGACGGGAGTATGACCGTATTTAGACGACCATCCCGCTGCGCATCCTTCAAGCCAAGTTGTTCGGCTACGAATTGGAATGATTTATCAACGGACAATGTAGCCGAAGTTAAGATTACGCTCTTCTTCGGCTCGAAGAAGTATCGCTTCAGCGCTTCGCTTACATCGACAGGGACCGCATACATTTGCATTGATTTATGCTTGTATTGGAGATTGCCCTCCATCCAGTACACGGTATCCGCATCCTTGCCTTGCATAAATTCACGGAATTCATCGCGAAGCTGCCCTATGTCCTTGAATAAACCTGTCACATCAGCCGTAACGCCCTGCACTTCATCATCATCATAATCCTTCCATTCATTGACGAGCTTCTCCCCCGAACGAACAATATCACTTAAACGCGTGTGAATATCGCCTTCGAGCTCCGATACGGAGCTCCATCCATCAGGACGATTGCCAGATGGCAGCCGGAGAACAGCTTGTCCGCCTTCCGCCTGCCCCGCTTCATTCATGGAAGGAAGCATTTGATAGAGCAGCTCATGCAGCCGATCCCATTGATCCTTAACATCGACAAGCTGTGTTAACAGCTTCTCAATCCCTTCAGCCCATACGAGCGCTTTTTCATTGCCTGACAAGCGAAGACGCTGCTGCAGCAATACAAGCGCACCATTTTTGCTGTCTTTGAACAATTGGGTCAGCGGATGAATGAGTGAAAAATATTGCAAGTGAATGCCTAAATGTTTGCCTGCCGTTTCTTCGAAGTGATGTGCTTCGTCTACGACAAGCTGCTCGTATGCGGGGAGCAAACGATGCTCCGCAATCACGTCCGTAAACAATAGGGAGTGATTCGTTATAATAATGTCCGATAAATTCGCATCATTCTTTGCCCGGTGGTAGAAGCACCGACGGAACCAAGGACATGCGCGATTCAGACAGGAATCACTATCACTGGCAACGGTATCCCAGAAGTCTGCACCCTTATGAACGAAATGCAGTTCTTCATCATCTCCATGCTCCGTCTGACTGAGCCACACCAGCATTTGGGCAGCTGTCAAACTATCATCGCGTGCATGTACATACTCTCTATTACTTATTTTATGTTCAAATTTTCTCAAACACAAATAGTGACTGCGGCCTTTTAATACGGATGCCTTAAATGGAACCGGCACAATCTTCTCCAAGAGCGGCAAATCACGCTGTCTCAGCTGTTCTTGCAGATTGATTGTGTGTGTGCTAACAATCACTTTGCTCTCTTGAGAAACACTCTGATATATGGATGGCAGCAAGTACCCAAGCGACTTGCCGGTACCAGTACCCGCTTCGATTAGCAGGTGATGCTCTTGTTCGAAGCACTCCATCACTTCATTGAACATCTGCTCCTGCGATTCGCGCGGCTCATAATTATCCAAGCGGCTTGCCAGATTCGTCTTGACCTGATCCAGGAACTGAGCGAAGGTTACTCCCTTAAGCGGGTTCTCTGCTGAAGAATCACGCGGCGCCTCCGTCTCTGTCCAATCCGCTTGCTTCAACGTCAATTGGCGGAACGGATAATACCCTTCTTCCTCTGTCCAATCAGACACCTCACGCTCCTGAAGCTTCTCTGCAAGCAGCCATTTCAAATCCCGCTCCTCTTGATCGCCAAACACATCAACGACGCGCTGTAGCGTCAATAACGGAAGCTGGTCAATCGCTTCTAAACAGCGAATAAATATATCTGCTGTCGCCCGCGCATCACTGTCTGCTTGGTGCGGGCGATCATGAACAATCCCCATCTCATGTGACACAGAACCAAGCTGGAAGGAAGGCAGTGATGGAAAGAGGATGCGAAGCAGCTCAATTGTATCTAATATACGACCTGTGAACGGCAAATATCCCGTCTGTTCCAGCGCCCTGCATAGGAATTGATAATCGAAGGCCACATTATGGCCGACCAGTACGACATCCCCTAGCAAAGGGACAAGCCCCGTCATGGCATCATCAATATCCGGAGCATCCTTCACATCTTCCCCGGTAATGCCAGTGAGCTGCGATATAAATTCCGGTATGGGAACAGTTGGCCGCACAAGCGTATGATATTCGCGTTCTATCTTCAAATCATGGCCAAGAATAACCAAACCAATTTGAATTATTTCATCGTTCGGCTGACTGCCGGTCGTCTCAAAATCCAAAACAGCAAATCTCATCTCAATAGCTTTCCTCTCACAATTTCTGTTCTTAGCATAACAGATGTTCAGGCGTTTGGAAATGACTAGAGGGAAACATCTGTGCGTATTTTTTCCACACAGTCGTTCCCCTCCGATGTCATGAATCATTGATATTACATGCATGTTATTGGATATGCATCATGTGCTCGCCGCCGAGTTCAAAATGACCGCTTTTGGACTGGCATACCTTCAAATTCATAATCGGTTCCGGCAGAGCCGGATCCCATTCATGCGCCTTCAGGAAGCATGCTTCTGCCTGTGCAAACTGATGCTGCTTCGCATGAATGCAGCCAAGCGCATTGCAGGCAATGGCCTTCATGCTGTTGTTGTCAGTCAAAGGTATGATAAGTTGAAAATGATGTCCTGCTTCCTGACAATTCCCTAAATGCAAGTGCGACATCGCCAAATACGCGCGCACCTCGATATTCTCTGGCTGAATCTTAGCCGCCTGTTCCAAAAACATAACTGCTTCCTTATACATCATGAGCAAATAATACCCCTGACCCCGCTGATAGGGATCCCCATAGTCCGGAATAGCTATTTTGCTCTCCTTCACTGGGCATGGCTGTACGGGGACTGAGCTTCCCTTGCCTGCTTTGGGCCTTAACAATGACAGACGCTCTTCGAAGCGCAGCCATTCCTCCACAATATGGTCACTCATGGAGCGAAGCAGCGACACTTGATGATCGAGTTCCTGTTTTTGCTTTCCCTTCGCATGCGGGTATTGAGCAATCACTTCATCCAACAGTTCATTCATGGTCTCGAATACATGTTGCAGCACGATTCCATCCCACCTTCACAAGTGTTGCGTATCGTTGTCTTATCGGCTCACGTTCATTGTGTGCCTCACAGCTAAGTTTCATTCGGTGCTCCAACGATTCCCGTGCGCTGGCTTCCGTTGTCAGCGAAGCAGAGCAGCAATACGTCCTGCATGGTAGCGCAAGCAAGCAATTCGGCCATTAATCATGCCCATAATCGAAATGCATTAACGAATAGTTGAATGCTCTTCTGTTAGTTTCATTACTTCAACAGGCTTGTTATCATCATCAACAAAAACAATATTCGGCTTGTATTGACGCGCCTCTTCATTCGTCATGGATGCGTAAGAAATAATAATGACATTGTCCCCTGGTTGTACCAATCGAGCTGCCGCACCATTCAAGCAAATCACCCCTGAATGCTTAGGCCCTGGAATCACGTAAGTTTCTAAGCGAGCTCCATTATAATTGTTTACGATCTGAACTTTTTCATTCGCCCAAATATCAGCCAGCTCCATTAAATGCTCATCGATCGTAATACTGCCAACATAGTTCAGATTTGCTTCTGTCACCGTAGCACGGTGAATTTTGGATTTCATCATTTCGCGCATCATCTAGCTCACCCTACTCTCCATGAGTTAACATACGATTATCAATTAATCTTGTCCGACCGAATTTGACTGCAAGTGCAATCAAAATATTGGTGCTTCGCTGATCTAGCGACATCTCAGGCGCCAGTGGCTCCAAATCTGGGAAGCTCAATACTTCTACATAGTCGATGTCTGCCAGCGGCTGCTGTGCTATCATGCCCTTCATCTTCTGCTGAAGCATTGGGGCTGTCAGCTGCGGATTCTCTTCAAGCCAGACGTCAACTTGACCCAGTGAGCGGGATAGTACGAGCGCTTGTGTCCGTTCTTCCTCAGACAAATACACATTGCGCGAGCTCATTGCCAGACCATCTGCTTCGCGTACAATCGGACATGGAACAATCTCAACTGGGAAATTCAAGTCCTCCACCATGCGCTGAATGACAGCAACCTGCTGTGCATCCTTCATCCCGAAGAAGGCTTGATCCGGCTGCACGAGGTGGAACAGCTTCGTAACAACGGTTGTCACACCGTCAAAGTGAACCGGTCGCGTAGCACCGCACAGCGGACTTGTAATGTCATCCACATGAACTTTGGTTTTGGTAGGTGAAGGATACATCATGTCTGGTGTTGGCATGAATACGATATCGGCACCATGCTTCTTCGCTACCGCCAGATCCCGCTCTTCGTCACGAGGGTACTTCTCATAATCTTCGTTCGGCCCGAACTGAATCGGATTGACGAATATACTTAGGACTACAATATCGCATTGACTGCGAGCCTTGCTTAACAAGCTCGCATGCCCATCATGCAAATACCCCATCGTCGGAACGAAGCCAATGGTTGGGTCTCCGTCCGGTCGTCTATGTTCAAGCTTCATGCGACGCAGCGCGTCTCTCAGCTCTTGTATGGAATGTACTGTGATCATGGTGTCTGCACCTTCCCACTTCCGTATAATTGTCCTGCTAATTCCTCATCTGCAGCGAATACATGCTCCTGGGCTGGGAATGTGCGCTGCTTCACTTCTTCTACATAAGAAGCAAACGCTTCACGAATGGTCGTTCCTACATCCGCATATGTTTTTACGAACCGCTTAGGACGATAGTCTGCATCATATCGCACGATATCATGGAATACGAGCACCTGCCCATCACATTTGACACCGGCTCCGATTCCGATTGTCGGAATCTCTAGCCGTTCTGAGATATAAGCAGCCACCTCATCCGTCACAAGTTCTAGTACAACACCGAAGGCTCCCGCCTCCTGCAGTGCTAGGGCATCTTCAAGCAATCGCTGTGCATCTTCCATCGTCTTGCCTTGGATTCGATATCCTCCAATTTGATGTACCGATTGCGGTGTCAAGCCGATATGTCCGAGTACTGGCACACCTGCCTGCACACAAGCCTTGACCATAGGTGCAATCTCCGCTCCGCCTTCCATTTTCACAGCTGTTGCGTGGCCTTCTTGCATAATGCGGCGAACCCCATTCAGCGTCTCAGCCACCGTGCTGTGGTAAGTCATGAATGGCATATCTGTCACAATGAACGTGTTCGGCGCTCCCCGGCGCACTGCGCGGGAGTGGTATACCATATCATCGATCGTAACAGGCAATGTAGAATCATAGCCTAGCACGACATTGCCCAAGGAATCACCGACGAGGATAATATCGACGCCCGCTTCCTCTGCCAATCGAGCAGTAGGATAATCATAGGCTGTCACCATGGCAATGGGTTCGTTTTGTTTCTTCATCGTTTTCATTTTAACAATACTTAGCGGCTGCTTCGGTTTGTTCATTCTTTCTTCATCTCCTTCAACGTCTCTTTGGCGCATTTCAACACAATCTTCCATCGTCTCTCTTACCTGATAGCTGTTGCTGTGCGCATTTTTCTTAGTGTGTGCAAAACAAAAAACCTTTTAGCATTTCCACTAAAAGGGTCCATAAGAAAAAAAGAGGTCGCAAGCGGACGTCCTTCTGTCTCGGTCCCTTCGGCTCAGAGCAGAAACGTACTACACGTTCGTCAAGGAATATGCACTTCTCTTCAATCTTCCTTGCTGTGTGTGGCCGGTGCGGTTCCGCGAGGATACCGCCAAGCCGACACTTATTATACCAGAGTTTATTCCTACTTACATCACGTAAAGTGTACATCCCCGGAAAAAATTTTCCGGTAACAACCATCCTCGCCCAGCACGATAAGCGCTCCGGAGTCATCAAGTCCCTGTGCAACCCCAGATACGATTCCGTTCGGGGTCGTCACCGACAGACTGCGTCCAATGGTTACGCTTTGCGCTTCCCATAGCGTACGGATCGGTGCAAATCCTTGCTCAACATACAGCTTGTATAGCTGCTCTAATTCAAATAAGCACTCTGCAAGCAGTGAGGCACGATCAATTTCCTTACCTGCTGCAATTTTGAGAGAGGTCGCAATAGCCTTTAATTCTTCTGGGTAGTCATGTTCATCCAAGTTCACGCTTATCCCAATTCCGGCGATGACATGAACGAGCCGTTCATCTTCAGCAGAGGATTCCGTTAGAATGCCGCATACTTTTTTATTTTCATGCAGGATATCATTGGGCCATTTGATGCCTAAGTCTACTTCTGTTACACGCTTCATGGCGCGGCATAACGCAACTGCAGCTAGCAGCGTCAGATGCGGCGTGAATTGAAGCGGAATTTGCGGGCGGAGAATCAGGCTCATCCATATTCCCTTGCCTGCGGGTGAGTGCCAGTTTTTCCCATGACGACCTCGACCTACTGTCTGCTCCTCTGCGATAATGACCGCACCGTCTTCCGCTCCTTGCCGTGCCCACGCAGCCGCTTCGTTCTGCGTCGACTCCGTACGGGCAATGATGCGAAGCTGATGCCCTAGCTTGTTCGTCTTCAGCTTCGTCAGCAGTGACATTTCGTCAAGCCGCGTTGGCATTTGAACGAGTCGATAGCCCAGTTTCGGCACAGCTTCGAATTCGTAGCCCTTCGAACGAAGACGGTTGATTTGCTTCCACACGGCGGTCCGTGATATATCAAGTCTCCGGCTAATCTCTTCACCGGATATAAACTCTCCTGGATGCTCTTTGAACCATGCTAGTAATTGGTCACTCATTGTTCATTCCACGCTTTCCTTACGTAGTCAAGCAGAGCCTCGCGCTCATTAGCAAGTTCCCCTAATGCTACGGAGAGCCATACCTGCTCCAAGCATTGGCGTAGCCATGGCCCTGCCATCCGTTCTGTGGCTTGCAACACATCCGAGCCCGTCAGGGCAATATCTCGCAAGCCCCGGACGGAAATGCCCTCCAGCCAAGCCTCGCCGTACTGGAGGAACGGCTGCATTGCAGCCGCATACTCGCGCGCCGCCCCAACGCCCAGTAGGGCGCGGCGGCACGCGAGTGCATCGCGGAGACCTTGTTCGCCGACAGCGAACAGGGTCTCCGCGATGGAGCGGCGCCACGCGTCCAAGGCGCCGCTATCTTCCCCGGCCGCGGCCAAGGCGGCAGTGCCGCCAGCCGCGAGCCGGGCATCCGCGCGCAGGACGGCCAGCATGGCGTCCTGCTGCGCGCCCGAGCAGCGCAGCGCCTGCACAATGCGCTGCGCCTCCGCTTCGTCGACCTCATGCCCAAGCAGCAGCAGCGCCATGCGCTTCTCGGCCGTATCCACCTGGCCGAGCGCGCACAGCAGCGGCTGCCACACGGCAGCATCGGTCGACGCAAGTGCTCCCAGCGGCTCCTTCGTATGACCCAGCAGACCGCTGCGTACGAGCAGCCCCCATCCGCGCGCCGGATTCGGTCCTGCTGTAAGCTTCCACAGCTCGTCCCGCACGCGTTCCATCGCAACGAATGCGAGCGTCTCCCTATTGACCCGCAGCGCCTTCCAAGTCGACTTGGCGAACACGCCGCCAAGCAAAGACGCAAAGCGCACGCCCCGCATCATTCGCAGCGCATCCTCGCGGAAACGCTCCTCGGCTGTGCCGACACAACGGATGATGAGCCGTCTCAGATCGGCTTGTCCACCAAATGGATCATGAATGCACCCGTTCACATCCTTAGCCATCGCATTAATCGTGAAGTCCCGTCTTCTTAGATCCTCATCTAGATCATCAATAAATTCGACTTCCTCTGGCCGACGGTGCCCCTCATACGCTGCTTCCTTGCGAAAGGTGGTCACCTCATAGGTATTCTGCGGCATCACAACAGTTACCGTCCCATGCTGCAGCCCTGTTGGAATCACCTTTGGGAACAAAGCCACTACCTGTTCTGGGTGGGCGGATGTCGCGATATCCACATCATAGATCGGCCGCCCGATCAGCGGATCGCGGACACAGCCCCCAACCATATAAGCACTGAACCCCGCTTCCAGGAGACAGTTCATCACTTGTTCCGCTTCCTGGAACAGCGAGTTATCGGTCAAGCCGCCCCTGCTTCCATATTCATCGCCCATCATCAGGTCTCCTCCCATCAATACATACAAGAGCGCGCAACGGAGATGGCCATTGCGCGCATTCGACGTGTGGTGGTAATGGGTACGGTATACAGCAGATCACCCTCAGCACACCGGCTTCGGATCCAATGCTTCCTTCCCAAGCACACGATAATAAATTTGTTCATATTGCCACGTAATGAGATCGTTGCAGAATACATGTCGTGCCCGATGCAGACATGCCTCATGCATCTTCTGCGACAATTGCGAATCAGACAGCAGTCGAATCGCATAATTGGCCATCGCCGCTGTATCTCCTGTTGGCGCTAAAAAACCCGTCTCTCCATGGCTCACCAGCTCTGGTATGCCCCCCGCTTCGGAACCGATCGTAGGGACACCGCAAGCCATTGCTTCCAGGGCCACTAACCCGAAGCTCTCCTTCTCGGATGGGAGCAGCAGCACATCTGCCAGCGAAATCACCTGTGCGATTTCATCCTGCTTGCCGAGGAAATGTACCCGATCTTCCAGTCCTAACTCTCGGATGCGGCACTGAACCTTCGGCATGTCTGGCCCTTCTCCGACGAAGACGAGGCGTGACGGAACTTGCTCCTGAACCTGATTGAAAATATCCACCACATCACTCACCCGCTTAACAGGGCGGAAGTTCGAGATATGCATCAATATTTTCTCATTCGGATAGGCGAAGTCGGCACGGAATTGAGCAACTTCCCTTGGATAGTACACACGCTTATCAACAAAATTGTACGTAAGATCAATCGGACGTGTAATATCAAGCAATTCTCTTGTTTCTTTAATTAAATCATTCGATACAGCCGTAACCGCATCACTCTCATTAATGGCGAAGCGAATCATATCCTTGAGCGATTCGTCTTGAGCCAATACCGTTATATCGGTTCCATGCAGGGTAGTGACTACCTTCAGCCCTGGGTGGGCCATTTGCTTCGCCAAATAAGCGCATACCGCATGCGGAACCGCGTAATGAACATGCAGCAAGTCAAGCTGCTGCATATTTGCCACTTGTGCCATCTTGCTTGCCAGAGATAAATCGTAAGGAGGATAACGAAAGACATAATAATCGTTAACATCGACCTCGTGATAATGAATATTCTTCTGAAAGCTTGCACCTAAGCGAAACGGAATATTATGTGTAATAAAATGAACCTGATGTCCCCGCTCAGCCAATAGCTTGCCAAGCTCCGTCGCCACAACACCAGAGCCACCGAGCGACGGATAACACGTAATGCCGATTTTAAGACCTTCGTTCATAGCTGTCCCCCCCTTTTCGCCATTCCCTCACACGGATCACTATAAATGTTGTTCAAAAAGTCCGCTTTTGATCACGAAGTAAATCATGAAGTGGACTCGGCATCGAATCTTGAATTCAGCCGAACCTTCCGGTGCTCATGTACCCAAAACGTACGCTCCGCTCCTCAGGCCCTAGCTTCATCCAACTTTCTCGGTGCTGAAAACCGGCCTTTTTGAACACGCACTATAAGAAAAGAGATACCGCAAACGGGCCTTTCACGACAAACCCTTCCGCATACTCAAATCCGCGAGTCTGACCAAGCAGCGAATCTCGTGCAGCAACCCGCTCCACATAATTTTGATTCAATGGAGTTGCGACAAAGTCATTGTCGCCATCTGGCTTCATAAACTGAGAGCGATATGCTTGAAGCGACTTCCGCTTCTGATCATATACATCAGACACATCAACCAGAACTTGAGAAGCAGCAACATCATTAATAAAGTAATAATAGACTTGCTCAACCGTATGCGCAGGCAGCTCTGGCATATAACGCCGCAGCTTTGCATTGAACACTGCTTCCTGAACAATGCGGCTGCAGGCAATATGGTCAGGATGGCGATCCTCCCAGTAAGGCATGAAGACAATACGAGGACGATGATTGCGAATAGCGGTTACCACCGCATCGATATGCTCCTTGCTTACCTGTAAACCGCGATCAGGAAGGCACAAATTACCGCGTGCCGAGAGCCGCAAGATTTCTCCTGCTTCCCTCGCTTCCTCTCTGCGCAGCTCTACCGTACCATTCGAGGACATCTCCGCTTCAGTCAAATCGCAAATGCCGACACGATACCCTTCCTTCGTATGCTTGGCAATCGTGCCCGCCATGCCGATCTCGACATCATCAGGATGCGCTCCGAATGCAAGAATGTCGAGAGTATTCATCATTCTTCCGTTCCCGGCTTATATTTATGTGTCAGTTCACGCCATGCGAAGTCGCCACGTTCAAGCGCCTTAACAAGAATTTCTGCTGTCGCAATATTCGTTGCAACTGGAATGCCCTGCACGTCGCATAGGCGAAGAAGAGCAATAATATCCGGCTCGTGAGGCTGAGCCATTAACGGATCGCGCAAGAAGATAATGAAGTCCATTTCATTTTGCGCAACAAGTGCGCCGATCTGCTGATCGCCGCCGAGCGGGCCAGACTGGAAGCGATGAATATCCAGGCTTGTCTGCTCCATAATGCGCAGCCCTGTCGTACCCGTTGAATATAATTTATGACCTTGGAACACTTTTTCATATGCGATAACAAAATTAACGATTTCATCTTTTTTGCGATCATGTGCAATAAATGCGATATTTAGCATGTCTATCCCTCCGTTGTGTGTCCCCTGCTCACATTCATTTTGATGCTATCTAAAAATACAAATGCCTTCAGCATTAATAGAAATTGAAGTCAATTGATCAGTCATCAAGCAGGTGCTCGAAGCCGTATACCAATTGCTCCAGATTCATTACCTTCTTGACTGCCATATTCACACCTGGCATATACCCTGCACGCTCATAGGAGTCGTGACGGATTTTAAGAGATTGCCCATAGCCCCCGAAGATAACTTCCTGCTGAGCAAAGACCCCTGGCAAGCGTACACTATGAATACGGAATCCGTTGTAATATCCGCCTCGGGAACCCTCGATCTTCTCTTCTTCATTCGGATTGCCTTGGCGATGCTCCGCTCTTACCTGAGAGATCAATTCTGCTGTCTTCACAGCAGTTCCGGAAGGAGCATCGAGTTTCTGATCTCCGTGATATTCAATGATCTCGAGATCCGGGAAATACTTGGCCGCTTGCTGTGCAAATTGCATCATAAGAATGGCCCCAATAGAGAAATTCGGCGCAATCAGACCACCAAGCTTCTTCTCTTGGCAAAGTTGCGTCAATTGCTCAATCTCTTCAGGCTGGAAGCCTGTTGCCCCAATAACAGGGCGAACTCCATACTCAATTGCAAGCATCGTATTCTTCATTACGGCCTGCGGGATCGAGAAATCAACCATGACATCTGCTTCTACCTTCTGCAGTGTCTCTTCAACATCTGCTGTAGTTGTAACACCGCATGCAGGTAGACCTACTAGCGTGCCCGCATCGACAGCGCCCGCTGACGGTGCAATTGCTGCAACCAGTTCCAAGGACTCGTCCTGCAGTACCATTCTCACAACTTCTCTTCCCATGCGTCCGCTTGCACCTGAGACGGCTACGCGAATTCGTTCCATTTTTTGTCCCCCCAACTGCTCCAATAACGATATGTTTTTTTTTCGATTATGATTCGTTTGATGTCTGTTCATCAATCCGTGTCCATCGATTCGCGTCACGTGTATTGAACTTGTGCATGCAGGCATCATGAGCCTTCGTCAAGTCGATACCGAGTGAGTTCGAGAAGCACAACAGAATGAACAATATATCTCCAAGCTCCATCTCAATGGAGTTGTCTTCTTCTGAAGCCTTCTTCGGCTTCTCCCCATAGCGATGATTCACTTCACGCGCCAATTCCCCTACTTCTTCAGACAATCGGGCAAGCATCGCAAGGGGGCTGAAGTAGCCTTCCTTAAACTGTGATATGTAGTCATCAACTTCCTGCTGCATTTGCGCGAGTGGCTTGCTGCGCAGGGAAGTGAGGAAAGACTTCATCTCTGGATTTGTCATACGATCCCCTTCTTTATTCATGCAAAAGTGGTTTGAAATGAATGAAATCTGCTCCCTATATTGAGGGTAACGAATTCGTTACTTTCTGCTACTATGTTATCGTATCACCGTCTGGAAAACAAATGCTTTTTATCTGCTTCGTAATCCGATATACTAATGAACGAATGAGCATCTTCCTGCCTAAAGGAGCCTGAATACTTTTGAAATCGACCATTGTTCAACGCATTTGGAATACGTTTCTCCCGATAACGGTTGGAACCGCGATTTTTGCATTTGGATTAATTTACTTCATCATGCCTAACCAGTTGATGGAAGGCGGCGTTACAGGAATTACCGTTCTATTGAATTATGCAGCAGGTATTCATCCATCAATCTCTACGCTAGTTTTGAACATCCCACTGTTCATCATCGGATGGAGAGCACTTGGCATGAAGCAGCTGGCACTTAGTTTTTACGGTGTTCTTAACCTCACATTCTTCCTATGGTTGTTCGAGCGTGCAGTCTCCATGCATTGGATTTTACCATTTCAAACTTCGAATGACTTCATTTTGGCCACCTTGTACGCTGGCGTTACCGTAGGAACAGGACTCGGTATTGTCTTTCGATTCGGCGGTACTACAGGTGGCGTCGACATCATCGCCAGGATTGCGAACCGTAAATTCGGTATCAGCATGGGGCAATTCATCCTTATCCTCGATATATTCATCATAGGGGCTGCTTTGTTCTATATTCCTAAGGAAAAAATTCTATATACGCTCGTTGCTGTATTCATTTCCTCTAAAGTCATCGATTTTATTCAAGAGGGAGCATATGCAGCCAAAGCATTCACCGTTATCTCTGATCATTCGCAGGAGATTGCGGATGCGATTACAAAAGAAATGGAACGCGGGGTCACACTTATTCCAGCAGTAGGAGCATATTCCCGCTCTCAGAAGCAAATGGTGTACTGTGTCGTTAGCCGCACAGAAATTCGCCGCTTCAAAACGATCGTAAAAACAATCGATCCACGGGCATTTATTGTTGTGAACGATGTTCATGATGTGCTTGGTGAAGGCTTTCGAGAGGAGTAGCAGAAGAAGTTAGAGGTTCAGCCTTCGCGAACACTAGAAATTCCCATCCCACTGCCTGCTCAGCGTTCTTCATAAAGTCATTTCTTAGCCCCAAATAAACAGACCTCGAAGCAAGCCTGCTGTCGCTGGCCTATATCGAGGTCTACTGTAAGATAGGCATTCCTAGAAGACTTCGCCCATCCCATCCTTCATTCTTTTTTTCATTCCTTGCCTGTCCGAACGACATACTGATATTACTGCCTTCTACCTCTTACTATTGCGGAAGTTCCCTGGACGAATAGCATATTGTTCATAGCGATACTTCTGAAAACCTACATAAGCCAACATCATGCATACGATAAAGGCCAGCATAAAAATCCACTGAAACGGCATCGGTGTATAAGCAAGCGGCCCTAATGTCGGGTTCGCCTTACTCGAACCGAATAACTGGATCAGCACCGAGTCCCCATATTTATTTAATGCCTGATTAGCTTCCTTAGGACTGTGTTTTCCCATTATTGATTCACGGATAAGTTGGCTTAACGACTCCATCATCTCAATCGTCTGCACATCTCGCTGGATGGTCGCAGCAGGACGAATCCGATCAATATGCTCCAACCAGCGGTTGGCATAGGGAATCCATTCTCCCTTATTATCCGTAGCAAGCAAGCGTGCCATATCATCCCGCAGCACCTGCTCGTATTGAAGCCACATCGGTTGCTTCGGATTGGTTAAAGCGTCCGTAGCAAGGCGCAATCTGGCCGATGCACTCATCAATTCCTCTTGCTTCAATTGAATGGAAGGCAATATCCGCTTCACTTGTACGATTGCATCGCTAAGTGCACGTACCCCCTCAACATTTGTCACATCATTGAATGTTGTCTCCGTGAACAGCTTCCCCATAGCCTGAACCGCTTGCTGTATTTTCTCGATCTCTCCTGCAACGCTCGCCCGATAAATCTGTTCTGCATACTGATCTAGCTGCTTCCACTTCTCGCTCGCCGTCTGAACCGGATCAGCAGCAAGTCGAGACCCCGCATATGTAAAATCGGGCAGTCCTAGGTATCCGAGAATACATAACACAACCATTACCGCACGCATGTACATCCCTCCCCCATCATCGTATGGGAGGATGTCCACATTTAGAACATAGCTTCCTTCGATATGTTCGTTCTTTGGTCTCGATAGCGCATTGCTAGCCATGTCATAACGACACTAATCCCTGTCCATGTAAAAGTAAAAATACATACTGCAGGCAGTTCATTTACTAGCGTATACGGAAGCCATGGGTACACCCCAGCACTGTAATCAACGGTATCATTAAGCCATGTCCAGCACGCTGCCAGCGTCAGCGCCGCACTGCCAAATGCAAACAACCGGACAAATAACAGCCCTTCAACCGCCATCGCCAAATGTGAACCAATTAGCATCCAATCCTGCCATACCATTGGAGAACCCAAATAAGCTCCAGCGACAATCATGACACATGCCCAAATCCCATATTTAATCGACGTAACAACACCTAACGCTTCAATAATACGTTTTGCAATCATGCCGAATATGGTTCGAGGCTGCGGCCGAAATAGCAAAAATCCAATACTGATCGTAAAGAACAGACTTGCCGTAGGACTATCTGGAACGAAGATCAATTGCCATGCAGGATGGTGCTCCCACGTATAGATCAACTGGTTTTTATACCAGTAGTAACCGTAAATTGTTCCAATAAGATTGCTCCAAAACAATAACCATAATACCCATCGCTGCGAAAGAAAACGTGTGCTCATTACTGATAACAAGTTCATAATTGCTCTGCTCCGATTATTAGGAATATTAAGTTCGTATGCATTTCTAGGGTGTCAATTTCTATGTAATATTAGAATAAGACCTGACTGCACTTTTGGCAATCAGGTCTGTCACACGTTTGAATCTATTGTTTTGCTGCCTTCTGCTTCGAGAGCCAGTCGGCAATATGTTCGATATCTTGGTCATTCAGGCCTTCCTTCTTGGCTGCTTCCACCATAGAAGGCATTCCGCCTTTACCATCCTTAATGACCGTTAAGATCTCATCCTTGCTGAGCTTGTCGCCAATACCAACAAGGGCAGGGCCCGCAGCACCCTTCATATCAACTGCGTGGCAGCTTAAGCAGCCAACCTTCTTCATGTTCGCAAATGCTGGATCATCCTTTTCAACGATGGCGATGCCTTTGCTTGGTTTTGGCTGGTTAGAAGCCTCACCCTTCTCAGCAGCCTCACGTGCCTTTTCCTCACGCTCGACATGCTCTGGTATCATATTCTTCTCAGCCATCTCGGCCTCATAGTGAACCCAAGCGACTCTTGTCAAATATACACATGCGATCAATGTCAAAATCATCATTGAGGATGCGATTGGGCGGCGATAGAATCTGCGTTCCTTCCCTGTATCGAGGAATGGAGCAAGCAGCAGGCCTCCGAATGCAAGACCAGGGACTAACACCGTACCGATAACAACATAACTTCCTGATGCATATGGATACTTCAAGAACTGATAGAGAAATAAGAAATACCAGTCTGGAATCGGAACGAACGCCGCGTTATTCGGGTTCGCCGGATAACCGAGCGGTGCAGCTTCCGAGATCGTTAATACTAGAAAAGCGACCAGTGCCACACAGCCAACCATCCACTCTTTCAACAAGAAGTTAGGAATGAAGGCTTCGGATTTCCCCGGAAATGAGGTGTAATCCGGTTGTTTGATTGTGGTTGTTCTCTTCTTAACACGAGAGTCGCCAACAAAGACGACTTTTTCTTCTTTGGAATTCCCATGTGCCATCTCGTTTCCTCCTCCTTATAGCGGTCCCGAAATGCCTTGGCGTCTAATCATGAAGAAATGCGCTCCAAGCAAGGCAAGAAGTGCCCCTGGCAGGAAGAACACATGAATCGCGAAGAATCGCGTCAATGTCTGCGCGCCGACGACCGTTCCGCCCTGCAGCAATTCTTTCAAATACGGACCGATATATGGTACGGTATCCGCGATCTCCATGCCGACCTTAGTTGCAAAGTAAGCTTTGTTGTCCCAAGGCAGCAAATAACCCGTGAAACCGAGTCCGAGCATGACGAAGAAGATAAGCATGCCGACTACCCAGTTCATCTCGCGTGGTGCCTTATAGGAACCAGTAAAGAATACACGGAGCGTATGTAATAACATCATAACGATTACTAAGCTTGCTCCCCAGTGGTGCATACCGCGAACAATTTGTCCGAAGGCAACCTTCGTCTGCAAATATTCGACACTGTAGTATGCGTTCACAATATCAGGGACATAATACATGGTCAGGAACATGCCTGACAGAATTTGAATGACTGTAATAAAAAACGTCAAGCCACCGAAACAGTACACGAACGCAGAAAAATGGTGTGCAGGGTTAACATGCTCAGGCACCTCATGATCCGCCACATCGCGCCACATCGGCGTTATATCCAGACGTTCGTCAATCCAGTTATAAACACCTTTAAACATCTGTTATTTACGCCTCCTCGTTATTGCACGTGTTGGTTCGCAATGATATCGCCCAAGTATACAAAGCCATCCTTAACCTGCACTTTGTATTCGTCGAGCGGTGCACGAGCAACTGCTAACTGCTTGCCTTCTTTCGTATAGTGCGCACCATGGCACGGGCAGAAATATTGATCCTTGTATGCCGGATTCTTATTCCAGTCAACCGTACATCCTAAGTGCTTGCACACCGGAGACAATGCAAATATATTGCCTTCCTTATCCTTGCTTATCCATGCCGTGAGCGTTGGAGTACTCTCATACCAGCCATCGACTTGCTTGATTTCGAAGGTAAATTCAGTAGGTGATTCTGAAATCTTGCTCAATTCAGCAACCTTAATGTAATCGCCTTCTGACTTCTTCTGAAGCAACGGATCAACTGCAAACCGGACCATCGGCAGAGTAGGACCAACAAACATGAAAGCACTTGCCCCACCCAGCGTGTATGTAAGAAATTGTCGACGGGACATTTCTTTTCGTGGCTTTTGAGGTGGATGCTCGTTATTCTGCGGTTTACTCATATACTGTCTAACCCCCCTTTACACAACCGTTCTGAGAGCTTGCTATGACGATAATCACATTCTAACTAGGACATCACTATAATATCCCAGCACTATGAAAGCGTCAAGAATTTACCAATATAATTACCAGAATGAACCTTTTTCTTATGTAAAATGTTTGAATATTGTCACATTTATCCTTGAGTTTGTGTGACGCTCCACATATTTTGCACACATATCTTCATCGCAGAACGTACTTGCCCAGCCTCTTCTTCCATCAACTCAGCAGGAGTAATGACTAGATCCGCGGCCGGAAGCTTATCTGAAGTAAGCGGCAGTTGTGCCGATACGACGACAATATACGCAAATCCCTGGCGTCGGAGTCTGGTGCACAATCCATTCAATAGCCTCAGCTCATCAGCATCAAGCTGCTGAGATACGAAATGGTATGCAGGATAGGTTACCGTTCTTCCTCGGAAAGGTATCTCAATGCCATCCAGCCAGTCGCGCAGCTTCTCCAGACGATACCCAGCTTCGATTGGGGATTCAGTCCCGTTCAGCCCTGTAACTGGCAATATGCACGTGTCCAGATACGGCCCCCATTCTTCCCATTGTTCTTCGGTCAGTTCACTAAATTTCACGACGTCTCCCCCATCTTTTTCCTTGTCATTACTCCCCATTATACTGAAATGAACAAAAAAATGAAGAACCGCAAAATTGCGCTCTTCATTCATAACGATTTGTAAGGCATCCTTTTGGACAAGTTCTTAGAAGCTACTGCAATGTTTTCAATTCGTCCGTCAAGGTTCGGAACGAGGATTCATCCCCTGTTGCGAGTGCTTTGTCGATTTGTTCATATATTTTTTCCGTACGGTATTTCCGTATGGCATCGTCCCATATCATCTCCGCTGTTAAACTTAACATCGCCTCATACGATACCTTCATTTTATCCATAGGATACACCTCCAACCAACACGATTAAGAGATCCTATATTCCTTTCCTTTCACCACATAGTTCTGAGTTGTCCGTTTCATTCGCTCTACATCTTCATCTGTCAGTTCGCGTATGACTTTTGCGGGTGAACCTAGAGAAAGAGTATAGGCCGGTACTTTTTTATTTTCTGTTACGACAGAACCTGCTCCTATTAAAGCATATTCACCAATGTCAGCGCCGTTCAGTACAATAGCCCCCATGCCAATCAATGTACCGTTGCCTATCCGGCAGCCATGTATAATTGCACCGTGGCCTACCGATACATCATCTTCAACGATTAGCGGCTGATTGGCATTCACATGTCCGATAACGCCATCCTGAATATTCGCTCGCTTGCCTATCCGTATGGGTGCCATGTCTCCACGAAGCACCGCATTGAACCACACACTGGATTCAGCGCCAATCGTCACGTCTCCAATCAGCTTAGCGCCTTCTGCCACATATACGGAAGCATCAACAACTGGCAATATGCCTTGATAAGGTATGTACATTCGATAACATCCTCCCGATCGACCATTCCCACATAGCTCTAGCTGCAAATTCACTAGGCATAGGAAATTTTTGGCCCCATCGTATCAATGAGAATGCCTCTTGTCAACATCTAGCTGAATTTTGTCCTCATGCGCGACATAAACACTATCAATAATAAGCTGCCCTCTGCGAGTCGTCTGTATGACCGAACCATACTGCTCATCTTCACCGAATCGAATGACGCCTAGATGAACCAGCATCATAATAATTCGCTGTCTGAATACGGCCTGTGACGAATCAAAGAAGAATGGCCGCACGAACGGGAGTAGAGCCCGCTCCAAGGAATCTAACGTTGTCCACTGCTTGGTACATAACTGAATCCAATGCACGATGGATAACAAATTCGGAATCGCATTCTTGTACAGCTTCAACCAAAATCGATACAACGAAGCAGACGACTCTATCCCCCCGTTAGCGATACGCTCAATCCCCTTCGGTGTACAGCTTAACCGTCCATCGCCTTCCTCCAGCCACCCTTGATAAAAGGCGTAGTCATATAAAAGCGACATACGGTTCGGATAATCATGGAATCTTCTCCCGTATCCAAATCTCCATTCACCACGGGCAATAGGGGCTTCTTGTACGCCAAAGTAATCGAGAAGCTGCTGCTGCGTTTTTTTGTACATAACACCTTCCGCATTAAGCAATACATTTCCGTCCACGATGAATTTCAAAAGCTGTAACACGTCCTCCGCCATTCTTCCATCTTCATCCCGATAAGAGGAAGGGGTATCCGTTTCTGTCAAATGCATCGCGAATGACTGCCTAAGTACATCAATTAATCTCATTTTCAAATCGCTCGGCACTTGGAACAAATACTTGGTTTGATGCGAGCAGCCATTGAACAGCCATCCACTATGCTTAAATTTAGATATCGTTTCACGTGGATGCGGCATTGACGTCACCGCCTGCTGTTCAGCACCAGCATGTTCTAAATCGAACTTTGTCTGCTGCACTCGAGCGATCAATTCCTCCAAGCTAAATGAAGAACGCTTATCAAACAAAATGGAGTTAAGGAACCTAAGCTCTTCAAGCGTCATCTCATTCACATGCTGTTCGAACACATCCCTTCTGCCTAACACTGACAGAATGGACTGAATCAGCTCGTGCTTGGAATGTTCATTGCAGACGCACCCATAACGCTGAGCAATTCGAGTTAGTTGATTAATATCCGCGTAACTGAGCATATCCGCTAAATTCATGCATGACCTCCGTTTCCGTCAGACGTAATGTGCCGAATCCTCGATGTCCATTACTCATTATTGGAATATTTATCACATTTATTCACATTGTCGTAGAAAACATCGAATATTATATAACGAGGAGATTCTCCTCATAGCCCTCAGGCATTTGCTCATGCAAACACAAAAAAGCAGTTCGCTTCACTTCACGTGAAGTCGAACTGCTTATTAAGATATCCTTAATTATCGTGGTTTTGCTGTTAGATCCAAATGGCGGATATGCTCCATGCAATTATAGAGCAGCGGGTGCCAGCCTTCCGAACGTTTTTCTAATATTGAATAGGATAAGTTCCCAATGTGTCCTTGTCTGTCGCTTCCAAATAGAGCAATGTACAATTGAGCCAGCCAGCTCCCATGAGAGACTACTAAGAGATTAGATCCCATATGCTGATTTGCGATATGCTCTAGCGTTTGAACTGCGCGGTACTGAAGTTCTTCATCTTTTTCCTGCCGAGATCCATCTTCCGCCACTCTGCACCCCAGCGCTGCTCTCGCTCTTCCGGCGTCGTGCCTTCTACGAGACCATAAGCTCGCTCACGAAGTCCCTCTACGGGTGATAGTAATGGAATTTGGAGTGCATCTGCCAGAATCGATGCAGTCTCTTCTGCTCGCTGTAATCCGCTGGATATGACATAATCGAATGGTGCAGTCTCTTGGACGAGGCGCTCTGCCAGCAGCCTTGCCTGTTCACGACCTGTTTCATTCAACGGTATATCCGTCTGTCCTTGTATTTTCCCCTGCGCATTCCAATCGGTTAACCCATGGCGTACCAAACCAATATGTTGTTTCATTGTTACTCCTTCATAGTCATCCGTTATTGACGCACTCGTGTCAACCAGTTCAACAGCAGTAGTGCAAACGTCACCCCAAACAATGACAATGCAATCCAATAATGAGGAATCGTCGGAACAACCCGCAATATTGTCGGTTCACTTACATTGCTTGCAACCGGCAATTCAATATCAAATGCATCCAGGCCAGAATGATCACTGCCTGCCAACGCAGTCGGCAGTATCCCACTAACTGCATGAATATTAGACTGTTCATTGCGAATAAGAAGGAAAACAAGAGCACAGAGGAACATGGCCATACAAAAAGCGATTATCCCCGCAATCACTTGACGTGAGCGCAGGGATAACGCATGAGAACGTCTATGTACAGGCATCAGCCAATCTTGTTCCTCATATATGCGATCCATAACGCGACTCGCTGCTGAGCTGCTCGCTTGTTCCGCATCAAGCTCCAACTCAACTTCATCTTCCATCCAATCCATGCTCGCAGACCATACTGCGAACTGCTCCGCACACGCTTCGCATCCTTCCAGATGTCGATCGATAGCTTCACGTTGCGGATCGTCAATAGGCATATCGACATAATCCGATATCCATTCGAGCGCTTCCGCACATTTCATGTTAGTTCATCCCTTCAAGACCAGGCTCCCTTATGTATGGTTCTAACTGGATCTTTACACTAGCTCGAGCCCGGAACAACAACGATTTAACCGAACTTACGGTTTGCCCTAATACTTGGGCAATTTCTTGATAGTCCAGTTGGTCGTATTCTCGAAGAATGAGAGCGGAGCGTTGTTTGTCAGGCAACTTGCTGATTGCCTCACGCACCAATTCTACCTTCTCATGCCGCAGCAATGCATATTCAGGCGCCGCTTCCTTCGGCGCTTCCGGAACGATTCCTTGCTCTTCATCAAGTGATACTTGAATGCTTCTCTGCTTACGAAGTTCGCTTAACACGGTGTTGCGCGCAATCGTATACAGCCAAGTCGAGAAAGAGGCATCTGATTCCCTGAACGTATGCAGGCTTCGATATGCCTTGTAAAATGTCTCTGCACACAAATCTTCTGCCAACAGCTCCAACTGGGAATTTTTCAACATATGATAAATAAATGATAGCAATTTGCGTTGATAACGATTCATCAATTCCGCGAAACAGTCTGTGTTGCCGTCCTTGATTTCACGGATGATTTGGGAATCGGTCATGGATTCAAGTCCTCCTTGCTTTCCATATCCATCCCGATGCGCTACCTGAATGGTTATACTCTCGAAGTTAAAAAAAGTTGCGAATCGGAGAAAAATGTTATAAAAGCCTCTATAAGCCTAATGATACGTACTATGGGTATGATCCGTGTCATGAAAACATGACACTCGAGCTTTATCATTTCAAGTCGTATTTTAGCATAATAAAGTCGAAAATTGATTAAAAATTTTTTAAGATTCAGATTTCATTAAAAAATCACCCCCTCAGGAGTGATTCAAGCCAGCCTTACAACGCCGCATTCCGCTGTTTCATCGATTGATAGAGCAGCAGATACAGACTCGCAATGACACCAGCCGTCTTACTGCGCTTCGCTGCATAAAGTAGAAGGAAAAAGAGCGCAAAACTAAATCCACTTTCCATGAGCTGTGTAGGGATCAGGTTCACACCATTAGGCGCGATTTCGGATTCGTGAAACGTAATGCCGAACCATCCATTTGTCTCCTCTCCATAGCAACACCCTGCCAAAAAGCATCCGATTCTGCCAAAGCCCTGTGCCAAGGCAATGGAAGGAACAAACAGATCAAGATGCTCCATGAAGGACAGACCCTTCACCTTACAATACACATAGCCTGCAAGCACGCCTCCAATAATCCCGCCATAGACGACGAACCCCGATGACAAATCCCATATCATCTCGGGATGATCAATGAGATTATTGCCTTGGGTTATCCAAAATAAGAGCTTAGCTCCCATAAACCCGCCAAGCAGCCCCCAGAGCGTAATCGAAGATATATGGGAGCGCTCTATGCGCTTCTTCTCTGCTCGCCTAACCAATACTTGATATGCAGTAAAAATTCCAATTGCAATCATTAGTCCATATCCATATATGGTGATTGGGCCAATATGGAGCAGATCATTCTTCATCGCAACCCTCATCCTTTCCCCTTCATTCAAGCATATTTGTTGAGGCAGACATACATGTTATATCAGTGATGCTGCTGCCCCCTGCATTACTGGTACTTTTACACAATTATAGAGAGCCGAACACCTACCTGTCAAAAACCTAAACGAAGCTGTTTTTCAGCTGTTTATCCTTAGTTCATACCTTACTGCTCGCAGGACGCTTAGCGCCAATTCCATTTCAAGACAAAAAAAATACCACTCCGATTGGAGTGGCTGCACACTTGTGCAATTCTATTGGATAGGAGTGGAGAGAAACCATACTGTACTGCTATTATAATGTATACGTTTTCATGACGTCAATAGGTTTTCGTAAAAAATTTTCTTCAATTCACAAATTTTTCCGTTAGATGAATATTTCATAACCTTTCGATTTTAACAGCTCCCTCGCACGATCCCAGTCATCCTGCTGCCGGAACGATAATCGGAGCACACCTGGCACATCTTCACGACTTTCAATAATTTGAACATTGCTCAAGTTAATGTGATGATTTCCCAACTCTGTCGCAATGCTGCCAATAATGCCCGGATGGTCAGGAACATTCACGTACAGTTCATAGAGCGATTGAATTATACCTTTGCGGCGTTCCGGCATACGGCTTCGGAATTCGCCAGCTTCTGTGAACTGCTGAATAATTCCTTCACCGTCCTGGCGCTGCAGCATATCAATAAATCGCTCCGTAGACGCTTTCCAGTCCTGAAGTAAATGGAGAACAACATCCCTATTGTTAATCAAAATATCTCTCCAGATGACCGGATCGCTTGATGCAATGCGGGTAATATCCCGGAACCCGCCGGCAGCGAGCAGTTCGTACAGCTCATTGCTCTCATTATAGGATCGTACTTGATTAACCAATGCTACAGCCACTACATGCGGCAAATGGCTGATTGCGCCAACCACTTCATCATGTTCCTCTGGATTCATCCGAATAATGTGCGCTTTCGTATAGCGGAGCAGAGATACAAGTCTGCTGTAAGCTTCTTCATCCGCCGAATCGTCAGGAGTGAGCACGTAGTAAGCATTTTCGAACAACAATGTCGTTGCCGCTTCAACCCCTGAACGCTCCGAGCCTGCCATTGGATGCCCGCCTATAAAATGCACATCGTCCCATGAAAGAGAACGTGCGCAGCGTGCGACCGAAGCCTTGGTACTCCCCACATCAGTTACGATACAGCCTGCCTTAAGAGGTAAATTCCGCAAATCACTCAGCATCGATTCCAGCATTCCAACCGGACAGCATACGAATATGTAGTCCGCATCCTCTACCGCTTCGTGCAAGGAAGTCGTCGCTTCGTCTACAACGCCGCGCTGCACATACTTCTCTGTTGAAGACGGGCTCGGAGAGTAACCAACTACATGCATGCCAGGTCTATTTTTGAAACAGAGGGCGAGGGAGCCTCCGATTAGTCCCACGCCCAATATAGCTATCTTAGTTCTCATGAAGTCACCTTAATCTCGGCCAGCGCTTCTTCCAAGGCTTGAATCATTGCCTCATTTTCTTCTTGGCTGCCAATTGTAATACGTAAATGATTTGGGTATTTATGATGCCCCGCACGCGCTATAACGCCACGACGCAGGAGCGCGTTAAAGACTTCTATTGCAGAAAAGCCTACGTCAACCATAATGAAGTTGCCGTGAGCCGGGAAGCTCTCCAAATTCATACGCGCAAATTGCTGCTCTACATATTGAATGCCCGCTGCATTCTTCTGTCTGCAATCTTCAATGAACCCTTGGTCTTGAACGGCAGCCAATGCTGCTGCTTGTGCGAAGCGAGTCGTATTGAACGGTTCACGCACTTGATTAATCGTACGGATCACGTCAGCATGTCCAACCCCGTAGCCGATACGTAGGGACGCAAGTCCATAAATTTTCGAGAACGTGCGCAAGGACACGACATTGGGATAACGACGAACCAGATCTAATCCATCACGGAAGGAAGGATCTGTCACGTACTCACAGTAAGCTTCATCCAATACAACCATGACATTTGCAGGCACTTGTGCAACAAACTGCTCCAATTCTTCTGCACTTACAATTGTGCCTGTCGGATTGTTCGGATTGCAGATCCATACGATCTTCGTCCGCTCGTTTACGGCAGCAAGCATTGCTTCCAGATCATGCGCTCCTTCTTTCAAAGGAATCTCTACTGTGACAGCCCCTTCAATCTCTGCATTATGCTTGTATTGAGGAAACGTCTGATCTGCGATGACAATCTCATCACCTGGAATCAGGTACGCACGGCATATCATTAATATAACTTCATCGGAACCTGCGCCGAAAATCAATTGATTGTGCTCAACGCTCAAGTGTGCCGCAACAGCATCTGTCAGTGCTCTAGCCGCTCCATCGGGATAAATGCTCGTATTGTTCACTTCATTCAATATTGCTTGCTTCGCATGCTCAGAGGATCCGAACGGATTCTCGTTGGAAGCCAGCTTGATAATACGATCCAAGCCAAGCTCCCGCTTCACTTCATCAACAGATTTGCCTGGCTGATATACAGGCAGGTGTACAACACTGTTCTTCGGCTGCATATGGGTACCACCTTTCTCATCTACATAGATCATTGCAAAAAAATTAATGTTTTAATTGTCGCACAAAATCACAAATTTGCAAGATCCCTTCTTCAGATGAATCAGGATGCTCCAGAAGCGGCAGAGCTTCTTCAATGCGCCTTACAATGGCACTACCTACAATCACACCGTCGCAGCGTTTCGCAAAATGCTTCACATGCTCTGCTGTAGAAATGCCGAATCCGATCGCAATAGGAAGCTCTGTACTGCGTCGCACCAGTTCAATAAACGCATCTACTTGCGAGTCGAAAGTGTCTCTTACACCCGTAACGCCAAGCGAGGATACACAATAGATAAAGCCTCTTCCTTCTGCCACAATGGAGCTAACCCGAGATTCCGAAGTCGGCGCAACGAGTGGAATGAGATGAATGCCCATTCGGTCAGCAGCTTCACGGACTTCATGACTCTCTTCATAGGGCAGATCAGGAATGATTATGCCGCTAATTCCGGCATCCCTAGCCTGGTGTAAGAAGCTGTCCAGTCCAAATTGCAGCACTGGATTATAATAAGTAAACAATACATAAGGAATTTGTGCACCTTGTTTCCTAGCCTGAGCAGCAATGCGCAGTCCATCAGCGATCGATACATGATTGCGCAACGCGCGTGCCGATGCTCGCTCAATAACCGGACCGTCAGCCAGCGGATCGGAATACGGTATGCCAAGTTCAATAATGTCTGCGCCGGCTTGCTCCATTTGCAGAAGAAGCCGAAGAGTGATTTCACAGGTTGGATCACCTAGCGTTATAAATGGCATCAATGCGGACTTGCCCTGTGCTTGTAAAGTACGGAATGCATCATCCAGTAAATTACGGCTCGCTAGTGTCTGACTCATAGCAGTTCCTCCCCCAATCTCTCCATAATGGTGGCAACGTCTTTGTCCCCACGGCCTGACAAGCAAATCACAATTAGATCATCCTTATTCATGCCAGGTGCTGATTTGATCGCCTGCGCAATCGCGTGTGACGATTCCAATGCGGGTATAATGCCTTCTGTACGGGTAAGAAGCTGCAGCGCATCCATGGCTTCATCATCTGTAATAGGCACATACGATGCTCGTTCCGAATATTTCAAATAGGCATGTTCTGGCCCTACTCCCGGATAATCCAATCCAGCGGAGATGGAATGTGCCGGCTGAACTTGACCAAACTGATCTTGAAGCAGATAGCTCATCGATCCCTGGAAAACCCCTGGTGTCCCAAGTGTCATCGTAGCCGCATGATATGGGGTATCAATTCCTTTGCCTGCTGCCTCAACCCCAAGAAGTTGAACCGACTCATCCCTCAAAAACGGATAGAACATCCCCATAGAGTTGCTCCCTCCGCCAACAGCAGCGATCAGCAGATTCGGCAAACGCCCTTCCAGTTCAAGGATTTGCTTGCGTGTCTCATCTCCGATAATTCGCTGGAAATCCCGCACAATCATCGGATACGGATGAGGCCCCACTACGGAACCAAGAATGTAGAACGTGTCCTGCACATTGCTAACCCAGTAGCGCAGCGTTTCATTCCCTGCATCCTTCAACGTTCTTGTACCTGACATCACAGGCACAACCTCTGCACCGAGCAGCTTCATACGGAACACATTCAGGCTTTGACGCTTCATGTCCTCTTCACCCATAAATACTTTGCACTCCATGCCCAGCAGCGCTGCGACTGTTGCAGTGGCAACACCATGCTGTCCCGCCCCTGTTTCAGCGATCACCTTCGTCTTGCCCATACGCTGGGCTAACAAGGCTTGACCGATGGTGTTGTTGATTTTATGGGCACCGGTGTGGTTCAAATCCTCACGCTTCAAATAAATCTTGGCTCCGCCCAGCTTCGCAGTAAGCCGCTCTGCATAATAGAGTGAAGTAGGTCGCCCTGAGTACTGAGTCAGCAGCTTGATCAATTCTGCTTGAAATTCTGGATCCTTCACATGTGTACGATAAGCCTCTTCCAGTTCCAGAAGCGCACTCATCAATGTCTCGGGCACAAAACGGCCTCCAAATGGTCCGAATCTGCCTTTTTCGTCCGGTAGAACCGTTGTCTCTGTTGCTGTTGCTGTTGCTGTCGCACTACTCTTTTCCATGCTCATTTCCCCTCACCCTTTCGATAAACTCATCAACCTTGGATATATCTTTTACTCCATTTGTTTCAACACCACTCGATACATCAACGCCATCTATATCGTACTCTCTCACAACTAGACCGACATTATTAGGAGACAATCCGCCAGCGATATAGAGAGGGAGCCTTAATGAAGCCAATTGGTCTGCATAAGATGGGATTACCGTCCAGTCGAACACTTTGCCAGAACCACCGCCCTGAATCGGACAATGTGTATCTAGCAGGACAACATCTGCATATTGGACATCCAACTCATATACCGCCGCAGTTGCTGCTATAGACTGGGTAGGTTGGTGCTCATCAGTACGAACGATAGGTACCGTCCTCCATATTTGAATATCATAGTGATCCTTCATCCATTCCAACAATGCCGTATCGCCCTTCACATGGAGCTGAACGCTTGTTAGAGGCACTGCATCGAGCACTTGCTTCAGCTCTTCACGAGTTGGATTCGCGAACACACCTACAAGGTCTGGAAGTGCGTCTCCTTCCTCCCTCAGCTTCAACAGCCACTGCTTAACGTGAGACGGCTGCACCTGTCTGCGACTCGGTGCGAAGACGAATCCAATATGATCTGGTCTTAATTGGACAACTCGACGCGTCATCTCGAGATCCGTCAGGCCGCATATTTTTACTTTCGTTGCACGAGCAACACATGAACGTGCACTCGCTGTAGGTGACTCGTGTTCCCTCGATGCTTCGACTTCCATATCTTCTTCACTCCTTACGTCTGTTTACGAAGCAGTGTTCGAATTTAGAAGACCGCTCATCAAGTGCTCTACTGCATCCTTTACATTGTCTCGTCTCATGAAATGTTCCCCTACCAGCACCGCATCGACATGCAGCTCATCCATGCGACGGAGATGCTCCGGAAGATGGATACCGCTCTCGCTGACTAAGATACAACCTGACGGAGCCAAATGGCGAATACGATGGGTCTGCTCGATATCGGTCTCGAATGTATGCAAGTTTCGATTGTTGATGCCGACTAACTTGATTCCTTCAATTCTGCCTACACGCTCCATTTCAACTTCATCATGGACTTCCACGAGAACATCCATGCCAAGTTGTCTAGCTGTTCCGTGCAGATGCTGCAATTGGTCGTCACTCAAGATCGCTGCAATCAGCAGGATTGCATCCGCACCTATTAATCTTGCTTCAAGCACTTGAAGCTCATCGATAATAAATTCCTTCCGCAAGATCGGCAGTTCTGTCAGCGCACGCACCTGCTGCAGAATGTCATTGCCGCCTTGAAAATATGCGCGATCTGTAAGTACGGACAATGCATCAGCACCTGCAGCCTCATATCCAGCTGCAATCTCAGCGGGATTGAAATGCTCGCGAATCAGCCCTTTGGATGGCGATGCCTTCTTTACTTCAGCAATCAAGGCAACCGAACGGTTCTTATTTACAGTAAGTGCCCCAGTGAAGGAGCGGCAAGGTGAAAGCGCTGCTGCCTCCAGAATTGCCTCGTTCCGATTCATCACTCGTCTAAGCGCTAGTATCTCTTCTTCCTTCGTTCGTACAATCCGTTCAAGAAACATGACTTAGCCCTCCTGTTGCTGCGATCCATTGCTCCAGCTTCTGATTCGCCAATCCATTATCGATCGCATCAGCTGCAATCCGCACGCCTTCAGCAATGGAGCTCGATTGTCCTGCAACGTAAATACATGCGCCCGCATTTGCAAGAACAATATCGCGATGTGCGCCTTGCTCTCCGCGAAGCAGACCTCTTATAATTTGCGCGTTCGTTGCGGCGTCTCCACCCAGCACACTAGTCAACGGCTGCGTGTGTAGACCAAGTGTTTCCGGTGTAATGGTATATGTGAATACTTCTCCATTTTTCAGTTCACTAACTTGAGTTGGTGCCGACAGGCTGATCTCATCCAATCCATCTTCGCTCGCAACAACGAGCGCACGCTTCAACCCCAATTCACGCAATACGGATGCGATCGTCCCAGTCTTCGTGCGATCATAGATCCCAAGGACTTGTCGATCAGCTCCCGCTGGATTCGTCAACGGGCCAAGCATGTTGAATACGGTGCGTATCCCTAGTTCCTTGCGTGGTGCAGCCGCATGTTTCATTGCAGGATGATAGACTTGTGCGAACATAAAGCAGATGCCGATTCGTTCCAAGCACTGTGCAGCTTCCTCGCTCGTCAGCTGAATATTTACACCCAGCGCCTCCAGTACATCCGCACTCCCCGAGCGACTGGAAGCCGATCGGTTGCCATGCTTCGCAACCCGCACGGATGCGGATGAGGCGATGATGGCAGCAACTGTGGAGACATTCAACTTATGAATGCCCGATCCGCCTGTTCCACATGTATCAAGCAGGCGCTCATGCGAAGTGACCACTTGATGGGCGCGGCTGCGCATCGCTTCAGCAAAGCCCGCAATCTCATCAACTGTCTCCCCCTTCAAACGCAGACCTGCAAGCAGTGCTCCAATCTGAGCCGAAGTCGCATGGCCATCCATAACATCTGCCATTGCATCCCTCGCTTCTGAGCGGCTTAAGTGATGCCCTGACAGCACTTGAGCAAGCGCCTCCTTCATGAGTGCACTTCCGATTACAAGTTGGCTCGTCATCCTAAATTCCTCCCTTCGGCGACGGGAATCGAAGCAGCCCGTTCTTCCGTTCCGATATAATAGTCCCAGTTCGCCGGCATCACCGAAGTATAGGATGCCGCATATCCAACCTCACTTCCCTCAGCTGCGTTCGTTAGCTTGCTCTCATTGACACTGTCCTCTTGCCCTTCAGCGTCACCTTCGCGGCTGAACATCTCTTCTGTCATCCGAATCGCCAGCAGCAGTGCTTTCGCCTTGTTAATCGTTTCTTCGTATTCCATCTCCGGAACCGAATCCCATACAACACCAGCACCTGCCTGTACGTAAGCATGACCTCCTCGGAAAATAATTGTACGTATCGTAATACAGGAATCCATATTCCCATTGAATCCTAAGTATCCGATAGCGCCCCCATATATCCCACGTGACTCTTCTTCCAACTCTGCAATAATCTCCATTGCACGAAGCTTAGGCGCTCCGGACAATGTACCTGCTGGCAAGCAGGAGAGGAAGGCATCGAAGAAATCCTTGTTCTTGCGAAGCTTGCCAGAAACGTTCGATACGATATGCATGACATGGGAATAACGCTCAACATTCATGTACGTATCACAGCGCACGCTGCCGAACTCGCATACGCGGCCGAGATCATTCCGCCCGAGATCAACAAGCATCACATGCTCGGCCCGCTCTTTCTCATCCTGCATCAGATCTGCTTCCAGCGCTGCATCCTCTTCAGTTGTGGCGCCGCGTGGTCTTGTTCCCGCAATCGGCCGCGTCTCTACCCGCTCATCCTTAATACGCACAAGCATCTCTGGAGAAGTACCGACAATCAGGTCGTCCTCTGTCTTGAGCACATACATATACGGGGAAGGATTTGTCATTCTCAGCACCCGATACACATCAAGCGGGTCTGCTTGTGTCTGCCGTTCGAAGCGCTGTGACAGCACCACTTGAAAGATATCTCCTGACCGAATATATTCCTTGGCTCGATTCACCTTCGCAACGAATGATTCCTTCGTCTCCGAGGATCGAACCCCCTGCAGTACCTCTTCAGCCGCAGATGCTGCCGTTGTTTGCTGTACCAGTCGGGTGTTGCTCACTAAAGGTGCTGTCAGCTTCATTTGCAGGCTGCGCAATTTCTTTCTCGCTTGCTCGTAGCGATGCCGTATCACATCTGCCGAACTCCCTGGTTCCACATGAATGTTCACAATAAACTGCATTTGCTGCTTCATATGATCGAAGGCAACAAGCTGATCGCAGAACATAAATCGGATGTCGTCCATTTGCAGCGTGTCGTACTTATGACGCGGCAGGCGTTCATACTGCTGAACCAAATCGTAGCCGAAGCAGCCAATTGCCCCTCCTGTCATTGGAGGAAGTCCATCTAGCGCAGGGCTTCTATATTTATGCATCAATTGCTTCATCATCTCGATTGGGCGCTCTCGCACCTCGGTGATATGGCCATGCTCTATCTTCCGCAATCGTCCACTCTTCCCTTGAAGGAGCAAGAACGGATCCGTTCCGATAAAGGAATAGCGGGCCCATTGGACGCCACCCTCCACACTCTCCAACAAAAAAGCATATGGTTCATTGCGCAATCTTTGAAATAATCGAATTGGGGTTTCGGTATCAGCCATCATCGTCTCGGCAACAGGTATGACATTATACTGCTGGGCGAGATGGATTACTTCGTCCAATTGGGGATACATCGCTTTCCACTCCTTTCAACTTCGTTATGCAGCCGTTAAGACGAATACATACCGCGTGATGAACGAGAGCGTCTACCAACCATTTCTTATTCACTTGTTTACGCTTGTTTCAGTGCCTTATCGGAATCAGGCGAATCACGAATGAAAGGCACTACTGAAAAATAACGTGTACGAATAAAAAAAGCCTCTGCGCAAGGCAGAGGCTTGTTGGTATACGATGAAATTGTGGATGAGTAATTCAATTCATGAGGATATGGATCGCCTTATATAAGCCCTCCTATTGTGCCGCTGCCATAAATCAATGTACAGCAAATACAATAGGCGCTAACCTATATAGACATGATGTCCATATTCTATCTCGTCTCAGCTCAACTCATCTCAATCTCAACTCTGCTCAACTATGCTGATATCAATATAACCGGAAATGTCGGCTTCGTCAATCCAGCAAACTAAATTCCAGACATAAACGATCTTCAGACTGGGTTTCCCACATCTCTATTTACTAGACAAATCAGGTCTCAGAGCTATCGCCTCATTCAAGTAGACATGGCGAATCTCGTGTTGCTCCTTGTCCGTGTTGATCGTTACCATTAGGCGGATGCACAAAGGCAGACTGCCCTTCACTGGAATTTCAATGGCACACATGAGTGGCACTAGATCCCAGCCTTCCATGGCACGTATCGCACGTGCTGGAAAAGTAGCATTCAAATCCTCTGTCATCGTGATCCAAATATTTGCGATCTGTTCAGGTTGAACCGTATTTTGCGCAACTATCTCCTGGAGCAGCTTCGTAGTCGCATGCAGAATCTCTTCTGCATCGTTGCGGGTTACCGTAGTTGCTCCGCGAATTCCTCTTGCATACATGGTCACGCCTTCTCTCCTTTCAATTCCTCGATGATATCTCGTACTAGGCTGACCGGTACATCCTTGCGAATTTCTACATGACCGATTGCAGTAGGCACAATAAATACGGTGTGCCCTTCCTTAAATTTCTTGTCATGCATCATGGCTTGAATAATATCATCCGAATTCATATGCTGTGGCACTGCCACCGGCAGGCCGTATTTCTTCAATATCGCTTCTGTTCGAACAGCAATCTGCTTATCTTCACCCAACCGCTCTGCAAGACGCGCAGAACCAACCATTCCAATTGAGATGGCTTCGCCATGCAGCAATTCTCCGTAGCCAGCAACCGCCTCTAGAGCATGGCCAATCGTATGTCCCAAATTCAATATCGCTCTTAGATCATGCTCACGTTCATCCTGAGAGACGACCTGCGCTTTAATCGCGCAGCCCTTAAGCAGTCCATACGTGAGTGCTTCCTCATCCTTAGCCAGCAAGCGTTCAGCTTGTGCTTCGCACCATGCTGTAAACTCTTCATCCCAGATAAGGCCATGCTTAATCATTTCAGCCAGTCCTGCGCGGACTTCCCGATCAGGAAGCGTAAGCAAGGTAGCTGTATCGTACAGCACCATTTCTGGTTGATGGAAAGCCCCTATAATATTTTTGGCGAACGGATGGTTAACCGCAACCTTGCCGCCGACACTGCTGTCATGAGCCAATATCGTCGTAGGCACCTGAATAAAGCGAATTCCTCGCATGTAAGTTGCCGCCACATAACCTGCCAAATCCCCGACTACGCCACCGCCGAGGGCGACGATGGAAGAATGGCGATCACAGCCCGCATCAAGTGCTGCAGTGATGCACTGTTCGTACACCTGCAGCGACTTGGAGGATTCACCAGCTGCTACTACAAAGGAAGAAACCTGATAGCCAGCCTCACGCAGTGCTGCTTCCGTGCGCTCTAAATATAGCGGAGCCACATGATCATCCGTGATGATCACAATTGGACTGCGAGTGGGGATGCTGCGCATTTGAAATGCCTCACCGATTCGACCGAGAAGACCACTGCCAATCCAAATTGGATAAGAGCGTTCTCCTAGTTCAACAGTAAGCTCTGCTGCATCTAAAGTGAGATTCTTGCTCATGACGTTCCCCCCTTTTAATATCGGGACACTTGTTCCAAATAGTGCTCATAGTTGGCGCGAATTTCTTCCATCGAATCGCCGCCGAACTTCTCCAGGAACGCCTTCGCAACTTCCCAAGCGACTACATGCTCCATGACAACACTCGCAGCCGGCACTGCACACGCATCTGAGCGTTCCACTTGTGCAGTGAACGGCTCCTTCGTATCGATATCAACACTGCGCAATGGCTTATAAAGGGTCGGAATAGGTTTCATAACCCCACGCACGACGATTGGCATTCCGTTCGTCATACCGCCTTCGAAACCGCCAAGTCGGTTACTAGCTCGTGTATATCCCGATTCCTCGCTATATAGAATTTCATCATGAACTTGTGATCCGCGCAGTTGACCTGCCTCGAAGCCAATACCGATCTCAACACCTTTGAAAGCATTGATCGACATCACTGCTTGCGCAATGCGTCCATCTAGTTTGCGATCATATTGCACATGGCTGCCTAGTCCAACCGGTAGCCCCTCCACGATGCACTCGACAATACCGCCGATCGAGTCGCCTTCGCCTTTGATTTGATCGATGTACGCTTCCATCTTCTTCTCCGTATCGGTATCGACCACACGAACAGAAGAAGCCTCCGTACGTTCAATAATCTCGTCAACTGACAAATTGTGAGCAGGAGCTTCGATTTCACCAATGCGAATAACTTGTCCTGCAATCTTGACGCCGAATGCTGCAAGGAACTGGCGCGCTACTGCACCCACAGCTACGCGAGCAGCTGTCTCCCTAGCGCTTGAACGCTCCAATACATTGCGCAGATCCTTCAGTTGATATTTCAAGCCTCCGTTCAGATCCGCATGACCTGGACGCGGGCGATGAACACGACGCTTCTCTTCATCTGTCCCTTCAATCGGCTCCACATTCATAATATTCGTCCAATGCTTCCAATCGTTGTTCTCCACTACAATAGCAATTGGAGCACCTGTCGTACGTCCATGACGCACACCGCCGACGATCGTTGCTGTATCTTTCTCAATTTGCATACGTCTGCCGCGGCCATACCCCTTCTGGCGGCGATGAAGTTGGAAATTGAGTTGCTCGAAATCAATAACCATGTTGCTAGGCATCCCTTCAACAATGGCAGTTAGCTGCGGTCCGTGTGTTTCTCCTGCAGTCAAATAACGTAGACTCACAAGTTGCTCCCCCTTTAACTGTGATGCTGTAAATGGCTAAAACCCTTAACTTTTTTCTCATTATAGTATAGGAGGCAACGTTTGACAAGAAAACAAAACGCGCCCTTGCCGCTTTGTTTCAAGCATTAGGGCGCATCTTTCGTTATCGACGTGTAGTCTGTCTATGTTCAATTTAGCCATTCGATGGTATGTAATTCCAGTATGAATGTAATAGTCGAATACACTCTTTAAGTTCGAACAGCTATAATTTTCGATAAAAGAACGTCTCCATCGTTTCAAGCTGATACTGCTGTGGATTGAATATTTGCTCTGTGCTTCCGACAAACAATACCCCACCTGGCTTAAGCGCATTGGCAAACTTTCGATACAACTCATGCTTCGCTTCTTCCGTAAAGTAAATCATCACATTACGGCAAATAATCAAATCATGCTGAGTAGCAAAAGTATCGGTTAATAAGTTCTGCTTGCGGAATCGAATCGATTTCTTCAAGCGATCAATGATATGAAAACTGTTCGACTGCTGCATAAAGTACTTTGACTTGAATGATGGGGGAACGTCTTTCAAAGAGCGCTCAATATAGGAAGCTTGCTGTGCTCTTGCAAGTGCATTCTCGTCAATATCCGTAGCAGAGAGTTCTGTCCGATCAAGCAAGCCCATATCATCGAGAATCATCGCTAGTGTGTAAGGCTCCTCACCCGTCGAACAAGCGGCACTCCAGCACTTCAGCTGGCGCGTTCGCTGCGACAGCTCTGGAAGCACACGAGTGCGCAGGGTATCCCAACGCAGCGGATTACGCCAAAATTCAGATACATTGATCGTCATACGATCCAGCATTTCATCAAATAACGAAGAATTAGCACTCATCGCCTTGGCATAGGAGGCAAATGTCGAGTAGCCATTCTTCATTCGTAACGTAGACAAGCGTCTACGCATCTGGGTCTCCTTATACTGTGATAAATCGATGCCTGTAGTTGATCGGAAATATTGGACAAAATCCGCATAATCTTGATCATCTCCATGATCCACGGCTGCCCCTTGGCCGAATCCGTTAGCAGCAGGGAAAATGGTGGCTGCATCCCATAAGGTCGTCTTGCGCTCTGACAATTGTGCTCACACCTTCTAAGTTCGTATAAATGCTGCAACTGAGTTCCTGATCGACAACAAGCATAGCCCAAGATCGCTCAGCAACACCGCAACATAAAAAAACACGGTCGAATATTACTATTCGCCGCGTTCTTCCATAGTCCTGCCCTATGTAAGCTCTTACATCAGAAATCAAAAAAATAATTATTATGTTTCTGCGTGTGTGAGCCGCGCTCATGGCTGCCGATTAAATCCATGGCTCCAATGCCCGCTCGTAACGAAATGAATCCACTTCTGAGAATAAGTTTGCGATTTCACGTTCAGCACTCTCTGGTGAATCCGAACCGTGAACCACATTGAAGTTCGTATGACTTGCATAATCTCCGCGTATCGTCCCTGGTGCAGCTTCAGTCACTTTCGTCTTGCCGATCATCAAGCGTGACAAGCTGATAACATCGTCACCTTCCCATATCATAGCGAATACTGGACCTGAGGTAATAAAGTCGACCAGTTCGCCAAAGAAAGGCTTTTGTGCATGTTCTTCATAATGATGTTCAGCTTGTTCACGCGAGACTTGCATCAATTTTCCAGCTACAAGTTTAAAGCCCTTCCGCTCAAAGCGACCTACTATATCTCCTATGAGGCCTCTTTGTACTCCGTCAGGTTTGACCATGATGAATGTGCGTTCCATACGATCACTCCTACTCAAATGTGAAGTCGTCCAACACACGCATTATACCAGATTTTTCTTCAATTGGCACTCGATTTTTTCACCATAGTTCAAATCAATGATTACGATTTGCAATAAAGTAAGCAATATCGCGCAGGTTGCGGCGAGCACGGATGTTAGGCAGATGCTCTAATACCGCAAGCGCCTTCTCGATATACCGATTTGCTATCTCTTCAGCCCGCTTAATACCATCACTTTGGCGAATCATATCGAGCGCAGCAGATACATCTGTATCTCCATTTCGCTCACGGATACGTTCAATTTCACGAAGAAGAGACTCGCGAAGCTTCGTGTCCTGCAGTGCAAATATTACTGGAAGCGTCAAATTCCCTTGACGAATATCATTCCCTGGCGGCTTGCCTATTTGCTCTTCAGTACCGGTTAAGTCAAGCACATCATCTCGAATTTGAAATGCCATGCCCACATTGTAGCCAAAGCGATACAGCGCATAGCCAATCTTCGGCTCTGCATGTGCGGCAATTGCCCCCAACTGACAGCTAATCGCAATCAGTAACGCTGTCTTTCGACGGATCCGAAGCATATATTGACGGATCGTCTGCTTTGTATTGAAGAAGTCACGAATTTGCTCCATTTCACCGATGCACATTTCAACCATTGCTTTGGAAAATATGCGATGAATCTCTGGCTGCTTCAATTCTGTAGCTACAACCAGCGCTTGGCCATACATATAATCGCCGGCATACATAGCAACGCGATTATCCCATTTGGCCTTAACTGTCAGTTGCCCTCTCCGAGTTTCAGCGTCATCAATGACATCATCATGCACGAGTGAGGCCATATGAATTAATTCCAGGGGAACAGCAACGCGCTTCAACTGTTCTATATCGTATGTACCGAATTTCCCTGCAAGCAGAACGAATACCGGACGTATTCGCTTCCCGCCCGCCTTCAGCAGATGCAGCGACGCTTCCGTAAGGAGCTCGTGATCGGAGCGGATGTTCCGCTCCAATTCACGTTCAATATACGCTACATCTTGTTTCATTGTCGCATAAATGTCCCACAGTTTCATGCCTTCACCTAACCAACTGTATTTTCCGACCCAAGTTCCAAGTGAACCTCAAGATCAATAAGTCCCAACTCAAATGCAATTTAAAAATACAGACACGAAAAGATAAAAGATCGGCCACACATTTGTGTTATCCATTCGGCCGATCCGAATCTTCGGCAGTCTGTACTTCCGAATTCCCCCACCTTGTAAACAACTGGTGATCGATATCCATGCAGTCCAACACCTTGCCGACAAGGAAATTAATGATGTCATCCAGAGTCTGTGGATGATAATAAAATGCAGGCATCGCTGGCACAATACGTACACCCATATTCGCAAGCTTCAGCATATTCTCCAAATGAATCGCATGCATCGGCGTCTCGCGCGGAACGATTAGAAGCGGACGGCCTTCCTTCATCATAACGTCAGCAGCTCGCCCCATCAAATTATCGGAAGCGCCGTGTGCAATCGATGATAAGGTTCCCATGGAGCACGGCATGATCACCATGCCGTGCACCCGAAATGAACCGCTTGCTATGCTTGCCCCAATATCCTGGTTCGGATGATACGTAACCCGATCCGCCAAATCGCCGAATGCCAGCTCAATCGCTTGCTGACGCTTCGTAACATTCCATCCGAGTTCTTCCTTTAGTACGCGCCATCCAGCATCTGATACGATGAGATGAACCTCATAATCGGATTCCAACAGACATTGAATCAATCGGACACCGTATATAGCACCACTTGCCCCTGTAATACCAACTACATAATGCTTGCGAGATGCAGCACTCATTACTTCATCACCACCATGTCAATAAGCGTGAAGCAAAATACAACGATGCTGAGCACACCGTTCATCGTGAAGAAGGCTGTGTTCAGCTTGCTCAAATCGTACGGCTTCACAAGCATATGCTCATAAATAAGCAGAGCACTTGCAATAACCGTACCTATGATATACCACCAGCTTAATTGAGTTAAAAATAATAGCAGTATAAATCCAAACGCTGTAGCGATATGGAAACCTCTTGCAATCCAGAGTGACTTCGCAATTCCGAAACGTACCGGAATCGACTTCAAGCCTTCCTTCTTATCGAACTCATAATCCTGGCATGCATAAATAATATCGAACCCGGTAGTCCAAAACGCAACGGTTAAATAAAAGGTGAGAGCTGCCCAATCGATTCCATTCGTTACAGCCACCCATCCTCCGAGCGGTGCCAATGCAATCGTAAGTCCCAGCACAACATGGCATAGCCATGTGAAGCGCTTCGTAAACGAATAAAATACTAACATAAAGACGGCAACCGGAAGCAAGTATACAGATAATGGCTCCAGATTAGCCGCTGCCCAAAATAAAAGACCGAACGACACGGCCGTAAATAACAGTACTTCTCCTGCCTTCAGCAATCCTGCGGGTATTGCTCGATTTGCAGTTCTTGGGTTCTTCGCGTCGATGGCAGCGTCAATTAACCGATTGAGCGCCATTGCCGCGCTTCGAGCTCCGAACATCGCCATGAGGATCCATCCCCATTCAGGGAGCGTTGGGAAGCGTTGATGAACGACCATTCCTCCCAGCAGTGCGCCCATAAACGCAAATGGAAGAGCAAATATTGTATGCTCGAACTTAATCATTTCTAAGAAGATACGTACTTTTTTAAGCATGACCATTCCCCTTCGTCCCAATGTGAAGAGCGGCAATTCCACCGAAGAACGAATACGCTTGTACGCGATCAAGTCCATTAACTCTAAACATCTGTTCTAGCTCCTTGCGGCCTGGGAACGTAACAAGCGATTCTGGAAGCCACTTATACTGCTCATACCGCTTCGCTATCAGCTTGCCAAGTAATGGCAGCACATGGCGGAAGTAGAAATAATAAATGCCCTTGAACGGCTGCCATGTTGGCTTACTCAGTTCAAGACATACAACTTGTCCCCCAGGCTTGACCACTCTGCGCATTTCACGAATGACTTGCTCAAAATCCGGAACATTGCGCAAACCAAAACCAATCGTCACATAGTCAAAGCTGTTGTCGGGGAATGGAAGCTCCATTGCATTTCCTTCAACAAGCTCAATTTGGCTGTGCAGGCCTGTTTGATCCACCTTCTTCTGACCTACCGCCAGCATATTCGAACTGAAGTCCAGCCCTGTAATCTTGCCTGTGCCGCTCGCTTGCGCCAACTGAATCGTCCAGTCACAAGTTCCACAGCACAGATCAAGCGCTGTCTCCCCCTGCTTCATGTCCATCTTGCGCATCGTGAAGTTGCGCCAAGCCTTGTGACGTCTGAAGCTCAGTATATCATTCATAATATCGTACTTCGGAGCTATGCTCTGAAATACTTCTTGAACATAATGTTCTTTGGTCTTGCCAGTCTTAGGCGAATGTGTCTCCACGATCTGTCACCTATTCCTTTCTTCGCCGAACGTATCGTCGATCTATTGGAGGTTGAACGCTCACTATCATTTACAGACGAGGTAAGGCAAGAAATGTGTCAAGACGTTGTCTGGTGCTCTCATCAAGCGGCAATGTCACCGCTAGCGTATGCAATTTATCCCGTGATACACGAACTTGATAAGCCAACTGCTCCCTCACCTCATACTTGGACATGAGCGCATTCCAGAGCATCTCGTCAACCAATTTCTGCTTCAATTTTCTTCGTTCCTCATCCGTGCCTTGCTGCCATACATGCCAGTAAGACCAGCTGCCTTCGAATCGTTCGAAATGATCCGCTCGCTCTTGTTCTCTTTCTAGTACTTCGAGTTCTGTCAACGAATCAAGCAGTTCCTCCCATGTGGAGATGTCTTCTTGATTCATCTGAGCGTTGAAGGACTGGAACAACGACTTCTTCAGCGTAACGCTCGCCCGTAAATATTCCTCTGCGGTCATTGTCCAATGCTTCATCTTGTCCACCATCGTCATCTTCAGACGATTAATATCGCATACGGATTGGCTCAAAGCCCTTACCGTATCAATCTGACCTTGCTGCGCAAGCAGGTTATAGAAGCGACTGCTGAAATAGTCTCCAGCCAATACTTTCAGCTGCCTTGAACGCAAGTTGCGGTCGTTATGCTGCACCGCTGCCAGTTCAATCGTATCATGCGTGTCTAATCCAACCTGCACGAGCGATGTAACTAGCGCAAATAATTCACTATGTTCCGCTATTGGCTTACTGCGGTTTAAAAAGGCGAACATCAGCTCCACTCTTGCGTTTGGAAACGCAGGCAGTTCCGTGTGCGCCTGGATCATGTCATGTTCAACATACCGCTTAGCCAATTGCGAGATATGATAACCATTCATCTGCTGCCTCCGACTGTACCGGTTAGTCATCCTTACGGATGTCGCAATCTAAATCATTATAGCATATGTTTAAAGTGATAGGACAACATTTCTTCGTTCTCCTATTTCTTATGACCAAGACCCTTACTCTCATCTGACTGCCGGAAACTGACGCTCCCAATGTGGTGTATAAATAATCCGCCATGCTTCTTCAAGCTCCTTCGGCATTGTTCCTTTCGATTTCTGGAGAAGCTTCAAACTTTCCACATCTACTTGAGAACGCTGCGCATCCATACCAAGCAATACATATCTCTTTTTAGCCATGTCATCCTGTATAACGACACGGAGCTGCAGACGTTCGACATTGCTTGTTTGTATGAAGGCGAAGCGAAGAAGCTCATGGATATCATGATAAATAATTTCTGGATGGACAATCGTTGCAGCCACTTTTACATCAATCACCAGTTTATCTGACTCCCAAGTAACCCGACTAAACTTCAACTGAAGTGGAAGCTCTGATAAATAATCCACGATCTCCTCGGAACTGAGCTTGACCATACGTGGTGAAGGGGTAAATACAGCTACATCTTTATTGGCGTCCGGCATCCGCTCACCCAGTGAATACAATAGCCCTAATCCTAGCGGAAGCATAATCGTAACGCAAAGCACGATGACCAGAGTTCTATAGCGATGCATATTCTTCATTCTGAACCTTGCACCTCCACATATTGTAGATCAAGTCAACACTCCAGATAACAGACAGTGTCGACGTTCCAGAGTATGTCCATACCTCATGTCTATAATGAAAAAAAGCAGGCTATGCCTGCTTCCCTCATGAAAACAAAAAATTTCATTCCTATTCGTCTGTATCGGTATGAATTACACCGTGTTTTGTCATCACAACTGCTTTGCCGCGAATTTTAATTGCGGACGTATGATCCGTGAACTGGGCGACAAGCACTTCATTCTTGTCCAGCTTCTCCGTATGATGAAACTTCGTATCTGTTCCGCGTGTCAGACCGATCACCTGAACTCCCTGATCTTTGGCCTTTATTACGATAAAGTCATTTTGTGTTTCCAACTGCTTGACCTCCTTGCATATGTATTGGCTTCCTTGCAGCGTCAACCATGTGAATCACCATTCTTCGGGCATACTACTAGTGTAGCACGTTTCATCTAAAAGGAGCTAATGCGATGCACCCAGCACATTTACAATCTAACCAGCTACAGCTGCTTCAGCAGTGGGAAGAGCAATTAAGTCAAGTAAGTGGTCAGCGTATTGTACTGGTCGCCTACAGCGGCAGTGCACAGAGCACTAGAGCAGCTAAGAGTAATCTAGAGCATCCTACTCCACAACTTCCCCTCTGAAAAGGAGCAGAAGCCGCGACATTCATGTCGCGGCTTCTACCTCACTTGCGTTCCCCTATTAGACAAAAGTATGTAAGTTCACTTATTTGATGCCATCTTTAAGTGCTTTGCCTGGTTTGAACGCAGGGATTTTGCTTGCAGGAATTTCAATCTCCTCGCCCGTTTGCGGGTTACGGCCTTTGCGTGCGGAACGTTCGCGCACTTCAAAGTTACCGAAGCCTACCAATTGGACTTTGTCGCCGTTCTGAAGTGCAGTGGAAATCGCTTCGAATACAGCATCAACTACTTTCGTCACATCTTTCTTTGACAATTCCGTAGCCTCTGCCACTTCAGTTACCAATTCAGATTTATTCATTCTGTTCACCTCCTGATTCAAGTATGCATCGTTATCCATTTTCTTTACTGTTTCTCTAGAATTTATACCTTATCATCAGCAAAACAGTTCAATACGATATCCAATCTGCTGCCAAATCGGTTCACAGAACAAATTTATAGTAATATACCGTTGTTACAAATGCAAGTAGGGACTGAAGAACAACGATAAGCTTATGTGTTTCCCCTACTGTTTATCTGATATTCCCTTCACTCTATCTTCAACATCTCGCAGCCTGCCACCAGCTGAAGCATAGAACAATAACTGCTCTTCCGAAGCCTCTCCTCGCTCAAATAGCCGCACCATTTCCCCGTCATACATAACAACAATGCGGTCGCCAACCATTGACGCTTCATACATGTCGCTAGTGAAGTAAATGATTCCTCTTCCTTCCTCTGACAATTGTCCAATGATGCGGAAAATCTCATTTTTCGCACCGACATCGATCCCATTCATAGGTTCATCTAAGACAAATACATGCGCATCAGTGCCAAGCCATTTCCCTATGGCAACCTTCTGCTGGTTGCCTCCACTTAAATGTCTCACTTTCTGCTTCACAGAAGCGGTCTTGATATTAAGCTGCTCGATCACGCGCTCTGCTGACAGCCGCTCTCGCGTGGTTGATACGAAACCCGCTGTGCAGTATTTTGGCAATGTAGAGATACATAAATTGCTCTGTAACGACTCATCCATAAATAAGCTATATTTGCGTCGCTCCTCGGGAACAAGCACGATGCCCGCACGAATCGCATCACGAATAGAACGCGGCTGAAGCACTTCTCCATTCAACGTTATCTCTCCGCCATCGCACAGCTCGGCCCCACCAAGAATCCGAGCCAGCTTCGTCTTCCCTGCTCCTATCAGTCCCACAAATACAAGAATTTCCCCACGTCTCAATTCGAAGTTTACATTTTTAAGCTTCTGTCCGCAAGTGATTCCCTTCACAGTAAGCAGAACCTCTTCACGAACAGAGGAATGTACCCCGGGTTCTTCTTCTATGGTTTTATCTAGCATATATTGAATTGCTTCCTTGGGGCAAATATCAGAGATTAGCGAACTGTGAACCAATTCACCGTCACGCAAGATAGAGATACGATCACAATGATGAAACACTTCAGCCAGGCGATGAGTAATAAATAGAACGATAACTCCTTGATCTCGAAGTGTATGCATAATCGTAAATAACCGCTCTGACTCCTCAAAGCTAAGGGATGCAGTTGGTTCGTCAAATATGACAATCTTAGCTTCATTCAATAATATTCGCGATATAAGCACCATCTGCTTCTCCGCTAATGTGCACTCCTCCATACGCAGCGAAGGCGAGATCGACAGGCCGATAGCATCCATGATGCTCTCAGCCCTCTTCTTCAGATGTGCAGGGCGAATCCAGCAAGAACTTCTCCCCATGCTAAAGTCATCCATCATAATATTCTCTGCTACTGTAAGCTTGGGAACAAGTGCCACATCTACCTCTTGATATACACAATGAATTCCCTGTTTCTTCGCATCAGCAGGTGAATGAATTGATAATTGCTCGCTTCCTAACTGGATGACTCCGACATCGGATCGGCATGCACCTGACAATATATTCATCAACGTACTCTTCCCCGCTCCATTAGAGCCAACAAGAGCGTGAATTTCTCCGCTAGATGCAGTAAAGTTGACTTGCTTCAGAACAGATAGCCCGTTATACGATTTTGTAATTCCAAGCATGTACAAATTTGAATCCGCTTCAAATTGACAATCGCCTGCCGTTTCCGTATCGGAGACATGCGCGGAACGTAAGTTTGATACTCCTTGCGTTTTCCATACGCTGCTCATCTCTATCCCGCCTCTTAACTTTACTGATCCATTCGATTTTTGCATGACGAATAAATCCCACTTTTTACCGTTAACGGCATTATTCTTAAATATACCCGCTTCCTTCGAGTCTGTAAATTGATTTAGCAATAAAAGATCGATGAATTTTTACAGGAACATACAAAAAGCCTAAGTGGCTAATCCAATCTGGAATAGCGACTTAGGCTTCCTTGCAATCCGATTACAATATGATGGCGATTAATCCACCTGAGCCTTCGTTGATGATCCGGCCCAATGTCTCTTGAAGCTTGTAGCGAGCGTTGTCTGGCATCATGGCGATTTTGCCTTGTATGCCTTCGCGAACGATGGAATGGAGGGATCTACCGAAAATATCAGATTCCCAAATCTTCGTTGGATCGTTTTCAAAGTCCTGCATCAAGTAGCGCATCAGCTCTTCGCTCTGCTTCTCCGTTCCGATAATCGGAGCGAATTCCGATTCAACATCGACGCGAATCATATGAATGGAAGGAGCAGTTGCTTTGAGCCTTACCCCGAAGCGTGAGCCTTGTCTAATCAGCTCAGGCTCATCGAGAGCCATTTCGTTCAAGGTAGGCGCTGCAATGCCATAGCCAGTTGTCTTCACCATTTCAAGCGCATCCGCGAATCGGTCATATTCCCGCTTCGCATGTGCGAATTCCTGCATCAACTGAAGCAAGTGATCCTTGCCTCGTATTTCTACCCCGACCACTTCCATCAGAATTTGGTCGTACAATTCGTCCGGCGCGTACAAATCAATCTCAGCAACACCTTGACCCATGTCCATGCCGCTCAAACCAGCTCGGGCAATAAAGTCATACTCCATAAATTGCTGCACAACACGATCAACATCCCGCAGGCGTCTAATATCTTTGACTGTATCCCGTACCGACGACTCATAGCTGGAGCGCAGCCAATGAGTATCGTTCAGAACCATAACCCAGCTCGGAAGATTCACGTTGACTTCATGTACTGGGAATTCATACAGAACTTCACGAAGAACGCCCATTACATCTTCTTCGCCCATCGTCGCTGCACTGAGCGCCATTACTGGGATGTCATATTTAATCTGCAGCTCATTGCGGAGTGCAATCGTCTCATCACTGCGAGGCTTCGTCGAGTTAATAATCAGTACGAATGGCTTGCCAACTTCCTTTAACTCTTGAATGACGCGCTCCTCGGATTCGATATACGAGCTTCGAGGAATCTCAGCAATCGTACCATCAGTCGTCACAACAACGCCCAATGTGGAGTGCTCTTGAATGACTTTGCGTGTCCCGATTTCGGCCGCTTCCTGGAATGGAATCGGCTCCTCGAACCACGGCGTATTAATCATGCGCGGGCCATTCTCATCCTCGTAGCCTTTGGCTCCGGTTACCGCATAGCCAACACAATCCACTAGACGAACGTTAACATCCAAGCCTTCCGCTACTTTAATTTGAACTGCATTATTCGGAACGAATTTGGGTTCGGTCGTCATAATGGTCTTACCTGCTGCGCTTTGCGGCAATTCGTCAACTGCGCGAATGCGGTCTGATTCATTCGTGATATTAGGCAATACGACCGTTTCCATAAATCGTTTGATGAACGTCGATTTCCCTGTGCGGACCGCACCGACGACCCCGAGGTAAATATCCCCGCCGGTACGCTCGGCTATGTCCTTAAAAATGTCCACTTTCTCCAATTGATATCCCCTCCTCAAATTTTTCCGACGGACTACGAGACAACGTTCGCCTCTCGCCCTTCAGAAACGATTGGCACCGTTGCTAGGATTGAGCTGTTGCCGTTGTCGCCAGTGTTCGCCGCCGAGATTTCACGTCGTACAAGGGCATTTCGACGCAACTCGTACATGCTTTTGGACTAGTAACATCTTATTTGCTAGATGGCATAAATATGCCCCTCACACAAAACATTTTTCGTAAATGATTCAGTTCTAGTAGATAGTGATGCTCATCCGTGAGTGACCCCCCACTTGGGCACGAACGCAAAAGGTCGTATCAACAAACGCCTTCCAAATCAGATATATGAAGTTAGAAATGAAGTATGACATTATCTTGCATATCGATGAGTAAATCGTCTTTTCTATTTCTGTACCAACCTGTCATCCATGTTCGCATGCAAAAAAGACCAGTCGAACATATCGACCGGCCTTCCTTTCATTCCATTTGTCTATTTAGAAGTCTCTTCTTGAGGTACAGGCGCACCGTTGCTCCATTTGTACACGACTGACTTCACTGGCACAAAGAAGGAGGCATCCGCAAGCATGGGCCTCAGATCCTTCTCTTGACCTGTAGGCTGCTTCCCAGAGGTTTCCACAAGCTGCATAATATCCTGCGCATAATCTGCGTATATCCTTCCTTGCTCATCCATCATGAACGACAGTACACTTCGGCTGAACGGACTTCGAACTTCTACAGGCTGTATGCCTATCAGCTTCTCATCAATTCGATAGAATCCAGGATATACTTCCTCCTGCTTCGGCAACGCACCCTTAGCCCGTATATGCGCATCAACAGCACGAGCAAGATCATTGACCCGCTGTGAAGTAAGTAAATCCATCACCTTCACTTTCGGAATCGTCTCTTCATCAATAATCAGATACACACCCGAGCCACCTGATTCAAATGCACTCCCGGGAATTGCGCTAAGCAGATCTTTTCGCTTGAGCAATTCAAAGTTCACACGGAACTTCTCATATCGTGGAACACTCTCATCGCTGCTTACTAGCGGAAGCAGACCTGTATCCTTCTGATACTGATCCACAGCATTTTGGACAAGAAGTACGCCCTCACGAACCGATTGTTGGCTTTCCTTGCGCATCTCCTTCGGATATAAGCATCCTTGAAGTGTCATGCTCATGATAACGAATAGCACGATACAACAGATTTGTCTCCCCGACCTCAACTACTTCTCCTCCTCAGTCACAATCACAATTCCACACTTGAAGATAGAGCTGTTCATTTTATTCTGGCATTACCACAAGCTGTCATCTTCCTGTTCCGCTAGCTTGCGGCGAATAATGGCTTTCAAAGGATCTTCTGGGACTTCCACCGTAACCGTACCTGGATTCCCTGTCAGCAGTGTCTGGCACGATAAACGAAGCCCAGTTGCTGAATGGATACCTAGCTTGCTGCTCTCTGCTAACGTGGGCTCTCCAATTAGTCCTTCTTTATCCGCTGATACCTGTACTTTACACATCAAGCAGCCCGCCTTCCCGCTGCATCTTGTGCGTATCGGAACACCTGCGCGTTGCGCGGCATCCAATAACGACATCGAGCGCTTAGCCCCCCATACCTTGCCAGAAGGCTCGAACCGCACGTTTGTCCCCATACTAGCCAGCCCCTTTCCTCAACGTTGGTAGGGCTCATGCGACTCCACCTTTATTTACAAATCATTTACATTAGACAAATAAAAAAGACATCATATTCGGACACCTTTCATTCACGATGGAACGTATATACGCAGGTTCCGAGCAATTTGCCAATACCGTATTCATAGCAGCAATATGCTGCTCAGGAGCAGCATTGATTACCTGTGCGATCGAAGCTGTACGATCTTCCCGCTGACGCAATATATTGAAGACCAATTCATGAGCTAGCGGCATTAACGCGATGCGATATCTGTCAATATTATAGATGATGCGATGATTCCATAAGGCATCACGAATGATTGTGTTGTATTGGCATTGCGGTGTAGTCACGATGAATTGACCAACCAATTCAATGGGAACTCCGCATATTTGATAATGACTTAATAAGGAATGATAAGTACTCGTTGCATTCCACTCGGGCGCATCGGTTGCATATGGATTCCATTGCTCCTGTAGCTGCTTTGCATCGGGCTCATCCGCATAGATATCCACATCACGAGGCTCCCGGCCAAGCGGTACCCCTTGTAGAACTAATCCACAGCTCCCACCTAGCATCCAGTGCTTCATATCGTTGTTCGCTGATGCTACTAATTGTTCAATTGTCCCCATTATTGGTTCGGATAATGATATCATGCCATTTGCTCCATTCACATTTGAATCCATGCTGCATTATTCAGGCTGCCAGTCACCAGTCAGGCCTATGATCAAAAATACGGCTTGTGAACTGCACGAATGAAGCCATCCGCTTCTGCAACGACCTGACAAGAGAGCCGATAACCCTGCTCGAATTCTTCTTCCTCCATACGGTTCCACTCTGCATCCGTCACTTCGGATACATATTCTCGTCCGTCTTCGATTAAGCAGCGACATCTCGCACATGTTCCGCGCGTGCAAGCATAATTCCAATCTACTCCAGATTCCTTTGCGGCATCCAGCAGAGTAGTACCTACAGGTACAGATATACTCGCTTGCTTCGTCTTGCCTATGAATAGGATGTCCACCATTCTCAATCACACTCCTTCGACCGTCTTATCGTCAATGACGATATGTATTGAGTAAAGTGTTAATTACGCCTACAAGATGGAGAAAAATCCATATACCATACCTGCAAGCAGCATAATGAACGCAATAAGCGAAAGAATACCTCGTACCCAGCCTCTCGTCTTACTTCTGGCAAAAGCAATGAGCAGTGCAGAAAAGGCCATTAGGCCTATTCCTATAAAGGATACCCACATTTTTGTCATACTGTCCATTTTCCCGATTCTCCCATTCGTTCAAACTGCTCTCATTATACCATTCGATGAATTAGAAGAGAAACGTTTTGCACGAACATGCACAAAAAAACGACACAATCAGCTACTCGCTGTCGTGTCGTCTTCTTTTTACACCAAATCGATTGTACCTGCTACTTCTTCATCAACTTCATCAATGCTTCCAGGTTGTTTGCGTTAACTCCGCTCTTCTTCACGGTGCTGACAATGTCATTTATTGTCGACTCTGAGACAGGGAGTTTGGCCATTGAAGCAACTTGCTTAATCAGCTGCCGCAACTGCGCCTCATTCTGCATCGTCGAAGGCTTCACCGTACCTGCAAGCTTCTTGATTTGATTCTCCGTTATGTTCTTGCCAGACTTCTTATTGATTGCATTCAATGCATCCTTCGGAAATTTATTCGACATATCGCCCCTCCTCGGGTCTGTACTCTATACAGTGTATGTCGACGAATAAATGAAGGTGATAAGGATACTAGCCAATAATAGAGTCCGTGCAAGCCCATCAATATCTAGGATGACCAATCCGATGTGGCCACTTCTTCAATTTCGTTCTTACGAACTCGACCCATTAAGCATTCAACTGCTGTCTTTGGATCACGAGATTCGAATAATACTCGATATAACTGCTCTGTAATCGGCATTTGGACGTCATATCGGTCAGCCAAGAAATGAGCCGCCTTCGTTGTACGGATACCTTCAACGACCATCCCCATATGAGCCAACACCTCATCAACCGCCATACCTTGACCTATCAGCGAGCCAGCTCTCCAGTTCCGGCTATGTCTGCTCGTACAAGTTACAACTAGATCGCCAACGCCCGCAAGGCCGGCAAATGTCATCGCATTCGCTCCCATCACAACTCCGAGCCGAGCAATCTCAGCCAAGCCGCGTGTTAACAAAGCAGCCTTGCCATTATCCCCGAACTCCAGTCCATCGGATAAGCCTGCGCCTAATGCAATTATATTTTTGAGCGCTCCTGCAAGTTCCACACCAATCACATCTGGATTGGTATAGACACGAAAGAAGGATTCGTTCATAAATAAATCCTGCGCATGTTCAGCAGCCTTCGTACTGGTTGATGCAACGACTACCGTTGTTGGACATTGCTTCACAACCTCTTCGGCATGGCTCGGACCTGACAGCACAGCTATTCGATCTGAGCTGCATCCAAGCTCCTCTACAAGCACTTCTGACATGCGCTTTAACGTTTCGGTTTCAAATCCCTTCGTCGCATGTACGACAACCATCTCGTCCGTCAAATACGGCTTCATCATTCCCGCAACTTGGCGCATCGCAGCAGATGGTGCTACAACAACGCAAGCCTTCGCACCGCTCATAGCCTCTTCGACGGAATTGGTTGCCCGAATGCCGGGATGCAAGGTAACGTTCGGCAGATATTTCCCGTTCGTATGCACCGTATTGATCTCTTCTGCCTGCTGTTCATTTCTCGTCCATAGATACACATCGTGTCCATTATGGGCGAGAACCTCGCTTAGGGCAGTCCCCCAGCTACCGGCTACGAATACAGCAACTTTAACGGACACGGGACACGCCCCCTTTGCTCGCGCCAAGCCGGTTCTCCGTCCCTTGAACCAGCTTTACGATATTGCTCCGATGACGATAGAATGCAAATAGGCATAACAGCAAACTGCCCCAGAAAATGCTCCAATCATATTGGAATAACAAAATAAATATCGGAGTCAGTCCAGCAAAAAGCAATGATCCTAACGAAACATAACGTTTCCAAGCAATTGAAGCAATCGCGATAATGCCAGCACATAGGGCTGGCCAAAAAGCTAGAACGGCCAGTACCCCAATTGTGGTAGCAATCCCCTTCCCCCCGCGGAAGCGAAAATAAACGGGCCAGTTATGACCAACGATGGCGGCAATCCCGCTTAGCACCATGACCCATGTGTAATCCGATAGCAAATACCCCATAAGAACGGCTACCATTCCTTTGGCTGCATCAAGCAGGAGAACCCCAGCCGCTGGCCCTTTGCCTAATACGCGCAACGTATTGGTCGCGCCCGCATTACCGCTCCCGTGTTGACGGATATCAATACCACGAAGCCACTTTCCAATCAGAAGACTAAAGCTGACTGAACCGAGAAGGTAACTCGCTACAATTGCGATAATAGATAGCGTCAATTCCGCTCGCTCCTAACTTTCGTCGGATTTCCGGCGTGTGAATATCCGGATCGGTGTCCCTTCAAAGTCGAACGCTGCACGGATACGATTATCTAAATATCGCTCATAGGAGAAGTGCATCAGTTCAGGATCATTAACGAATACGACAATCGTTGGCGGTTTAACCGCAACTTGCGTCGCATAATTGATTCTGAGACGTCTTCCCTTATCCGTTGGCGGCGGATTATAGGCGACTGCATCAGTTACAACGTCATTTAACAAATGTGTTGGAATGCGTTTGGCATGCTGCTGAGCAACATGCTGTACGACAGGAAGCAGTTTATGTAAACGCTGCTTAGTCTTCGCAGACAAGAACACAATCGGTGCGTACGTCATAAATAAGAAATGGTCGCGAATCTTGGTTTCGAATTGCTGCATAGTCTTATCATCTTTATTAACGATATCCCATTTATTGACGACGAACAGCACCGCCTTGCCTGCCTCATGCGCATAACCTGCAATATGCTTGTCTTGTTCAATAATGCCTTCTTCACCATTAATGACGACGAGTACGACGTCTGCTCGCTCGATTGCCTTCATCGAACGCATGACACTGTACTTTTCAGTCGTCTCATATACTTTGCCACGCTTGCGCATACCCGCCGTATCGATGAGCACGAACCTCTGATCGTCCTTCTCGAACGGTGTATCGATTGCATCGCGTGTTGTTCCCGCTACATCACTGACGATAACGCGCTCTTCGCCGAGTATTGCGTTAACCAGAGAAGACTTACCTACGTTCGGTCGGCCGATCAAGGCTACTTTAATGACATCTTCATCATATTCTTCATCCGATAAATCCGGGAGATTATTTACGACTTCATCCAGCAAATCACCAATCCCTGTACCGTGAGATCCTGAAATCGGAACTGGATCCCCAAAGCCAAGGCTGTAGAATTCATAAATGTCATCCATACGACTCATGTTGTCGACTTTATTTACCGCTAGAACAATCGGCTTGCCTGAGCGGAATAACATCTGTGCCACTTCTTCATCCGCTTGCGTTACGCCAGACTTCGCTTCGCACATAAATACAATTACATCTGCTTCCTCTATCGCAAGCTCCGCTTGCACGCGGATGGAACGCAGCATTTCATCTTCACCATAAACTTCGATTCCGCCTGTGTCGATAATATTGAACGGCTTGCCAATCCACTCTCCCGTTCCGTATATACGGTCACGAGTTACACCAGGCTTGTCCTCCACTATAGCCAATCGGTCGCCGATGATTCGGTTGAAAATGGTGGACTTGCCGACATTCGGCCGCCCGACAATGGCAACAATGGGTTTTGCCATGCAGTTCACTCCTTCATATTTTGCAACTATACACGTACATCATCATATCAAAAAAAGCGGGTCTTGGCTAACGTAAATGGTTGAAATACTCGAAGAAAGCGCATTTCCCACTATTGTTCGGAGCCAAGAAGCCCTTTCAAAAACCGTTCTTTCATCCACACCATCATAATTGACATCAGACGAACAAGCAGAAACGACAGCCACCATACATCCTGAACTTGCCCTTCTCCAGCAGTAATTAACGTATGCAGACGCAGATGGATGAGAACTTCTCCTAAGGTTAATCCAAGTGTCAAGATGATCCATTGCAGCTGCCAATTTGTTGTAAACAACAGAATATAGCACGAGAAGATGCCTGCTATCAGCCAAATGTTTGTTTGAGAATTCGACATTTGCATGGAAAATCGGCTTAATAGCTCGAGCCACATCCAAATTGCAGCTAGCATGGCGACATGGCCGCATACGGTAATGAGCTTTCCACCTGACTGTTGCCCAAGGAAAAATACAGCCAACACCATCCATAGCACCCATGCGCCATTTATTTGATTGCCGTATGACAACGCTATCGTCCAATTGTGAAGAAGCAGCCAGCTAAGTCCGACAATAATCACCTGTGACCGCGTAACAGCCGCGAATAGGGACGTACGCCAACCGCTTGCTATCAAGATTGCAAAGCAAACCCACACCGCTACTGACAACACACCTGATGAAGTCATCGAGACCGCGCCCCCTTCCTTGTCTGATGCTATTATTTGATGCACAGTACAAAAATAAACGGCAGACTCTAAAGAGTCCGCCGTTATTTGCATTTATGAATAGATTAGTTTTTGAACTTATTCAACATATCGCCAAAACGCTCAGCAAGCGTAACGCTCATTGCTTGGTTCGTAAGGGATACATTTGGGTTGTTCAATTCTTCTTTTACTTTTTTCTCAGCCTTCGGTGCTGGTGCTGCAGGAGCTTCTTCTGTTTCCTTGATGCTGAGGCTTACTCTCTTATCAGCAGGGTTGAAATCAAGCACTTTTACTTGTACAGATTGACCTTGCTTCAATACTTCGTAAGGTGTAGCAACGTGACGATGAGCGATTTGGGAAACGTGAACCAAACCTTCCACGCCAGGAGCCACTTCAACGAATGCACCAAAATCAACCAAACGCTTCACTTCACCTGTCAGAATATCGCCTGTCTTGATGTTGTTGCCCGCTTGTTCCCAAGGGCCTGGTTGAGTTGCTTTCATGCTTAGGCTGATTTTGCCGTTAGCAGGATCAACCTTCAGTACTTTTACTTTTACCTTTTGACCTTCGGATACAACATCAGAAGGCTTCTCAACATGGCTCCATGCCAATTCAGACACGTGAACAAGTCCATCAACACCGCCAACATCAACGAATGCACCAAATTGAGTCAAGCGTTGAACTGTTCCTTCGAGCTCTTGGCCTTCAGTCAAGCCTTCCATAACGCGAATTTTATTAGCTTCAAATTCCGCTTCCAATACATCCTTTTGGGAGAGGATAAGCTTGTTGTTCTCGCGGTCAATTTCTTTTACTTTCACGCGGAGCGTACGGCCTTTGTATTCGCTGAAATCTTCAACGAAATGACGTTCAACCATGGATGCAGGGATGAATGCACGAACGCCAACATCGGCTACAACGCCGCCTTTTACAACATCAGCGACTGTTACTTCGAACACATCCTGTGCTTCAAAGTGCTTCTGCATGTCGTCCCAAGCCTGTTCGCTGTCAACTTGACGCTTGGACAGAACAAGACGTTCCTTCTCATCGTCAATGCTAACAACCTTGCATTCAACTTCTTGGCCCACTTCAACCACATCTGCAGCATTGTCAACCGATACCGCAGTTAGCTCGCGCACAGGAATGATGCCATCGTATTTATAGCCAATGCTTACTACTGCTTGATTGTCATCAATTTTGACGATTGTGCCTTTTACGGTGTCACCTTTCTTCAAGGAAACGATGTTCTCCAACGCTTCTTGGCTTGCCGTTTCGGCAGTTTCGTTAACTTTTGTTTCTTCAGACATGTGAAATACCTCCTCGATTGAACCCCATTTATTCAAAACCCGCTCCACGAATGAAGCAGAGTTCCTTACCAACTATTGGTCACTGCATACCAGAAAAATAATACCTGTAGTATCATACCATCGAAGCAAAAACATGCATGAATTACGAAGCAGCCGTTTCCTCGAGTATAATGCGATGGATATGCTCCATAATGCGTTCAGTCGCCAGCTCGAGTGCACCGCTTCCATGCTCCAATAAGTCAGACATGTCAATCGGCGGGCCATATACGACCTTCGTCTTGCGGAACAGCTTATATTCCCCAATTACGGCAACAGGAACAACGGCAGCCCCGCTCTTCAAGGCAATCATCGCTGCACCTTTCTTCGCTGCGACAGCACCATCTGTATTGCGTGTGCCTTCCGGGAAGATCCCCATGATGTCCCCGTCGCGAAGCAGGTTAAAAGCAGTTCGAATGGTTTCTTTGCCCACTCCGCCGCGCTTAACCGGAAAGGCTCCGAGACCGTTTATAATCTTACCCAGCACTGGGACGTCGAATAGTTCAGCCTTCGCCATAAAACGAACCTTGCGATCCAACATAATCCCGATTGCTGGAGGGTCTAATAAGCTTATATGATTGGAGCAGAGGACTACACCGCCCTCTTTAGGAACGTAATCCTTCCTCTTCGCTTCAAGTCGGAACAAGAACCGGTATAATACTCGAAGCAATGCTCTTGCAAACGTATAGAACATAATTGTTACAGCTCACCAACTCTTTTGTAAATTAGCACGCTCAACGATCGTCGAAACAACATCAGCAATTGCCATTCCTGTCGTATCAAGCAGAACGGCATCTTCAGCTTGACGAAGTGGGGACACCTCACGTGTCTCGTCCTGACGATCCCGATCCGCAATCTCTTGGATAAACGTCTCAAGAGAAGCGTTCTCCTTGTCCTTCCATTCTGCATAACGTCTGCGGGCTCGTTCCTCCACAGAGGCTGTGATGAACCACTTCAATTCTGCATCAGGAAGTACATGTGTACCGATGTCTCGTCCATCCATAACGACACCTTTGCGTGTTGCCATTTGACGCTGCATATGTACCAACTGCTCACGAACGACTTGGGATTTGGCATAATCAGATGCCAAGCGGCTGATCTCAGACGTACGAATTGCATCCGTAACATCTTCACCATTCAAAATAACAAATTGCCGCTCGCCTTCCGGCTTCAGTTCCAAGGTGACTCGTTTCAGCTCTTCAGAGAGTGCTGCTGCCTCATCGGGTTGAATGCCGGCTCGTGACATGTGAAGAGATATTGCCCGGTACATCGCACCGGTATCTATGTATACATACCCAAGCTCTTGCGCAACTAGGCGTGCAACCGTACTCTTACCAGCTCCCGCAGGTCCGTCGATGGCAATATTTATGTGATGTCTGCTGTGATCTGACTGTGTCAACGGGGCTGACTCCCTTCGTAGAAAAACATTTCATGCACCATTCAAGAAAAAAGCAGGCGTTGCCTGCGACGTGAAAATTATACCACACATAGAATAGGGATGCAAAAAGGGAATCGCAGTCACCTCTTCTGCAAGCCTCTCTCGAATGATAGATTCTCTTCCTCAAAAGGAGGATGAAAAGGAACCCCTTCGAGCCTATCCACAGGCGACACCCACGGTCGAAACGTACCAACAAGCAGTAAGGATTGGGCGGCTACAACACAGAGTACGAACCATAATAACGATCGAACTAGCCATTTCGATAATAAGCCGCATATCTCTGGATGTGTGATATGTTTTGTATAAGTGCGCCATGCTATTTTACGGTTTGGTTTCTTCTTCAATCGACTGTGCATAAGAAGCCACCCCTTCGTTTTGGAAGTAGTATGGCAACCCTGCAATCAAGCTATGCACAGTTTCAACACATATGTATGTTATTTCCGTAAATCCAACTGCCGTTCAAAACAATAACGAATCAGTTTCTGCTGTTCTACATTCGCAATCTGGTCAAACTTAAGCATGATTAACTGGCGCTCATCATTGAGAGGCTGAACACGAACAATCTGCCCAGTAAAGAAAACATGCTCGATAGCACCGCTGCGGAACGGTACTGCAACCCAGCTTTGGATGATTTGTGATTCGCGCAGCCCCCATTTGGACTCAGTAACAAAGGAGAGGCCTCCACCGCTAATATCCTCTGTCAATGCTAGAAATTTCACACCATCCAACGTACTGATTGCCATCTCCAACGACGCTTGTACACGCAAATAGTTGCGTCTCTGCATTCGTGATACCCAATGGGGCTCAGGCTTCCGAATTGACATCATCGGAATGGTTTCATTGCGCCTGCCCATTACCTGTGTACGAAAATGCCACTTTACCCCATCTGATTGCGAGAAGTAGACATTCAGCTCCTCTCCATTGGAGAACAAGCCGTATTTCCCCGTCTGTTCCGACAGCGGGATTTCCATCCAGATCAGCTGTTCATTTATCTCCGTTACTCTCGCCTTATAAGCAAGCTCGTCCGCTTCATCCCGAACCGGCTGCACGTACAAGGTGTCACTGACATTCGGTAACATATGCTTCCCCTCCATGAAGATTATACCATGATACTAATATGCCAAAAAGAAAAAGGTTCCATTTTCCTTGCTAGGAATTGGAACCTTTACTTAGCTATTTATTTATGATTTGAGAAGCTTCATCTCTTCAATTTGTTCTTCTGTTCCATTGTCGGCATTAATGTACACGCGGTAAGCACCGCCATTAATTTTGCCTCCGAACTCATAACAAAGCACTTCTTCAGACAGATCATTTTTTATAAGCGACATGCGGTCATACATAACGTCCATGTCAGGATTCAGCATTGCTTGCGCCTCTTTTTTGCCCAACTTCGGCTTGCCGACCTTGCGCTCCTTGCCTTCATAGACGAAATCAGCTGCCTGCAACCCTGTAACTTCGCCATTGTCCAATGCTACGCGAGCTGTCACCTGCTGCGGATATAGATATACGCCATCTGCAACCGGAACTAGTGTAAGACTGCCTGTATTGTTGTACTCATCATAACGAACTGCAGCCATGTCAGGATAGTCATTCTTCTTCAGGAATCGTTTCGCTGACTCTTCGGCTTGCGCCATTGTCAGCTTTTTCTTGCCAACGGGACGCGTGTCCATATATGACATCAGGAAGCCTTGTTTCGTGTAGTCCATCGTGAGGGCACTGCCATCGTTCTTATATTTCGTGAACACGGTAAACGATTCATATTCGGTACCTTTGCCGTTTCTTCTAACTTGAACAGGTTCATTCGGCTTCTTGATTAGGAATTTCTCTGCTTTTTCTTTAATTTGCTGCTCTGATAGTGGATTTCCCTTCAGCATCTTCACGGAGCGCTTCGTATACACGCTCGATATGGAAGGTCCCCAGTTCAACTCCGGGTACTCGCTAACCTTTTTGTCCACCGTTTTGAAGCCGTCGATAATTGTATTGTCCATTGTCTTCTGCTCGGAGGCCATTGCCGTCTCAACATCCATCCAGCGCAAGCTTTGACTGATGACTTTATTCTGAACCTGCTGCAAGTCTTGTGAGATTTGTGCAGCATTCTGATGCAGCGTCTTCAGAATTTTCACTTCATCATCACTAAGCGGCTGCTTCGTCATATCTCTTACGGCTGCTCGATATGAGAAGTTTGAGATCCGTGATAAGAAGTCTTCTGTCTTGTTAAATGGCAGCAGCGTCAACGGCAGCTGATTAATTTCATTTTGCGCCTGGCTCGTAATTCTCCATACATTCACAAGACCTTTGCGATGCATCGCTTGCGATTTGGAGTTAACTGCAAGTGTTTGTCCCAATTCAGAATGCAGTTTATCAACATGATACGTCAAATCATGAAAGGCACGCTGATATTGGTTCTCTGCCTTAATCAATATAGAGTTCTTCTCTTGATGCTCTTGATATCCCCATACAATCGCTCCAATAAATAAGAGCGCAAAAATCGGAAACATCACTGCACTTAATCGTTTATACATGGTACAAACGTCTCCCTTCACAGCTACTTATACATCATAGTGATGTTAGTTTGCTGGATATCAGGGAGGTTTATGCATCGATTCCCATTATTGCGCTCTTATTACGATACTTATATTGGCTCTTCATCAATATGAAACGCATCTCGATTATCACAGATGCATTGTTTGAAGCCCGTTTCAATTCGACCCTTTTCCCGTTTGCCACGTAGAATGAATTTTTCGCCACAGCATTGGCAGCGAATGGTTACCTTCACCCTCACATGAGCCCTCCTTGCTACCATGTACTGCGCCCGTTCGTGCAGTGCACAACTTGAGCATGTAAATAATAGCATTCCCATTATTGCTCCATATTAACCTCATCTTCCGGATTCATTAATCGGAGCGGAGATCGGGCATTGGCACGACGTACTTTCCCCATGCCGTAGTACCAGAGAAACAGCATCAGCGGCACGATGAACCATAGCCAGTAACGGGTGGACATCATTAGGATAAGATCATATACTCCATGCCAGAACAACGGTAATCCAATCGAGTACATTAAATATTTACGTGAACGTCCGCCAAGAAATTTTGCCTTTCCCATGTAATAGCCCATGATGACACCAAATAAGGCATGTCCGGATACAGGTAGCAAGGCACGCACGAGCATTTGAGAGAATGATGTCTGATTGAGCCATGCATACATGACATTCTCTATGGTAGCAAATCCGAGCGACACCGCAACTGCATACAAAATCCCATCATAGTGTTCATCGAACTCTACATGATTGTAGATCATGTGGTACAGAACGAACCATTTGACAAATTCCTCTACACCGGACGAGATTAGAAAGGAATACACATACGGATTGTTTCCCCACCACAACACAAGGCCATGCTGAATAATCATGATCGGGAATACAATAAGAAACCCCAGTAGAAAGACACGAATGACCATATGAATCGGTTCATAGTCATATCGATCCTTCAAGTAGAAATACGCCAGCAATGCGATACCTGGAGCGATTGCTGCTGTTAGCAAAGGCAATATAGGCGTCGAAGCTTCACCAGATTGTGCCGCCATCTGAGAAGTGTCTGCGACTAGCATGCCGATAGCAGTTAGCAAAGTCACCTTCCCATCCTCCTTTGGCGACTATACATAAAAATAATGATCATTAGGATAAAAGTAAGTATACCATACGTTTACAAAGTACGCTTACCCTGTCGAATGCTAGGAATAAATGATGGTTTCAAATAAAGATATCGAAACGGCAGTGTCCAAATCATTGGAAAATGCATATATTGGTTGACGTAGCCAACTGCTGAAAAAACACGAAACAGGGAGCCCGAATTTTTCACTTGCCATGAAAAATCACAAGCCCCCCTGTTCACGGACGCATATTAAACTGTCCTACGCGCGACGCGGACTGAAATGTGTACAAGTAACGTCGATGGCATCCTCTGCAATGATACACTTCCCATACTCCTCCAGAACAGCTGTCGTCACTGACGCCGCTTCTCCATACTCAGCCATGATTGCAATGAAGGCTTGCAATCGCTGAGGATCCGTATTTGCCGGCTCCGCATGGAAAATCCACTGTCCATTATATTGGTAGAGCGCACCTGGTACGGTAAAATTGCCATGAACCGTATGTGCCGCCTCGATGAAGTCTTCAAAATCTCGAAATGCGAATACGATCGTATCGCTCTCCTCAAGCGTTACTTCCATTTCATATACATCATCCAACTCGTCATCCTCAATGCCGTCACCATGACCTGAAGCATGGTTCCACTGCGTTCGCGTTACGATAACTACCATACCTTGTGCAGGCATTGCGAATACTTCTACGGCTAATGGTCCCGTCGCATCAAATCCGAGTTCGGTATACGCCTGATCCATCATTTCCGCGAACAGTTCCTGCAGCTTAGACATTTCCCGCCACAGATCGTCGCGTTTGATCCCGCGCTCAGACAAATCGTCGAACGTAAGGAAAATTCGAATCTTGTCTTGACTGATACGTTCGATCTTCATGACAGGACCCTCCTTTGCAACTTCGGTTATAACAGATTATGAAGCAACATATAATATGTGCTGAAAATGGTTCTATGTATTTCATGTTATCATTTCTTGTATGGATTTGCACTACATAAAATAGTTGTCAGAGAGTAAATGTACCAAACATTGAAGAAGCTGCCGAAGAAAATCGGCAGCTTCTAAGATAAAATTTCCTCAGCTATCAGTGAGTGGACTGTTGTTCTTCGAACGGCTTGCTGCGTGGAGCAGCTTGCGTTTTGGAAACGCTAGATACTGTTGTAGTAGACGTTTCTGTTTTCACAGCTGACAAATCGGATGGCGTCGGAGCCAGCCCATTTTCACGCAAAATCGCATCCACCTTGCGCTTCACTTCTGGATCCCGCTCAATCAGTTCCTTGACGCGATCCAAGCTGAATGAGTCCGACTTAGATGCCTCTTTGGACAACTTCTTCATGTCAAGCAAGGAAGCAATATCCGGCATATTGGACGTCGTTACATCCATAACCTTATCCTTCGCTTTGCCAACCACATCCTGGACGACATTGCCTGCAACATGCAATTTGGATTGCAAATTAGCCAGCGAACGTCTGTCAGCCAAGTACATACCAGCCAGAATGCCAATGGCTGCACCAGAAATGAACGATGTCACTTTCACTGTTGTTCCCTCCTTCAATTCGTTAGGATCAATTGTAGTGTGAGCGCAACTGTATCGAACCATCCGGTAAAAAATCAGGAAATCTGGCCATCAATGCCCGAACGAAGCGTAATAAAATGTGCCTCAGGCTTACATAATAAACGAAAAGGAACATGCGAGGTGCCGAACCCCTTCGTGATAAACAATGTTGTAGAACCTTGTCCAAGAAAATTATGCCAGCCACATAGATATTTGCGGTAAAACTTAGAGGTGCGAAGTGGCCCGTATCCAGGCAGGTAAATTTGCCCTCCGTGCGTATGTCCTGACAATACGAGATCAATCCCTTGCAGCTCAGCCTTGCGCAAGGACAGCGGATCATGTGTCAGAACAATGGTGCAGCTAGGCTCTTGTTTAGGCTCACTCATAGCAAGCTTCACATTCGTTCGCTTCGAGCTATAGTCATCCCAACCAACAAGCCATATAAATTGACCATTCTGCTCCAACCGCATTGCTTCATTGTCCAGCACCTTAACACCTAGCTGATTCAGCTTATCATCTAACTCTCGAACATTGGCCTTATAATCATGATTGCCATGTACAGCCGTTACAGGCCCTAATTGGCGCAGCTTTGCTATATTCTCTACACTGGATTCCAGATGAGCACCTTGATCAGTCATATCCCCACCGACCAGAAACAAAGAAGCCTGTCGATGACCCAAAATCTGCTCAATATGTCTGTCAGTCAATTGCCTTCGATGAAAGTCACTTATAAAAAACAAGCGGACCCCGTCGAATGTCGACGGCAACCGCTTCAGCACCACTTCTTCTTCTGTAATTGTAAACCCCCGTGCTTCCCATAACATATAAACAACAAGCACTCCGGCTGCTGCCAGCAAGCCTGCAATGATAGTAAAAGCAACCATCATCGATTACCCCTCCAGCCCCAGCTTATGACGACCCCAAAATAGTAGTCCAATTAACAATCCTACAAATAATAAAAATAGAAAATTATAAAACCATTTTGTCAGTCTAACATAACTCGACGGAAATAACTTCTTGCGTGACGGCAATGAACGATCATCCATATCTTCATCTGATGCGGAGATATTCTCTGCAAGATGAAGCAGCTGTTCTTCCGATATCGCATGGTTGCTGTCTTGTTGCTCCGTATGTGTGTCTTTCTTCGATGAATTTTCTCTCAATGAACGTAAAGCATCTAGTGCCGGGCTATGTAGGTCTGGCTCTTGCTTGCGAGAGAACCCTCGAAATAAAGGGTGTGGGTGATTCTCGCTCATACTTCCCTCCGAAATCGTATAATGAGTCCCATAATGAGATCAATGATAAAATGTGCTAGTATAGGAGCCCACAGGGTTCCTGTCCACTCATAAATAGTACCCAAAGCAAAGCTAATTAGAAACACCATTCCAGTTGGTAACCAATGGCGCAAATAACGTACATGGATAGCTGCGAAAATAATACTCGTCCAATATGCTCCAAATGCGTGCTGTATTGCCCCGCGAAAGAGCATTTCCTCACATACGCCAACGATAAAAGAGATAGCAATTATATGCCATATTGGACGATTGCGGAAGAGCTTTTCATTCACCCCACCGTCGTCCGTCATATCATCAGGAACAAATCTAGAAACCGCGATGTCAACAACAATAACTAGAGCAGCCAATCCGGCTCCAAGCCATAGCCATGACAGATTCGATGTCTGTGTAGTTAGCAATAAGAAAGGATTTCTGCCTTGAAGCCAAATCCACACCAAACCGAGAATCAGTGTGATTCCCTGTGTTACATACAAATTAAGAAGAAGCACCTTATCATCTAACTGTTGTATGTCTACTTGTCGAGATTTGAAATCATTCCATTTCTGTTTCATTACATCCCTGCCTAACGAGTTAGCAATCCATATTATATCCCTCAATAGATGCATCATATCAGATTGAAGATGGTTCATTCAAGTTGAGGATTCTGCAAAATCTGCGATTGTATTGCCTAATGCGACACTGCCTTGTAAAATAAATGCACTTCACACGAAAGGAGACCGATTTTTTTGCCTGCATCTATGCATTTCAATTGCACCTTCTATTTCGATGACGATCTGAGAGAGGTTCCGCACTCCCTCTCTGATATGTGTAATGCCATTGCTTATATAAAAGAACAGACTCAATCTGATCAGCAGAATCAAGAGGAATTAGGAAGACAATACGGAATGCTGGGTGTTTACAGCCGAATTGTCGGCAATTACGCGGACAGCATTACGTACTTAACTTCCGCAATCTCTATTCATTCTGCAATGAACAATGCTAAGCAGGTGTGGATCAATAAGCTCCGTCTCGCTCATTCCTATCAATGGATGCGTAACTTCCACACATCGAACCGCATGTTCGACGATCTACTGGAACATTCGATTTCGAACGATCAACATTTCAATTTGCTTGACTTTCTCTATCAACATTATGGTAAAAATCTATATGACCAATACAAGTACGAATCAGCTCTCCCTTGGTTTGAAAAAGCATTAAAAATCCGAACAAAGTCCGAAAACGAAGAACTGATCCATTCTTCCCAAATCGCAATAGACGCCTGTATAAAACATATTCTTAAAGAATCCGGCAAATCATCATAATCCGTACAATTTACAAATACTCCACAGTTATGTTCGTATAAAAATCTATTGACACCCTAACATTTGCATGGTACATTAAGTAAAATTTCATGAGTCAAACGGTGAAGGAAACGAACATTCAGTGAAGCCTGCAGAGAGCCGATGGTCGGTGTGAATCGGTGGCGGATTGACTTGTTCCAGCGTTCCGGAGTTGTTGCGTCGAACCCTGATGACAGTAGGCGTAACCGAATCGAACCCGTTAACGTTCGGCGTCTAGCATAGACGCGTAAGGCTGCTTGTGCGAATAAGCAGCGAATTAGGGTGGCACCACGAAGATGGAACTCTCGTCCCTTACTACGGTCGTAGTATGTGGACGGGAGTTTTTTGCTATATTCATAACCAAGGCCTCATTTCAACAGCAAGATAACGGCATTGCCGTTTCTAATACATATGAAGCTATGCTCAGGAGGGAGAATTCCATGTTTAAAGTACTAGTATCAGACCCGATTAGCGATTTCGGGATTCAGAAGCTTGTTGACGCAGAGGATATTACAGTTGTAAAGCAAACGGGGTTGTCGGAGGATGAGCTGGTTGGCATTATCGCAGATTATGATGCTCTGCTCGTTCGCAGTCAGACTCGCGTTACAGCACGCGTCATGGAAGCAGGTAAGAAGCTTAAAGTCGTGGGCCGTGCGGGAGTCGGTGTAGACAACATTGATCTGCAAGCAGCCACACAGCACGGAATTATCGTAATCAATGCTCCTGATGGGAATACGATTACAACTTGTGAGCATGCTTTTGCCATGATGATGGCATTATCCCGTCATATCCCTCAGGCTTACGCAAAGACAATCAATGGAGTATGGGATCGCAAGACTTTCCTAGGTGTCGAGCTGATGAACAAAACCCTTGGTGTTCTTGGTATGGGTCGTATCGGCAGCGAGGTTGCCAAGAGAGCGAAGGCATTTGGCATGGACATCATCGGATATGATCCATTCATGACAGAAGAGCGTGCTGAAAAATTAGGCGTTAAGCTTGGCACAGTTGATGAAATTATTCGCGCAGCCGATTTCCTGACGGTTCATACACCATTGACGCCTGAGACGAAGCATATGATTGCTCGTCCACAATTCGAGGTCATGAAACGCGGTATGCGCATTATTAACTGCGCACGTGGTGGAATTATCGATGAAATGGCACTTGTCGAGGCAATTGATGAAGGCATTGTGGCAGGGGCCGCATTCGATGTATTCGAGGTTGAACCTCCACAACCGGATCACCCATTCTTGAGTCATCCGAAGATTATCGTCACACCTCACCTTGGCGCATCCACTGTTGAGGCGCAAGAGAACGTGGCTGTCGATGTTTCGGAGCAGGTACTGCATATTCTACGCAATGAACCGTTCAAGAATGCAGTTAACATGCCGCCGATTGCGCCGGCTGTATTGAATAAAATCCAACCTTACTTCACACTTGCGGAGAAGCTGGGGCAATTCGCTTCACAAATGACAAAGAGTCCAATTCTTGAAATCCTTGTTAACTACTCTGGTGATCTGGCTGAGGTCGATACGCAAACTATTACGAGACATATCGTGAAAGGCGTTCTCACCCAGCATTTTGGCTCAGATGTGAACATCGTCAACTCTGTTCACCTTGCCAAAACGCGCGATATTCATATTATCGTTCAGCAATCCCACGTTGCCAAAGGGTTTACAAATCTGTTGTCCGTAACTTTGAAGACGAACACAGAAGAACGACTCGTAGCTGGTACATTGTTGAACGGATATGGGGAACGTATCGTACAAATTGACAAGTACCCTGTAGACCTCTCGCCAGAAGGGCATCTGCTAGTAATTTCGCATGATGATAAGCCTGGCGTAATTGGAATTGTCGGTACACTACTTGGATCAAATGGTGTTAACATCGCAACCATGCAAGTTGGTCGGAAAATTGTCGGAGGGTCTGCCATCATGGTGCTTTCCGTCGACAAAGCCATTCCAGAAGAGGTAATCGCAAAACTGAAAGAATCTACAGACATTAAAAAAGCCAAAGAAATTGTGCTGTAAACCGAACTTATCCTTCATCAGCTCGTGGAGTAGTGGAAACTGTTCCACGAGCATCAAGATTAATCGGAAAATTGTGCCCTCGTCTGACACATATTCCAATCGTCATTCTACAAAAAAACACCCTATTGCCGCTGAACTGCGCAATAGGGTGTTTTGTGTCATATACTGGTTTGTGTTGGCTGTACGGGTAGAGCAATGGAGAATGTAGTTCCCTTCCCTAATATGCTGTCGACTCGGATATGACCCTGATGTGCTTCAATAATATTTTTGACAATCGCTAGACCTAGTCCTGTGCCGCCTGAAGGGCCGCGTTTGCGTGCCTTATCAGCCTTATAGAATCGTTCGAACACATACGGGACATCCTCTGACGGAATACCCTGACCATGATCCTCAATGTGAATCCACAACCACTCATTGTCCGTACGTTCCGTCCGAATATGAATCGGTTGTCCTTCAGAGGAGTGGCGTAGTGCATTGTCCAGCAAATTCGTCAACACTTGCTCTAACCGATCTTCATCCGCTTCAGGAAGAATTGGATCCATCGCATGAAGTTTCATTTCAATCGGTATATTACGTTCCTTCGCAAGTACTGTGAATTTACGATAGACTCGGGAAGCAAGTTCGTGAACATCCGTCTCTGCTTTGTGCATTGGCAGATGGCCCGCCTCCATGCGAGCTAGGTCGAGCAGATCCTTCACCAGCCTTCCCATACGCAAGGACTCGTCATGAATAACCTGAACAAGCTCTCTGCGTTCCTCTGGCGAAGCAGCTATATCATCCAATAATGCCTCACTATATCCTTGAAGCATGGACAGTGGAGTACGAATCTCGTGCGATACATTCGCGACGAAGTCTTTGCGCAGCTTCTCCAGCTGCACTTCTTCGGTCACATCCCGCAATACGGCTACGGCACCGCGTACGCGGCTGTCTGCATGCAGAGGCCCCATCACAACAGACCAAACCTGCTGCTTCACATGAACACGGGTCGTAACCTCCCGAGCTTCAGAAATAACGGTATGAAAAATGGGTCTTAACGGCTCCGGCACTCCGGATGCACCTGTCATATCTTCATCGATCGCCCAATCCATTCCATTCCAGCGGCTCATGACTGTTTCACCATGCGGGTTCGCGAGCAGCACCTGTCCCGATGCATCAAAGGTAATAACAGCATCCGTCATACTGCGCAAAATACTCGCTAGATGCTCCTTCTCATGCTGCAAATCCAAAATGGTGGAGTTCAGTTCCTCCGCCATATGATTAAACGTCTGGGACAACTCCCCGATTTCATCAGAGGAACGAAGTGCTACTCGTGTGGAGTAATCGCCTTGACGAATCGTATCGGCCGCTTGCTTCAGCTTACGAAGCGGTTGCGTAATCTTCGTAAATAAGAAGAACGCAAAGAAAGTTGTAAGTGAAAATCCAATAATTCCTGTATATACGAACAACTGCTTGATATCGTTCGGATGCGCGAAATTGCTGTCAATGTAATGCAGCAAATACAGACCTAAAATGATAAGTACGAATGCAACTAGACCAATAATGGTCATCCACAACTTGCCGACAATGCTTCGCCAAAATTTCACGTTATTTTGGCACCTCGAGCTTGTAGCCGACACCCCATACCGTAGTGATCATAGTAGCTGCTTCTGGCGAGACCTTATTCAACTTCTCACGCAGGCGCTTCACATGTGTATCTACAGTACGAAGGTCTCCAAAGAACTCGTAATTCCATACATCCTTCAGCAGCTCTTCTCTTGAGAACACCTTGTCCGGAGATACCGCCAAATAATGCAGCAGTTCATATTCCTTAGGCGTCAAGCTAATCTCTTGCCCCCCTGCTGTCACACGATGTGCATCATGTTCAATAATGAGATGCGGGAATACAATGTTGTTGCTTGCCTTCGGATCGCTTGTCAAAAAGGCTGTAGCCGAAGATCGTCTCAGGACTGCCTTCACCCGGTAGATGACCTCGCGCGGACTGAAGGGCTTGACGACATAGTCATCTGCACCAACTTCGAAGCCCTGCACTCGGTTAATCTCTTCCCCCTTGGCTGTCAGCATTATGACTGGCGTCGCCTTCACTTGTCTTAAGCGCGTGCATACTTCTACACCGTCGATGCCTGGCAGCATCAAGTCAAGAAGAATGAGGTCATACTCTTCACTTACAGCCATTCGCAGCGCTGCTTCTCCATCTTCCGCCTCTTCAATTTCAAAACCTTCTTTTTCAAGGTACATTTTCAACAGTCGGCGTATCCGCTCTTCATCATCGACGATCAAGATTCGATTCACTTGCTCGGACATGTATGACTCCCCTTTCCACCATAAAAGAAAACCTCAAGCGAAGCCAAGTGCGGCTGCAATTGATGAGGTTGGTAGCTCTAGCTGTAATATAAGCAGGCAACTCGCAGGATGCTCCTCTCGTCGTCGCCTTGATACTTGGCTCTATTATAGCAAAAATGTGAACGACTGGGGTACTCCTTGTTCGTAATCCCAGTCGTTTCATCTTTTTTCCATTTGTTAACCTTTATTTTTATACCCCTGAGTAGGAATGTAGGCCTGATATCACCAAGTTCACCCCAACAAGTGTGAACATGACGATGATAAATCCAATTACCGACATCCAAGAAGACTTAGTTCCCTGCCAGCTGCGTGCTAGACGCAAGTGCAGGTAAGCGCTGTATGCAAGCCAAGTCACAAGCGCCCATACTTCCTTCGGATCCCAGCCCCAAAATCTTGACCATGCAACCTGGGCCCATATCATTGCAAAGATAAGTGCGCCTAACGTAAAGATCGGGAATCCTATCGCGATTGAGCGATAGCTAATCTCATCCACAGTGTCTGGATCTATCCCATGGAATAAGGGTTGAAGGGCCTTCGCGATTGGCTTGCGCAGCAGCAAGCGAATTAATCCGTACAAGATCAGTCCCGCGATGACCGACCATACTACCGTATTCAGCTTCCGGCCCGCTTGAACTCCCTTCATCCAGCCCGGTGCTTCCATTAACGGCAGCTTCATGCCTAGGAAAGAGGGTAGTGATTGCAAGGTAGCTTCATCACTTAAATGCGGAGCCACAAGCGGCGGCATTGTATAGGTGACCATCTCCAAGCCTGTCTCGATCTCTCCTCCGGTCTTGACCGTTTCAACCTTCTGTCCTATAACCACCTCATAGCTTGCAGCACGAAAACTGTATACGACCACGATAAAGCCGATGAATACAACGATGCAGCCCATTGTGAACTCAAGCCAGCGCTGCGGCTTGCGCGAACTTCCAGCATCCCAACGGACGGTACGCAATAAGTAGAGCAGTCCTGCAACGAAGGCTACCGCAAAGAAAGCATAGCTAAGTGCCGACATCGTCACATGAAGCTTCAGCCATACCGAGTTCAGCTGTGGAATAAGCGGCTGTACCTCGCTTGGAAAGACCGATGCATACGCCATCATCAAGAAGGCGAGCGGTACAGCAAGGAGCCCTAATACAGTGCTTCGGTAAATAAGGTATACAACGATAAATGCACCGATAATCATCATCGACAAAAATGACATGAACTCATACATATTGCTGACAGGGATATGCCCAGCGTATGCCCAGCGCAATCCGAAATATACGATCTGGCTAATAAATCCAAGTATCGTTACACCAAATGAAATTGCTCCCCATCTGCGTTCGAAGCGAACGGGATCGCGAGTTTTCATCTTCCGGCCAGCAACAGTCACGACGTACAAAATAAAGGAAAGACAAAACAAGAAAAACGCGATAATATATGCGTCCTGACTCCATTGCAAAGTCACGCCTTATTCCCCCCACGATCGATCGATTTGGCATCTACTTCTACGTGAACAGCTCCGAGTGCACCCGCCACCTCATTCCGAATTCCATACCAGTTCTTATTCGTATGGGCACCGAGCAGCAAGCGATTGCCGTCGATTCGAAGCCATATGCGGCGATGCTGCCAATAGAAGCCCATAACTAGACCGATCATACTGATACCAGCCCCAATCCAGATGAGCGGCAGCGCCGTCTCCTTACGCACGGTCATATAACTGATTGAATTCGTATAGATGATATCTTTCATGGATTCTAATCCGATGCGAAGATTGGGCATCGAGCCAGACCCTAAACTCTCTCTCAGCTTGGCATTAATGTCATCCTGATGAAATTGATCTTTGTCCTTAGGCAGCGCGAAATACAAGTAAGGCAAGCCTTCACTTGGGAGATTCGGCCCCTTAATCAAGAAGCTGAATGCAGGTGCGTTCGGGTTTTGCGATTTTGTAGTCAGTTCTCCGTTTTTGCCAATTGCAAAATCCAAGTATTTCCCTGTCAGTTTCAGTGAATATGGACCTGCTTGAAACTCCGTAGCCGTATTCTGCACCCGAAGTTCAAACTTGCCGTATACCTCTCCTGTGTCCACATTGCTAAGTACAGGGCTTACCGCAACGAGACGCGATTCAAAGTCGCTCTGATAGACCATGAGCCCTTCATATTCAAGCGGTGAATTCAACTGTATATTGTGCTGAGCTACCTGTTCAAGCACAGGCTTCACACGCGTATCACCACACTTGTCCACACACTTGAACAGTGTCGCCTTCGTCTCGAACAGCTTCGGTATAACACGCCCTTCCTTCACGAACTGCTCAGGCATATCTTCCTTGCCGTAATATTCAACTGTAAATTTATCATTCTGCAAATAATAGGGAGTTCCGGGTATTTCACGGGCTTCTCCTTGCGGGAAGCCGTCATAATAATCGTAATGCCAGCCTGGGATGCTGCGTGCAAGTATAGCAAGCAAGAAGAGAATAAGTCCGATATGGTTGATGTACGGCCCCCAGCGGCTGAACCGGTTCTTCTCAGCTAATAGCGCCTCATTATCCTTAATAACTCGGTAGCCTTTCTTCTTGAGTACGTTCGACATGTTATCCAGCCAAGCTTCAGCATCTTGGTTTATTGATCCTTCATAGACAATCCGCTGTCTCGAAATAAACTGGACATGCTTACGTATCTTCTGCCGATGTAATGCACGATATAACGGAAGTACACGATCAATGCTGCAAATGACCAGTGAGGCGCCGATCATGACAAGCAATGTAATGAACCACCAGGATTCGTATGTATGAGACAAGCCAAGCATATAATAGATTTGTCCCAATGTACCGTACGTGCTCTTATAATATTGTGTCGGGTCTATGCTGAGAAATGAGCTTTCCTGTGGGTAGATGGTGCCGAGTGACGCACCAATTAATGTAATGACGATAAGAATAACCGCCACTTTTACTGAGGAGAAGAAATTCCAAATGCGATCAATCCATGACGGACTTGCCTTCTGTGACTTACGCGCAACCCCGTCATAACGCATTTCCAGTACGGAATCCACCTCATCCCCTTCAAATAGCGGCTTGCCGCAGGCCTCGCACAATACAGTTCCTACTGCATTCTGATGGCCGCATTCGCACTTCGTATTCTCAAACCGCACAGCCTAGTCCTCCTCCCCTTCAAGCCCTATTCTTTCGCCATTTGTTCCAAATAGGACTCTAGCTGGCTTGTAGTGACTTCCCCAGTATGAATAGCATGGACTTTGCCATCAGGCTTGATGAAGAATGTGGTCGGCAATGGACGGACACCGAAGGCTTTGGTTACACTCTTATTTGAATCGAGCAGCATCGTGAAATGAACATTTACCGCTTTCATATAATTGTCCACAACGATCGCATCTTCTCCATAGTTGATGCCGACGACTTCCACGTTGCGATCCTTCCAATCATCTGCTGCCTTCTGCAAGGTGGGCATCTCCCGCTCACACGGTTCGCACCAGGAGCCCCAGAAATTAAGCACCAGGGACTTTCCCTTGTAATCACTCAGCTGCACAGTATCGCCCTTCAGCGTATGAAGCGACACATCTGGTATGCGGCTGCCAACCTCAGGGTATGTAGGCTTACTGTACGCATTGCTAATTGCAATCCCGCCAAGTATCGCAATGACAGATAGTATGAGAATCTGGACTGTCTTGTTTCTCTTGCCCAATATCATCGCCCCTTCTTGATGTGGTTCAATTGATATAGATTGAACACTTGCTTTCTATGACATATTTCACATTCAGACGACATAATTGCAACAATTGCATTACACCATCCACGACTATTATAATTCATAGATTAGCGGACATATCTTCCTCAATATGAAAATTATGTGTCACCATATACTGGGCGGGGTGCAATAAAAGCGATTTACTGCTCTATCCGATTTTACGTATGCATGGTACGGTTGGATTTCATCTCCATACGGAGTTCGTTGACTTCCGACTTCGTCAGCACACGGTGTTTGCCACGGGCAATTCCTTGCAGCGTAATATTGCCGAACTTCACACGCTTCAGCTTGGTGACAGGATGGCCAATCACCTCGAACATGCGGCGAACTTGACGATTGCGACCCTCATGGATCGTTATACTGATGGTTGCCGTATTGCTCTCCAAGTCAACATCATGGTATTCCACCGCAGCTGGCTGAGTCATACCATCCTCAAGTTTAACCCCTTTTCTCAGTTGCTCCAGCTTATCCCCATGAGGTACGCCTTTCACGGTTGCATGATAGGTCTTCTCCACATGATGACGCGGATGCATGAGCATATTGGCTAACTCACCATCATTTGTAAACAGCAGCAGCCCCTCTGTTTCGTAATCGAGGCGTCCTACCGGATATACTCGCGCCTTTACACCCTTCATAAAATCCATGACTGTCTTACGGCCTTCTGGATCTGATGTACTTGTAATAACGCCTTTTGGCTTATGGAAGGCTAATACTATTTTGTCGGACTTAACCGATATCGTTCTCCCACTAACGGTAATCACATCGCTTGACGGATCAGCCTTCACACCCAAAGTTGTTACGACTTCTCCGTTAACCTCTACCTTACCTGCTTTGATAATTTCCTCACACTTACGACGCGAAGCGATACCCGCGTTCGCTAAAATCTTCTGTAAACGTTCTTCCATGAATGTCTGTCACCTCAAACTTTTATTATCCTCATTGAAAAGAAAAGCCCGCTGCCAAGAGGGCGCGAGCTTGTCATTAACTTACATTATTCAAGCTATTATGATATTACCCTGTAATGAAACCAAATACAAGGAAACAGACGACAATTGCTGCAATAAATCCGACCAAATCAGAGAATAGGCCAACTTTTAGTGCATACCGGCCTTTCTTAATCCCAACAGCGCCGAAATATACGGTCAACACATAGATCGTTGTATCAGTGCTCCCCTGTATCGTTGAAGCAATTCTTCCAATCACGGAATCAGGCCCGTACATCTTAATCAGATCGGTAGTAAAGGCAAGAGAGCCAGCTCCTGTAATGGGCCGCAAGAAAGCGAGCGGCATCACCTCACCAGGAATGCCAATCCAATCGAGTATCGGACGCAGCAGCCCCACCATCCAATCCATCGCACCAGATGCACGGAATACACTGATCGCAACCATCATGCCTACTAAGGTTGGAATGATGTTGATTGAAGTTTGGAATCCATCCTTCGCCCCTTCAACGAAGGTCTCATATACGGGCACACGCCGAAAATAGGCAAACAGCGGAATAAAAACGATAATGGCCGGTATGGCCCATGCGGATATAGAGGAAACAAATGCATACATAACCGGACCATCCTTTCTACTTCATTTCGAGGCTGGAAGTAAGGTCATGATGCCATAATCATCAAATCATTGTTCAACTAGCTGGTGTATGATATCCCGCTCCCTGAGATTCCGTATACCGCCCTTTGTCAGACTTTAATTGTTGCGGGGGCGGACGCTTTGCATCCTTTCTTCGGTACCATCGATCCGCGAAGATCGCTGCAAATGTTGCTACAATGGTCGCAAGCAGCGTAGTACCTACAATCTCGGCAGGATTAGCAGAGTTGAAATTCATCCTTATCGCAATCAATGTTGTTGGGATTAGGGTTATACTTGACGTATTGATTGCAAGCAGCGTGCACATGGCAGGTGTAGCCGTATCTTTATTCGGATTTAATTTCTGGAGCTCCTGCATAGCTCTTATCCCCATCGGTGTAGCTGCATTGCCTAGCCCAAGCAAATTCGCGCTCATATTCGACATAATGAAGCCGAGAGCAGGATGGTTCCGAGGTACATCGGGAAACAAATACCTAACGACTGGACCAAGAGCCTTGGCAAGCCGCTTCAGCAGCCCTGCATCCTCTGCAATCCGCATGATCCCTAGCCAGAACACCATCACACTGATGAGTCCAAAGCTTACAGATACTCCTGTCTTTGCTCCCTCGAACACGGCTTCCGTCACTACGTCAATCTTTCCCTGAGCGGCAGCAGCGATGAATCCCACAAGCAGCATGAACATCCATATCGCATTTACAATGACAACCGTCTCCCTTCCCATGGGCGATCAAGCTGCGCCAAATAGTCTACCTGTTACACGTTTTAGTACCATCATCCATTCACTGAGTACGTTGCCGCTCTTTCTTTCACTTGGAACTGCAGAAGTGTGTTTGGCTGAACCACCTCGAGTTGGCGCAGATTCGTCTGGAGAAATTCTTCGAACATCTACACTGGCTATCGGTTCCTTGTCCACATACATCGTCAAGCGTCCCTGATGACCTAACCTTGCATCGAGACTACCGCTAGCCGGTACGAAGAGCTTGGCAGACAATTTCGATTGCTCCCCATATCCAAGCGGATACGTCAGCGATCTAGAAGCTTCGAATGGCTGACCCTCAATATGTTGGCCTTCCTCTACAATCTTCGCTTGCGGAAACGCTTGAAAGCCGTAATCGAGCATCCTTCTATGGTCTTCCCAATCTCTGGAGTCATTCAGCGTTACAGCAACAAGCTGCTGGCCATTCCGTGTGGCAGAACTGACTAGACACCGCAATGCACCTTTCGTGTAACCTGTCTTCACACCATCTGCTCCTTCATACAAGTGAAGCATTTTATTCTTATTGCCCCACACATAATCCCAATTGTCGATTGTATTAGGCGCCTTCTTCGTACGGGTGCGCACGATTTCACGGAAGGTTGCATTATGCAGTGCATATGCTGATATACGAGCTAGATCTTCTGCAGTCGTATAGTGACCCTTCTCATCCAAACCATGAGGATTGCGGAACTGGGTATGCTCCAACCCGAGAAGCTTCGCCTTCTCATTCATTAAGTGGACGAAGCCTTCTTCCGAGCCTCCAACGTGCTCAGCAATCGCCACCGCAGCATCGTTGCCTGAACGAAGCATAAGGCCATACAACAAATGGTTGAGACTCATCTCTTCTCCAAGTCTCAAGTAAATGGAGGAGCCTTCCTTCCCTACAGCACGAGAAGTCGCCTTTACTTTATCCTCCAGCCGGCCATGCTCAATTGCCACAATCGCGGTCATCACTTTCGTCGTACTCGCCATTGGAAGCTCCTGCTTCCCGTTATGGCTGTACAGCATTCTTCCAGATGCTACATCTATTAAGGCTGCTGCTCTTGCTGCAGTAGATGGAGGCGCGATTCGAGCCGAAGCAGTTGCGTTCGATGGCTCAACCTGCAGCGGGACAGACCATTCCTGTGCAGCCTCACGCTGTGTGCGACTTGTGTCCACGGATGGATCAGCTGACGCGGCACGTCCATACAAATCATATGCCAGAACCGAACCCAACAATGCACACAACGCAATCATCTTTCCAACTTGTCCTACGTATGGATGCTTGCTCATACGTTCCTCCTTAATCTGTATACCGGTCAAGTTGTTCCATATGTATGCTTGTTCGAGACCGAGTATGTCCATCACTTACGATTACTTAAGCAAGCAGGAGTTGTTCTAATGAAAAATAGCGTCAAGCTCCCGTTGACTGCATCGCCATTTTACCGGCAATAACGGCAGCAACAATCAAGCCTGACGCCATATTCCTACCGATCCGATATAATAATATCCTCGGCCGTCGTTGATTCCTGCTTCTTGAACATCGAACTGATTTGATCCAGCACATTAGGTGCGGCATCAATAATTTTCTCCAGCAAATGCGTCTGATTGTCGAGCGACACGACATCAATGCCCCGCCTGCCAACGACGAGAAAGGCAATCGGTGTTATGTAGACGCCACCGCCGCTACCTCCTCCAAATGGCTTCGAACCATAGGCATAGGCTGCAGGAACTGTACGCGCCTCACCACGTTCTGAGGCTGGTCTGTCATGTCTGTCGTGCCTCTCATCCAACCGGAAGTCGCTGCCTCCTGCCGCAAAGCCAAATGCAACACGGCTTATCGGCAAAATGACACTGCCGTCAGGTGTTTGGACAGGATCGCCCACGATTGCATTTACATCTACCATAGCCTTAATATTGTTAAAGGCTGCATGCATTAAGCCCTCGATAGGATGTTCCGCCATGTTCGTATTCCTCCTTCTGCGCGAACGATGCGAATAATCAACTTGATTACAGCAGTTATAGCGTGCACGATGCGAATTTTGGTTATACAAACGATCCTAGTGGAAAAAAAAGGGGTGTGAAATTGCGGATTCACTTCCATCTGAGGATGTCTTCGAAATCGAATATGGTGAGACAATGCTCCTACCAGCATGCTCTTCACTGACCATGATGCCCCTGTCAATAGACAAGCTGTTGCTGGATTAAGCAGTCCAATCTCCGTATCCCAAGTAAACATGCTGCACTGTACCCGCTGGAGAGTTTCTTTGAGCCATAGAATGATGCAACGCGTATGACGTAGAAGTCGCCGCACGTTGTGCTTATATCTCTCTATCAATTTTTTATCGACCTGAGTTTCATCTCGACTTGCATGACCTGTTCCGACATTATCCTTAGCTTTTACATGCAGGTGAACCCCTGTTTCCATGTTAATAAATCGAATGGATCGCCATTCATATTTCCAACGAAGCAGTCCATAGCATGCCCGAATCAATAGAACAACTCGCTCATGTTTTCCTGATTTGTGAATGATGATTTTGCACTCAATGGACGAAAAGACAATGAGGGCAAGCAAGACAACTACTATCCCTCCAGCAATCGCCCATCCTATCATGTCATGCGCCTCCATTTCCTAAACTATCCGTATTATGGCCTTTCATCCAGACTAGCATGCACGATTAGCATATTTCCGATTGACTTTATCAAATAAAAAAAACCCGTCAGCTCGTATTATCGCATACGAAGCTGACGGGCAAGCATTAGCACATATTGATGCTCCTCGTTCAAGCAAGTTTCTTTGAATGTTAGGGACAAGCGCCTCTTTACAGCATCAGCTTGGAATGATCAATAGATTGACCAGGCAAAAGTTCCAGTCCTTGCATCCCAAGCTCCTGAAGCTTCGCCACAAATGCTGCCCCATCCTGTTGAATAGGAGGAAATGTATTGTAGTGCACGGGGATGACAACTTTAGCCTGTACCCACTGCGCAGCTAGCAATGCATCTTCCGGGTCCATCGTGAAGAAGCTGCCAATTGGCAAGAAGGCGATATCTGGCTTGTAGCGATCGCCAATGAGCTTCATATCGCTGTACAATGCAGTGTCTCCGGCATGATAAATCGTTAGCCCCTCTGTTTGCAGGACAATCCCTACAGGGTTGCCCATATAAATATCCTGACCATTGACTGTAACGGAGGAACTGTGCAGGGCAGGCACTAGCGCAACCGATCCAAATTCGAATGGAGCTGGCCCACCTAGGTTCATGCCTATAGCTTGCGCACCTTGCGATTCCATGTAGTTCGTAAGCTCTACCATGCCAATAATAGGCGCATTGCAGCGCTTGGAGATGGATACCGCATCACCAATATGATCGCCATGGCCATGTGTGAGCAGCACATAGTCAGCATGAATCTCTTCTGAACGTGTGACTGCTGCAGGGTTGCCAGTCAAGAAAGGATCAATGATAATACTATGCTGTTCGGTAACAAGCTGAATGCAGGAATGACCGTGGAAATGAATGTTCAAAGCAGTTCCTCCTCATATTTGCATATTCAACAGCTTCATACGCAGAAGTTCTTATCGTATCTCTTCCTCGTGCTCATCTTGAACTCCTGCTTCCAATTGTTCTTCAACTTCCTTCACGTCTTCAATCGTCAATTGGCGTCCATCTAACTTCTCGAACAAGAGCTGCGTTTCCTCTTCTAACCCATCCATTTGTTCAAAAGCAGAGGAATCCGGCAGTTCTTTAATTGTTGATAATCCGAAATAATCTAAGAATGATTTCGTTGTGCCATACAAAATCGGCCTTCCGATCGCTTCTGCTCGTCCAACCTCTTCGATCAAACCCTTGTTCGTTAGTGTCTGAATCGCACGATCCGATTTTACGCCGCGGATTTCTTCGATCTCAACACGGGTAATCGGCTGTCGATAGGCAACGATAGACAAGGTCTCTAGGGCTGCTTGCGACAGAGAAGAACGCGATGGCGAATATGCCATCTTCTCAAAATACGGGGCATGTTCTGGCAATGTAGCTAGCTCGTACATCCCTGCGATTGCAACAATTTGCAGACCACGTTTCGAGCGCTCGAAGTCCGCGCGCAGATCGTTCATCGCTTCCTCTATAACCTCTGGGCGCTGTTCTGTAATTTCTGAGATTTGCTTAATGTTCAAGCCTTCATCTCCAGCCATGAACAACAACCCCTCAATAATCGACTTCAGCATCTGAAAGTCCATCTTCCGTGTCCACCTCCCCACTCCATTGAATCACGATGTCCTCAAAGAGGCTATCCTGGTAGCAGCGAACTTGCTTCATCTTCATCAGCTCCAGCAGCGCGAGAAAGGAAACGACAATTTCCGAACGCGTGAGATGCTCGCTAAGCAAGTTAGAGAACATCATCTTGCCTCCCTTGCCAAATGGACGCAGCGTGTCGATAATGCTCTTAATCCGATCCTTAACCGATATTTCATCCCGGTGGATTGTTGCGACCTGCGTTCTGCGCGACGCTTTGCTAAGTGCCTTGCGGAATGCTGCGATCAAGTCTGTGACATGTAATCCATCCACTGGATTATCAGGAGCTGTTGGCATAAATGGCGTTAAGTCCTCTGGTTCCTTGGAAAAAATCATGCTTCGTTCTGTCTCGCGTTCCCGGAGATGCTCCGCAATTCCCTTGTACTTTCGGTATTCGATCAACTTGCGTATAAGCTCTGCCCGCGGATCAGGCTCATCATCCACATAATCTTCATAGTCGTCCCATTCCATGACCGGAGGCTTGGGAAGCAGCTGCTGTGATTTCATGGACAGCAACGTTGCCGCCATAACGAGAAACTCGCTCGTAATCTCCAGCTCCAATTCCTGCATGTTGTGCAAATATTCCATATATTGATCTGCAATCTCACTAATCGATATATCTTGAATATTAATTTCCGCTTGGTCGATTAAATGCAGGAGCAAATCGAGCGGTCCTTCAAACTGTTCCAGCTTATACGTTACGGTCACCCCGTGATAACCTCCTGAGCAATAAAAACAAATGTAGCGCCCTTGCAAAAAGGGCACTACATTAAATAAGCACTATTTTAACTGATTCGTCAAGTTCGCCATTTCAATTGCAGTAGACGCAGCTTCCCAACCCTTGTTGCCTGCCTTCGTTCCTGCACGTTCAATTGCCTGCTCGATGGAGTCTGTTGTCAGCACTCCGAATATGGTCGGAACCCCTGTCTTCATGTTCACTTGCGCAACGCCTTTAGCCGCTTCACTGCACACATAATCGAAATGCGGAGTGGACCCGCGAATAACTGCGCCAAGTGTGATCACCGCATCATACTTCCCGCTCTCCGCCATTTTCTGCGCAATTAGTGGAATTTCAAATGCACCCGGAACCCAGGCAATATCTACCTCCTCATCTTTAACCCCGTGGCGCTTCAGCGCATCAAGTGCTCCCGAAACAAGCTTGCTGACAATAAATTCATTGAATCGACCAGCAACAATTCCATATTTTAATCCTTCGGAAACTAAGTGTCCTTCAAATACATGTGGCATAAGTAAAGTCCTCCTCTGTGATAAATAACTGAATCATATCGATAAGGTTATCGCACGCTTGCGGTACTTCATTTCCTTCAGGGCTTATCTGCGTGCTTGTTCATCCTGTTCAATATCGTCGAATACGAGCATATGCCCGAGCTTTGCAGCCTTCGTATGCAGATATTTTGTGTTGTCTTCATTCTCCTGCATTTGAATCGGGACGCGCTCAACGACCTCTAGACCATAGCCTTCCAACCCTTTAATTTTGCGAGGATTATTTGTAAGAAGGCGAATTTGACGAATGCCAAGATCTTTCAAGATTTGAGCTCCAATGCCGTAATCCCGCAGATCCGCTGGGAATCCAAGCTTCAAGTTGGCATCCACAGTGTCTAGCCCTTGCTCCTGAAGCTGATAAGCTTTGAGCTTGTTAATAAGTCCAATCCCGCGGCCTTCCTGGCGCATATAGAGCAGGACGCCAATGCCTTCCTCGTCTATTTGTGAAAGCGCAGCGGCCAATTGAGGGCCACAGTCGCAGCGATGTGAATGAAATACATCCCCGGTTAAGCATTCCGAATGAACGCGAACAAGAACTGGCTGAGTTCCATCAATGTCACCCTTCACTAAGGCAACATGTTCCTTATTGTCCACACCATTCGTATAGGCAATAGCTCGGAATATGCCGAAGTCAGTAGGCATGTTCACCTCGACCTCACGTTGAACCAGCTTCTCCTTCTCATTACGGTAATGAATGAGATCCTTGATGCTGATTAGCTTCAAGTCCCACTGCTCCTTCAGTTCCATCAAGTCGGGCAGTCTAGCCATCGTGCCATCTTCCTTAATCACTTCGCAGATGACACTAGCAGGTGCAGATCCGCTCAACCGGGCGAGATCAACCGCTGCTTCCGTATGCCCTGCACGGCGCAACACACCACCATTCTTCGCTATTAACGGGAAGATATGACCCGGGCGGCGGAAATCTTCTGCCTTGGCGTCCGCATCCAGCATCTTCTGGATCGTTAGTGAGCGTTCGTGCGCTGAAATGCCAGTAGTCGTATCTACGTGATCAATGGATACGGTAAATGCCGTACCGTGATTGTCCGTGTTGTGTGTAACCATTGGGTGAAGCTCAAGCTCCTCGGCACGCTCCTGCGTAATAGGTACGCATACCAATCCTCGGCCTTCTGTAATCATGAAGTTAATAACTTCCGGTGTTGCCTTGTCGGCTAACGCGATAAAGTCGCCTTCATTTTCCCGATCTTCGTCATCAACCACAATGATGACCTTGCCCTGCTTCAAATCTGCAATTGCGTCTTCTATCGAATCAAAGTGAAATGCTTCCTTCATGTTGTTCCTCCCCTTTCACCATTACATAAAACCATGCTCAGCCAAAAACGCTGCATTCAGACCTCCAGAACCAGAACGATTCGAATCCTTTGTCTCGTTCTCCGGCCCTGATCTACCATACCGGAGCAAATGATCCACATACTTGCCAAGCACATCACATTCAATGTTGACGGTATCACCCGGCTGCTTGCGCTGAAGAGCGGTTTGCGCCAACGTATGCGGAATAATCGATACGGCAAACTCTCCACGCTCTGCTCGTGTTAGGGTTAAGCTGATGCCGTCAATGGTGACAGAACCTTGTGGAATCATATATTTCGCCATCTCAGGCCGACTCGCCCGACATTCGATGACAACAGCATTCGCATCTCTTGTTCGTCCCACAATCGTTGCAAGACCATCTACATGTCCTTGCACAATATGACCGCCGAATCGTCCGCCTGCTGCCATTGCACGCTCTAGATTGACCGGATCGCCCGGCCTTAAATCCTTCAAATTCGTATGGCGGAACGTCTGCGGCATCACATCCGCCATGAAGGAGCTGCCATCATAGGACGTTGAGGTCAGACAAACACCATTGACGGCGATGCTATCCCCCAGCTTCATGCCTTCTAGAACCTTAGATGCTCGGATATGAAGCACCATCGCCTCGCCTCGCTTCATCACAGCCTGCAGTGAGCCCACTTCTTCAATGAGTCCGGTGAACATTGCTATGCTCCTCCTTTATGCTGGAATGAGTCAAATGCTCCACCTCACGCTTGCCGAACGGATATCCAGTGATGCAGATATTATCTCCGAACTTCTCAACCTCCACATACTGAAGCCGGTATGCATCCTGCATCCGCTCTACACCTTCAAACACAAAACTACCAGGCGCATGCTGACCGCCGACGACAATCGGAGCCATAAATATTGCAACTTTGTCGACCAGCTTCTTCTCTAGCATCGCTCCATTCAATCGACCTCCACCTTCAAGGAGTATGGATCCGATCTCATGTTGGCCGCACCATTCCATCATCTGCCGAAGGTCTACCTTCTCGCCTTCTCCGCACTCGATGACCTCCACGCCTCGGGACACCAATTCACGCCGCTTCTCCCCGCTTGCCCGTGCAGTTGTGAAGATGCAGGTTCGTGCAGCTTGATCGGTTACGACGTTGGCGTCCATAGGGATCCGAAGCTTCGAGTCTACAATCAAGCGCACTGGGTTTACCCCAGGGACTGACAGACGTGTTGTCAGCGATGGATCATCCGCAAGCACAGTGCCTATGCCTACCATAATCGCTTGATGACGGTGCCTCATCGAATGAACGAGTTCACGACTTCGCTCATTCGAGATCCACTTGCTGTCCCCAGTCGAAGTAGCGATCTTGCCGTCCAGCGTACTTGCTGTCTTGAGGGTAACGAACGGAATGCCGGTCGTAATATGCTTAGCGAACATTTCAATCAGTGCGAGACCTCTCTCCCGAAGCACATCCAACGTTATCCCAATTCCATGATCCTTCAGTAGAGCAATTCCTCTCCCTGCAACCGCTGGATTCGGATCGACGCAAGCGATCACGACACGGGCAATTCCCGCTTCAATCAATCGCAGACTGCAAGGCGGTGTTCGCCCATAGTGGCTGCATGGCTCAAGGGTCACATACGCAGTTGCTCCTCTCGCCGCTTCACCAGCCATCTGTAAAGCATGGACTTCCGCATGGCCTTCACCACGCCGCAAATGAGCTCCAAGACCGACGATTCGTCCCTCGTTCACAATGACACAGCCAACTGCAGGGTTCACATCGGTCTGTCCAAGCACCTGCTCTGCCATGTTCACAGCGAGCTGCATGTACAGTTCATCATTGATAACAGCAGACATTGGGTATCCTCCTTTCCACAAACAGATCAAGGCTAACGCAAAAAAGCCCTTCGGATCCTCCGAAGGGCATGATTGATTGAGCTTGCAGGTATGTACTTAATTTCACAATAGACGCACATAAGCATAATTTCCATTTGTATATGACAAATAAAACCGACAACAAGGATGTTCTCAGCAAACTGCAACGATTTCGCATATGTCAAATACGACGATAGATGAATAGAAAACCTCACGCTTACGCAGGTATTCGCCGTCCATTTCGCCTGGAATGCTCATGAAATTGTGAAAATAAGAACTTGAAAGAACTAATTATCGAGTTCTTCTCTCCTGACGCCCCTTCTCCCATCCAGACTATACTGTCGGCTCTGGAGTTGCACCAGATCCACCGTGTGGACGAATCCACCCGGGTCACGGACTAAGAACACCTTGCACACGCAAGAATAGTTCATCACCGCCGGTCGGGAATTTCACCCTGCCCTGAAGGTCTGTCATTCGTATTGCTATAAAATTAGTTTCTAAGATGTTGCACTTAGAAGTGTACCACCTGACCTGGTAAAATGCAACTTGTGTCGCTTCACCGCATGGAACCATTCAGATGCGTTCAAATAAAAAAGACGTGCAGCAGCCAAGCTGCATACACGCCTTCCCTCAATTATTTCTATTCTTCCACGATTGTAACTTGCTTCATCTTGTCGCCTTGCTTAACAGCATCTACATGCTCCATGCCCTCTACAATTTTGCCAAATACCGTATGCACGCCATCCAAGTGAGGGAATGCATCGTAAGTGATGTAGAATTGGGAACCGCCTGTATCCTTGCCGGCATGCGCCATCGCAAGTACACCACGCTCATGCTTGTGCGGGTTGCCTTTTGTCTCACATTTGATTGTGTAGCCTGGGCCGCCTGTACCTGTTCCGTGCGGGCAACCGCCTTGCGCTACAAAGCCCGGAATAACACGGTGGAATGTCAAGCCGTTATAGAAACCTTCGTTGGACAGCTTCTCAAAGTTTGCAACGGTACCTGGTGCCTCTTGCTCATGGAGCTGGATTTTCACCGTGCCGCCTTTTTCCAATTCAATCAATGCATATTTGCTCATCATGTATCGTCTCCTTCCATATGTACAATGCTCACGCTTGCTCATCCGATTATACGTTATTTCTTAACAAAAAGAAAACACCCGATTTCTGCCTCATCGTTATGCCACGACAAGACAGATAATCGGATGATGTAATAGTTTCCATATCTGGTGTAACTTCGGATATGAAATTCAACTGCTGCCGCGAGCTTGCAATCGTCACATCCCGTACTATTTCAGCGCTGGCTCCTTGCGCAGACGAGCTGGAATGAAGTCATTGCGCACGATATCTTCATGCGACTCACGACGTACAACAATATCCGCTTCCCCGTTGTGCACGAACACGACAGCTGGTCTTGGAATACGGTTATAGTTGCTTGCCATCGAATAATTGTACGCACCTGTGCAGGACACAGCCAACAGATCGCCCTGCTGGACGGCAGGAAGCACAGCATCCCAAATCAGCATATCGCCGCTTTCGCAGCATTTTCCTGCTATCGACACTGTCTCCGTGTACTCATTAGTCGCACGGTTAGCAAGCAGTGCCTCATAACGAGACTCATACAGCGCTGGTCGAGGGTTGTCGGTCATCCCTCCATCAACAGCTACATATTTGCGCACGCCTGGAATATCCTTCACAGAGCCAACTGTATACAGTGTTGTTCCCGCTTCTCCAACAATACTGCGGCCTGGCTCTACCCAAATTTCAGGCAAACATTCTCCGATGTCAGCAAAATGCTGCTTTACAGCATCTGTAATGGCCTTTACATAATCGCGAACATGCAGAGGCGTATCCCCTTCTACATAGCGGATGCCAAAGCCGCCGCCCAAGTTCACAACCCGGAATGCGATCCCTAGCTGTTCCTTCACCCCACGAGCAAATTGTGCAACGCGTTCAACCGCCATTTGGAATCCTTCAGTTTCGAAGATTTGAGATCCGATATGCGAGTGGATGCCCAGCAGCTCCAAATGAGTTGCATCCGCCGCATGACGCACAGCCTCAAGCGCCGTGCCATTGCCGATGTCAAAGCCAAACTTCGAATCCGTCTGACCTGTCGAAATGTATTCATGCGTATGTGCCTCAACCCCCGGTGTAACGCGGAGCAGCACAGGCACGTACTGATTGCGCTCTTGGCAAATCGCATTCAGCAGCTTCAGCTCAGTGAAATTATCAACAACAAAGCAGCCGATGCGGGCATCAAGCGCCATTTCGATCTCCTCGGGCGTCTTATTATTCCCATGGAAGTGGATTCGCTGAGCTGGGAATCCAGCCTGCAAGGCTGTATACAATTCCCCTTCCGATACAACATCTAGCGACAGCCCCTCTTGGTCGACTAGTCGGCACATTGCTGTTGTACAGAATGCTTTGCTTGCATATGCAACCTGAAAGGTTAACCCTGACTCGCGAAATGCTTCCATGTATTGTCCACAGCGTTCTCTGACTAATGCTTCGTCAAAAATATAAAGCGGAGTACCAAATTGCTGCTTCAATTCGGTTACATCGCAACCACCAATTTCTAAATGTCCATCCCCATTAATCTTGCTCGTTCCGTGTAAGTACATCGTCATTTCTCCCCACTCCCACTCGATCTTCTATGTCTATCCCCTCATGTTGTTCCAATTGTTGGTGAAAATATTACATCGAGTATATCAGCTTATTCGATCATGAAAGAATGGATTTTTCCGTCCATCATTTGCATTATAGAGGTTGTCAAGGGACAAACACATTGCCTTCCAAACGTTGAAGCTATCGCTTCGTTCTTGGCGGCATCTTTGTATTATCTCGCGTCTGATTCAAGCTAGGGCGCGTCTTTATCAGCAAGAATGGCTGTCGCACGATGATATTGTACATCGCTTTGGCATTGAACGGAATGAACGGCCATAAGTATGATGCATTGTACGAGCGATGCAGGGTTAGCCAGAGCAGCCAAACGGTTGTACCAATGACGAGTCCGGGAACTCTGAATAGTGCAACCGCAACAAGCAGCACGAGCCTCACTATTCGATTGGCCAGCGCCAGCTCATAGCTCGGTGTCGCAAACATCCCTACGGCAGCTACAGCCATGTACAAAATAACCTCATTGACGAACACTCCCGTTTTGACCGCTATGTCACCTACGAGTATCGCAGCTAGCAAGCCCAATGCTATCGCAAGCGGCGACGGAGTATGAACAGCCGCCATTCGCATGAGATCCACGCCGAGCTCTGCGATGAGGAACTGGAAAATGAGCGGTATCTTCCCTGTCTCCTGCGGTCCAATAATTTGTAGGGCGGCAGGCTTTAATCCCGGCTCGATAACGAGCAGCAGCCACAATGGGAGAATGAAGAGCGATGCAAAAATACCGATGAAGCGCACACTCCGCAAATAGGTTCCCATAAATGCAGTTTGTCGATTCTCTTCTGCATGCTGACATAAGTCGAAAAACGTCGTCGGCAAAATGATGACAGATGGAGAAGTGTCGACAAATATGACAATGCTGCCATCCATCAAATGGGAAGCGACGACATCCGGGCGTTCCGAGTATCGTACAAGCGGATAAGGGTTCCACGCCTTATTGATAATCGCCTCCTCCAGTTGCTTGTCGGCCAGTGGCAGACCATCCACATTCACCGCTTTTATTTTATTACGAACCGACTCCACTTGACGCTTGTCAGCAATATCATCTATATAGGCAATACACACATCAGTACGGGTACGCCGCCCCACCTGCACCATTTCATACATAAGCCCTGGATCACGCAAGCGGCGTCGGACAAGGGTAACGTTCGTGAGCAGTGTTTCGCCGAATCCGTCACGTGCACCCCGAACCACCCGCTCGAGCGACGGTTCTTCAAGACCCCGCACAGGGAAAGTCTTGCAGTCCACAATAATCGCACTTGATTCATGATCAATAAAGAAAGCGCTGCTGCCAGCGAGCACTTTATTAATGACGCTGCTTAACTTATTCTCCCGCTCTACTTGAACATGAGGGATGTAGCGTTCGAACAAGGATTTGAGCGCGTTCGGCGACATTTCTTCCTTATCCAAGTAAGACATGCGGGACAAGATCAACGTCATCACTTCGTCCTTAGCAAACCCATTCACATAGAACAGACCCACCCGCCGCTCGCCAAAGACCATCTCGCGCAGCACGATATCAAACGACTCCCCCAGTCCGACTACCTGTTGCAGCGTTCGTTTCGTCTCGTCCAGCTTCTTGGAGATTTCGTCCTTGTCCTGCCAATAGATGATGGACTCTTCTATCGTATCGGACTTCTCATGCTGCTTTTTTCTGTCATGCAAGCTGCCTTGCTCAGATGCATGCTGATGATTGCCCCCATCCTCAGACTGCTCTTTCAGTGATTTCGAATTAGGAGGGGAAAGTACGTCCTTGTGCGACGATTCTTGTTCAGTTTGCTGCTCTGTCATTGGGCAATATCCTCCTTCTTATAGAATCGCAATGTATTGGCATATCCTTCATTGCGAGATTCTCATCATTCAACACAGATACTTCAAACTCAATGCGGGTATTTAAAACAGTCGAACCAAGATCCAAGAACCTTGCCAATTACCATAGCGGTCAGTAGATGAGGGAGCGCGTGTGTCATACCAAGCCGTTTCGCCAATATCGGAAAAACATTCAATACCTCCGTCAGCGCTGCAGCCAATAGTCCCACGAATATTCCATCCAGCAGTCCGATGAATGGAGAGAACCATCCCGCATAGAAGAATCGGATACTCCATAAATCTGTTACGGTAAAGAACAGCGTGCCCGCAATAATGGCGTACTCAAACCAATACGAACAGTGGAAGGAGCGAGTAAGCTGTGCTAGCCGTGGAAGCATGTCAAGCACGACAAATAATGCCACCATCGCGCCCCCAACCGTAATCCCGCCAGCGATTCCCGCGAACGATGCCAGCAGCTGTGCAAGACCATACAGCCAAGTCTCAGTCACGCTTCAGATCCTCCTTGCGCAATCGCTTGTATTCCTCGGTTATCATGTACTGGTTCAAGTTTTCCTGATATAGGAACATCTCAACTTCAAGCGGTGTCGGCTCTTCATTGAACTTCTTGCGGAAAAAGTGATTAAAAAATACGACCATCCCAAGACCGATGCCAATGGAATAGCAGGCTTGGAACCAAAATGGATTCGCATCCTTCCGACCCGTAAGCATTTCTACAATTCGTTTATGTACAGGGAGCATGCTTACATCGGCGTGAAAGTTCATGATCGCTAAGCCAGAACCGAAGAACAGCAGCAGCCAGACAAGAACAATTAGGGCGATATTTGGCTTCTTCACCTGCGTCACAACCTCAACTAATGTATGCGGCTGGCCGAAGCATTCTATGGTCATTCTCGGACACAGTTCCTTAATTGCCCTCGTAATGTGCATCATGTCAATCAATATCATGTTACCGTCGCTTGTCTTTGGTTCCTTCAGCACAAGCTCTCTTAATTTCGTGTACCATGCATCGTCTGCAATGACCTCAGCTACATCCTTTAGTCGAATCGGATGATCCGGCTTGACCGAAGATTGCTTGCGCAGCCGGATATAGCAGGTACTGCCGGAATCAGGCAACTCATCCAAAGTCGCCATGTTCATCCCCCTCCTTCCTCCATAGTGTTAGTATGGTTGAATAGACAGCAAAAAAACCGCAAGGACATCTCCCTGCGGTTCGCTCCTCATACCCTCTCTAGCTCACTGAGCGATCTGGGCTTTGATGGATTGCAATATTTTCTTCTCCAGCCGCGACACTTGCACCTGCGATATTCCGAGGCGACTGGCAACCTCAGATTGCGTCTGATCCCGATAGTACCGCAAATAGACAATAAGCTGCTCCCGTTCACTCAAGCCTTCTATCGCTTCATTCAGCGCAAGCTTATCAAACCATTTGTCCTGCGTATCATCGGCAATTTGATCCATTAACGTAATTGGATCACCATCATTTTCGAATACCGTCTCATGAATGGATGTCGGTGGTTTATTCGCTTCTTGTGCGAACACAACATCCTCCGGTGACACCCCAAGCTCCGCTGCAACTTCCTTAATCGTTGGAAGCCGATTGAGCCGCTTAGACAACTCATCCTTCGTCTTGCGAACTTTGTTCGCCATCTCCTTCAGTGATCGACTCACCTTCAGCGTTCCATCATCACGCAGAAAACGCTGAATTTCACCGATGATCATCGGCACTGCGTAAGTCGAGAACTTCACGTCATATGATAAATCGAATTTATCAACAGATTTCAGCAATCCGATGCAACCAATCTGGAACAAATCATCTGGATCATATCCTCGATTCATAAAGCGCTGAACGACGGACCAGACAAGGCGTATGTTGCAATTGACAAGTGTTTCTCTCGCTAGCGAGTCACCTGTCTGACTGAGTGCAATCAGACGCTTCACTTCCGCGTCATCCAAATAATTGGGCGACGACTGCTTCAAATCAGCTTCCATGGCTTCAACCCCTAATTATAGAGCGCTTTTTTCGATTCAATCCGCTTCTTCATGCGGATGCTCGTACCCACGCCCAGTTCGGTAGTTACTTCGCATTCATCCATGAAGTTCTCCATGATCGTGAAGCCCATGCCAGAGCGTTCCATGTCCGGCTTCGACGTATACAGCGGCTGTCTTGCAAGCTCAAGATCCTCAATGCCTCGTCCATTGTCTGATACGGTCAGCATAATCTCCTCACCGGAAATAACCGCTGAAATCGTAACCATCCCAGTAGGATCATTATCATATCCGTGGATGATACAATTCGTCACTGCCTCAGAGATTACGGTCTTCATATCTGTCAGCTCGTCCATTGTCGGATCCAGCTGCGATACAAAGGCTGCAACAGCCACACGGGCAAATGCTTCATTCTCGGAACGACTGGAAAATTGCAGCGTCATTACGTTCGTGTCTGATTGTACACTCATGATACGACCTCCAACCCATTAAGCGCTTTGCGCTCATTATCGTAAACATGCACAATTTTAAACAAGCCAGACAATTCGAACAGACGTCGTACCGCGGGATTCATATCGCATACCGCCATTTTGCCGCCTCGTCCCTTGATCTGCTTGTATCTTCCTAGAATGACCCCCAAACCCGAACTGTCCATAAACGTCAAATCACGAAGGCTTAGCACGACATGGTTCACTTGCTTGCGTTGAATCGCTTCGTCGAGCTGAATTCGTACGTACTCAGACGTATGATGATCCAGTTCCCCTCTCAGACGGGTAATCAATACGTTGCGCTGGTGTTCCAATTCCACCTGCAGATTCATGGCGCTTCACTCTCCTCCCCATGATGCCGATACAGTTCGTCAATGGGATAACCAATTCCTGCCTGACGACAAAACTAGAAGCTGCACGCCGTTAATTGACAAAAAACAACTTGCCGCACGTACGTTTAAAGAGTGTCCACCAGCCAGCTTTCGCAATTTCCTCGGTGGATTCGACAGGATATTCACGAACCTTCTTATCTCCCTGATAAACGACAAGTTTCCCAAGCGACTGACCTGCCGCTACTGGCGCCTTTACAGATTTCGGACCTTCCAGTTCGAAGCGAAGATTGTCAGTGCCCTCGCCTTTTTTGAGCAAAACATGATATGGACGCTGAGCCTTCAGCTCAATATTTTCGACCATCCCTTTCTCCACACGAATATCACCAATCTTATCTCCGCTTTTCAGCAGCGGAACATTCGTATACTGAGCGAAGGCATAATCGAACATCTGCGTTACTTCTGCATTGCGTGTCTTCGTATTCGGTTCGCCAAGCACAACAGCTACCACACGCATATTATCCCGTTTCGCTGTCGCAGACAGGCAATAACGAGCTTCTGAAGTAAAGCCTGTTTTCAACCCATCTGCACCTTGGTAGAACCGTACAAGCTTATTCGTATTGACAAGCCAAAATTTCTTACTGGTGTTCTGTCGCAAATAATCCTCATATGCTCCTGTAAATTTCGTTACATTCGGATATTTCAACAACGCTTGCGACATCAAGGCAATATCATGCGCTGACGTATAATGATTCTCAGCAGGGAGGCCATTGCAATTCACAAAATGTGTATCCTTCATGCCAAGCTCTGCAGCCTTATCGTTCATCATTTGTACGAACGCCTTCTCGGAGCCGCCGATCTTCTCAGCCATCGCAACCGATGCATCATTGCCTGAGGCCATTGCGATTCCCTTCATCATTTCCTCAACCGTCATCTCTTCGCCCGGTTCCAGAAAGATTTGCGATCCGCCCATAGACGCGGCATACTCGCTTGTTGCCACCTTGTCCGTCATCTTCAGCTTTCCTTTGTCAATGGCTTCCATGACAAGCAGCATCGTCATAATTTTCGTAATACTTGCTGGCGGAAGGCGATCGTGGCTATTTTTCTCGAAAATCACCGTTCCCGTGTCCGCATCCATAAGCACCGCTGAGCGCGCGTTATCCGCCAGTTGGGCTTCCGGCGCAGCTGAGGATGTTGCTTGGCTTGGCGTTTCTGAATTTGTCCAAGGCGGCAAGTCTGCCCGTGCATAAGATGCGTTCGCCGAAGAAGGCAATATACAAGCGGCAGCGAATAAAAAGCTAAGGCTAGCACACAGCCATTTGTTCACAGATTGTCCCCTCCTATCTAAATAGCGTACATTCTGAGCGCATTACATGCGCAGGATGCACTTTCTATCCAGTGTTACCTTTCAGAAGCAAAATATTCCACTCTTATCGAAAGATAGAGCAGAACTTGAAAGGTTTATCATGTCACGATGTCGAAAAAATTTACGAAATAAATTTATAGCCTATGAAAATGAAATGCAGTACACAACGAGAGAGGATGACATCATGCTTCAGTCGCAATTTGAACACAAAATGATCTCGAGGGGTTTGAATTTCCCGGATTTTGATTTTACTAAGGATAACCTTGATCGCATCTGTATCGGGCTGCATCTGGGCTATTCAGAGGAACAGCTAATGAAGGAGTTCTCTATTTCGCAGGCACAGTGGAAGAAGAGCATCGATCTGCTCTATGGTGAAGGTCTCGCCAAAAAAGTAGAGGGGCGATATGTTCCGACATTTCCTGTCATCTCACATGAGGCGGGGCAACAGTTCTACCAGCTTAGCATCGCAATCGGAAATGACATCGTATCTCTAATCAAGCACAACGCGAATCAAATCCAGCAAGAGACTTTCAAGATCCCGGCATTGCACAATTTTGAATTTGCTGATCTCTCCCTATTTATAATGAGCGATGTATTATTAGATTTCGTGCAAATCGACTATGTGGAACAGTTATTCCTCAAGTCCGACAGACCGTCTCGCAATGGAAAGAACTATTACTATGGTTTGTTGGAAAAACATGCTGATCAGCAGCTAGAGCCGTTCGGAATTTACGGAAACCACTGTGTTCCTATTGGTTCGGCATACTATTGCGCGTATGGGAATAACAGATACAATCAGCCTCTTCTTCCCCTGTTCAGCAAGGAACAGGCATGTACTTTATTTGGCCCTTCATTATCGGAAAATAAGGCTGCAATTCCAACGATAATCGATCACATTATTCAAAGCTCATCTGGCAACGGTTCGATTGACAGTGAGATACGAAAGGGTTTGGAGCAGTTACATTTGTGGAAGAACGGCAAGCTGATGATCCCTGTACTGAACAACAAGGAATATCAAGCACTGCATCGCATTGCCAATCTTATTACGGCGGATTTAATCAGACTGTTCGAGGATTATCGTTCTATGCTAGTTCAAGCGTATCACGCCTCTCCTTTCGCTGAAGAAACTTCCTTCGAGGAGTATTTTATTTGGTATTATCATTTTTTATATACTTATGTGACTGACCAGCTCATCGAATTGAACGTTATACAATTGCCTTCTTCGAATGGACTCGCTAATTTTATATTGCTGGAACCATAAGATAAGGCCGCTGCTGCTGCCCGATCAACGGACAGCCATGCAGCGGCCTTTTTTCACATAATAGGTTCCCTTTACATCACAGGGATAATCCCGATAACAAGCTTAAGGAATTGGTCACGAACGAGCTCTGCCGTCTCCATGACCTCATCGTGCGACAATGGCTGATCCAGAATGCCCGCCGCCATGTTGCTGATGCAGGAAATACCGAGCACTTCCATGCCTGCATGTTGTGCAACAATTACTTCGGATACCGTCGACATCCCTACAGCGTCGCCACCTAGCACACGAAGCATGCGGATTTCCGCAGGCGTCTCGTAGTTCGGGCCAAGAAAGCCGACATATACACCTTCCTGCAGTTCAACACCCTGCGAAGCTGCAACGTCCTTCGCCTTCTGGCGAAGCTGCGGGCTGTACGCCTGAGACATATCGGGGAAGCGTACCCCAAGACGGTTGTCGTTCGCACCAATCAGCGGATTGCGCCCAGTCATGTTCAAATGGTCGGAAATGAGCATAAGATCCCCAGGCTTATAGGAAGTGTTGATCCCGCCTGCCGCATTCGTTACGAGCAGCTTGGATACGCCAATCGCCTTCATAACGCGAACCGGGAATGCGGTTAGCTCTGGTCCATATCCTTCGTACATATGGAACCGGCCCTTCATCATCGCTACCGTACGGCCTGCGATCTTGCCGATCAGAAGCTCGCCCGCATGGCCTTCTACAGTCGATACAGGGAAATGCGGAATGTCCCCGTATGCAATCGTTACAGGCTGTTCCACCAAATCTGCCAGCACACCTAGTCCAGATCCCAAAATCAAACCTACTTCAGGCGTATCACTAATCTTAGATTGGATATAAGTCGCTGCCTCTTGAATATGATCGTGTGTAATTGTGTTGCTCATCTTATTTCCCCCATTCATCATTGTCCGATCAGAATCGATCGGTTGTAACATCGTCTTCATCATGCTGTTCAAAATGTGTTGTTCCCCATTGTTGCCCATACCCTTTACAGTTCATGCAAAAAGCTAGTGCCTACTTGAGGTTGCCCTGCTCGGAAATTATCTGCGATCGTGGCACCCAAATCTGCATATGTGGTACGAACCCCAAGAGATTGACCTGCATGCAGGGAAGGGCTGTACAGCAGAAGTGGAACATACTCCCTCGTATGATCGGTCCCCATATGTGTCGGATCATTGCCATGATCTGCCGTAATGACTAATAAATCATCTGGCCCGATTCTATCCATCATCTTAGGAAGGGCGGCGTCGAACTCCTCCAATGCCTTCGCATAGCCTGCCGGATCACGACGATGTCCGTACAATGAATCGAAATCCACTAAGTTGACGAACAGCAGCCCTTCAAATGATTGATCTAGCAACTCGATCGTCGTGTCGATGCCATGCGCATTGCTCTTGGTTGGATAAGAAGCACTTATCCCTTCTCCCGAGAAGATATCATTAATTTTCCCCACCGAAATAACGTCCTTGCCTGCCTGCTGCAGCAGGTTGAGCACGGTATTTGCCGGGGGCTTGATTGCATAATCATGGCGATTCGGCGTTCTCGTGAATGCACCTGGCTTGCCAACATAAGGCCGTGCGATAACACGGCCGACAGTGTGCGGTTCACACAATGTCAGCTTCCGGGCGATCTCACAAGCGCGATATAGCTCATCAAGTGGAATAATATCCTCATGGGCGGCAATTTGGAACACACTATCCGCAGATGTATATACGATCCACGATCCAGTCGCCATCTGCTCCTCGCCATATTCATCTAGGATTTCGGTGCCTGACGCCGGCTTGTTGGCCAACACTTTGCGGCCTGTTTCTTGCTCGAATGCTTCAATCAGCTCTTGTGGGAATCCATTTGGATACGTATTGAAAGGTGAAGTAATACGAAGTCCCATCAGTTCCCAGTGACCAGTCATCGTGTCTTTGCCGACTGAAATCTCCGCCATCTTACCATATACGCCTTCTGGGCACTCGGCAGCCTTCAAGCTGCCAAGATCGGCGATATTGCCTAAGCCAAGGCGCTGTAAATTCGAGAGTTTGATACTCGGTTTATGCTCTATGATATGTCCCAAGGTATGTGTACCCGCATCACCAAATTGCAATGCATCCGGCAGTTCCCCAATGCCAACACTGTCCAGAACAATAACTGCAATGCGTCCAAATTGCTTGCTCCCTCTATCCATGGTTACCACTCCTTCTCTTTCTCCGTCTTAGATTATGTTAAGGAGATTTGAACCATACTCCCGCTATTTCTTCTTCGCTCTTGGATGGGCGGAGGTATATACATCCTTCATACTTGATTTCCTCATATGCTCCACATACCGCTGTGTGGTCGCAAGCTCTGCATGTCCGAGCATTTCTTGCACTGCACGGACATCCGCGCCGTTCGATAACATATGAACAGCGAACGAGTGCCGCAGCGTATGGGGCGTAATGGGAAAGGATAATTCCAACTCTTCTGCATACTTTTTGATCATTTTCCAGAAGCCTTGCCGTGACATCCTTTGTCCGCGCACATTGACAAAGAGCGCATTATGCTCGGTAGTCTCCAATCCATCAGCCTGTGAAGAGGAGGATAATAATTGAGGGCGTGCATCGTTTAAGTATCGTTCCAACGCTTCAGCCGCAACCTGTCCGAGAGGCACAACACGCTCCTTGCCGCTCATGCAGCGCAGAAACCCCAGCTTAGGCTGAACATCCTCCATATTAAGCGACATAAGCTCCGACACTCGAACCCCTGTCGCATATAAAGTCTCCAGCATCGCCCGATCACGAATCCCTAACGGATTGCTCTCGTCGGGTAATGCCAGCAACCGCTCTGTATCTTGCAATGACAAGATCTCTGGCGCTTTGGAAGATGCCTTCGGGCGCTCTACTTCATAGGATGGATCCAGCTTCAAATTCCCTTCACGGATACAGAAATGGAAAAAGGATCGCAGTGAGGCCGCAATGCGTGCAATACTTGAGGCCGCACGTCCATCCCGCTTCAATTGATACATATAATGATTCACATGATACGCACGAATGTCGTCCACCATGCTCACATTGTCGGCGACTGATGCGATGAACATCTGTATATCACGCATATAGGCTTCTCGCGTATTCGAGGACACTCGCCGTTCATGTATTAAATAATCTCGGTATGCTTCCACCTGTTGTTCGATTAAGCCTGCCATCGTACTATACTCCTTACCTTGCGACTTTCACATCTGCAAATCTAAGCAACTGCTCTACAATAATTCAACAACACGAGTGTAAATCCCTTCCCTTGTCCGAACAGTTCGCTACTCGCCCAACCAATAGTACAACCGCAATCGTTCTGTGAACGTCATATGCTCTCTATCCAAGCCATCCTCCCAGCGAAAGACCTTAACTGCCTTGCCATGTGGCTCGCGGTACTTGTCCACTGGATAAATCCAATCACTGACGGCCCCCATAATATAAGCAACCGCATAGGTCATCATGAGGAATAACGCCATAAACTTGATTCGTCTTAATAGAGCTCGCAAAGGCACTATCACACTGCTCATCCCCTTCCGCTGGGCAAGTTCGACTCTCCTGTAACATATGATGCCAAGCCTTCGGATATGCGGTTCTCTCCGTATTCCCTTTTGAAATTCGCTGCTAAAACATTTCACCGTTCTATATTTGTCTCATACGATACAACAAGGCATTCCATTCCACTTGTCTAAGAAGTTGCACAAATTCGTTTCGAACTGGAGGGCTAGCAAGCATGCGCACCTTATCACGCATGTTGAAGGCGGCTGTCAGCAGCCGTCCTCATCGTAAAGCTGTACGGAAAATGATCATTTTAAAAGACGAAAAAAGCTACAATGCATGCATACTCGAACTCAAAAAATTTGGCATTACCCCAGTAAAACAAGTAGGTTCAGCTAACATGCTGTGTTGTCATATGGACGGCAACCATCATGCCTTGCAGCGATTGAGGAAGCACCCCAGCGTCCGCAGAATTGAAACGGATGCGAGAGTAAGGGCACATATTTATCCCTTATCGTACTATCCTGCTAGTCAGATCCTGAATTCTGTTACAGCAGAACCTACTTCCAGCAAGCAAATTCCGTGGGGCGTCAAGCGCATACAGGCTCCAGAAGTATGGAAATCATCCCAGGGGAAGAGCATAAAGGTAGCCGTAGTCGACACAGGGATATCGGCTCATCCTGATCTCAATATTGCGGGTGGTGTGAACACGATTCGCAAGGGAGGTTCCTATAGAGACGATAATGGTCATGGAACACATGTAGCCGGGATTGTTGCTGCACTTGGGAAAAGTGGTATGCAGTATGGCGTTGCCCCAGAGGTCATTCTGTATGCTGTAAAGGTACTGGATCAGTCTGGTGACGGATATGTGTCAGATATTGTGGAAGGCTTGGAATGGTGCATTCGCAATAACATGGATGTCATCAATATGAGCTTAGGACTGAATGGCGCCAGTGCATCGCTGCGCTCTATGGTCAAACGTGCTCATCGCAAGGGCATCGTGATCGTGTCCTCAGCTGGAAATGAAGGAAGAAACAGCGGTAAAATCGATCAGCCTGCCAGCTACCCGGAAGTCATCGCAGTAGCCGCCACTGACAAAAACAATCGAATTGCAACATTTAGCAGCCGCGGACGCGGAATTGATGTTGCTGCGCCCGGCAGCGATATTGTATCCACAAGCAATAAACAAGGATTCATCTCAAATTCAGGAACATCTATGGCTGCCCCACATGTATCAGGTACAGCTGCATTGCTGCTTGCTCACAACCGCAAGGTAAAACCTTCCCTTATTCGCAAGCTGCTCATGGATACTGCGAGGCCTCTGAACGGCTACTCTCGCCATTCACAAGGATCTGGCCTTATTCAAGCAGACCGCGCCTTCTCTTCACTCTCTATTGCCACTCAGCAAGAAGCAGAAGCCAGCGAGGGTCTCGAATCAGCGCATTCGACTCCAGCCATCCCTATTCAGGCTGCAGCCGCTTCCCGACACAAACACAGGTCAAAGGTGCTGGTAATTCGTCGCCGCAATCGTCAACGTACCGCCCGTCATTCTCAAGCTGTTGTCCCGCGGCATTCCTCCATCGGCGCCAAAAGCACCTCTGCCGCTCATCGCAAACGGCAAGTGCAGCGAAGAAGAAGGGTATCTGCGAATCCTTCAATTATGTAATTGCTCAAGCAATAAAGCCTCGGCAGTCCTGCCGAGGCTTCCTCATCATATCCATCTTCATTCGCTGCTATCGACCTGCTGTCATAGCGTAGCGCCATTTCAATTCCCTGTTGGATGCTTGCGGTTACTCCGCCTGCTCTTCTGCTTGCTTCTCCCGGCAATTCTTACAAATGCCTTGGAAATCCAAACGATGATCTACGACAGAAAATTGAAATTCTCGCTCCAAGCGCTCTTCCAATGGCCCAAGCCAGTCCTCACGGATTTCTTGCATAGAGCCGCATTGGACACATATCAAATGGTGATGATGGTGCTTATTCGTATCACCGCGCAAATCATATCGTGCAACGCCGTCGCCGAAGTTCATCTTCTCCACGACATGCAGCTCACTTAACAGTTCCAATGTACGATATACGGTGGCAAGACCGATTTCAGGCGCTTTCTCTTTCACGAGCATGAATACGTCCTCAGCACTAAGATGATCTTCTTCATTCTCGAGCAGGACGCGCACGGTTGCCTCGCGCTGTGGTGTCAGCTTGTACCCTTGGGATTGAAGTTGCTGCTTAATCTTCTCAATCCGCGCTTCCAATGGTCTCCCCCCTTGCCTGCCATCCACGTTTCATTTGTATCACTTCTATATATTATAGGGGGAGAACACAAGCAGTGTCAAATGAATTGCACAAAGTCAATATTCTTGGTGCTGTCTATTCTTGATCACATTGTCAATATTGGAACAACCCATCTCATTAGAAGAGGTGACACCCAAGTTGCAACAGCTGCAACTCCTGCCATTCCTACTAAGGATACAGATTGCAGTGTCATGAAGCGCTGCAGAGGCTCACGCAAGGATTGCATCCTAGGAACGAACAAACGATTTTTCAGAATATGCATGGCAAATACCATAGACGCAACGCTTGCAATCATCAGAAAAGGAATCGCAATAATATTATGCGGGGCGACTGATACTAATGCGAATAATACGCCTTTCCATGCATACTGACTGATGAGTGTCCCCACCGAGAATCCGATAAACACACCCTTCGCAAATACAAGTGCAAGCACAAGCGGAAATCCGATTATAGATATGCCAAGCAATGCAATTAATGCAATCCATTTGACGTAGAACATCGTCGAGTTCAAAAACGTCTCTCCACTATTCCCCACCTGATTAGAAGCAGCAGACTCTTGTCCCATTGTGGACACAAACTGACTCACATGGTTCCCGATATCCTGCTGTTGTTCCAATGTCAGTGCATTCACGAGCAAGGAACCAAACACAACGCCGACGAGGAAGAGAACGGACACGAAAATATATAAATGGAGCTGAGAGCGAAAAGAGTGAGCAATAGGCTTCATGGATGATGCCCCTTTCGAATAAGTTGAAGCGACGAATACCTCGTCCATCCAGCTTATGCTCATGCTCGTCCCTTTATGATTCGAACTATTCTCCTGTGATTACTTTGCCGTATGTGCCTCCGCCGCCACTTTGTAGAGACAGCTGTCCGCTCCTAGCGAGCACAATAAGTTCTGCTGTAGCTTGTCCAACCACTTGCTTGAGTTCCTCCTCCGTTGCATGGTGCAGTACGTTCATCTCCGTTCCGAAATGCTCCAGCAGCTTGGCAAGCGTTCGCTTCCCTACACCAGGGATGAATTCAAGCGGAATCTGCATGCAATATGGTGGGCGATGAGCTGGAATCTCCGATTGTTCACGATCTGCGATAGAACGTATCCGCTCAGATACACCACGGCTGAACTTCGTTGAACCACATTCTGGACATCTTGGCTGTACCTGATTCGCGTGGGTATCTGTGATTTCTACGGAAGCAGTACTGTCTACAACGTGGCCACATTTCGCACAAGAAGTGCGATGATATTTACCAAGCCGCGGATTAAGACCATAATTGGCTGTAACCCCGCGTCCAGCTTCCCTACGCAAGGCCATTGCCCACTCCTTGAATGTTGGTGAAGCCATGGCAAGTGCATTGTACTCCCTTGCAATTTTACTTAGTGAATGTGCATCTGAATTCGTCAGCAATGTAAATCGATCCAACTCAGAGATACATCCCGCCATTTCCGTATCAGCACTTAAGCCCAACTCCACAGCATCTATAATCTCCAGATCGAGCACATCTGCCATTCTGTCAGCACAGTTCCCATATATACTTTTAAAAGGTGTGAACACATGCGCAGGAACGAACAATCCGCCATATGCCGCAGTTTCTTCCTGCAGTGCTCGCCCTGGCAAGTACACACGCTGGGACGATAAACTCATGTTGGTGACATGAGGGGATAGCCAATTCGAGAATCGTTCCATTGCATGGATATTCGGCAAATAACACAGCACATGTGCAATGCCATATCCTTCTTCACGAATTTCGAGCTCGGTTCCTAGAAATATCGTGGTGTTCTTATACCGGATACCGCCATCCTGAAGTTCCTCCATCTCGCCTTTATCAAGAAGCGTTGCGATATCCCGCAGTACACCCGGCGCATGCGCATCAATGATGCCAATCAGATGAACCCCTTTGTGTTCGGAAGCTTCATGTGCTATTGCCTCGAAGGTCAAGTTGCGGCTCGCGCTGATTTTCACAGGCTGTCCTTCCGCGGTACTGCCTATATGAATATGGAAGTCACCATACATGGTATGCAACTCATCATGCTGTCCACTTCTTGCTGCATTCTCCATTCGGTTATACCGGCCACTTTCCTGTTAGTTTGTAAATTTGCCATGCATACATCGCATTGATAGTCTTCGCATCGCTAATTCGCCCTGCGCGCATCGCAGCAAATGCTTCCTCTAGCGTCATCGCATCTACTTCCAAAAATTCATCTTCGTCCGTATGCGCTTCGCCGGCTATCAATTGATCTGCTGCATACAAATGAATGATTTCATCCGCAAAACCAGGCGATGTATAGAATGAGCCTAATGGAATGAGATGATCTGTACGATAGCCTGTCTCCTCCGCAAGCTCACGCATTGCAGCTACGATTGGCTCTTCACCCGGATCAAGCTTGCCTGCTGGAATCTCAACCTGATTGCGCCCAAGAGGCTTGCGATACTGTTCAACAACAAGCATTTTATCCTCTTTGATCGCTAATACCGCAACAGCCCCTGGATGACGGACAATCTCCCTTGTTGCAGTCGAACCGTTAGGGAGCGTAACCGTATCTACCTGAAGCTTAATGATCTTCCCATCAAAAATAGGCTTCGTCTCTATTGTAACTTCTTCTAAAGGATTGCTTGCCCGTTCAGAACCTCGTTGTTCATTCATATATTCGTGCTCCTTTATGTACATATTTCCGTTCCGCTGAACATACCCATTATATCATTACGGCTTGTCCGATTCGATCCGGGAGTGATGAATGGATGCAACGCATATATCAAGCACAGGAAATGCTGTTAGTTGGCAAGAAGCAAGAAGTAATCGTCGAACTGCGTCGTCTCATGATGCGCCATGGCGGAAACACTCCACTGTCTCAGATATTGGACAACCAACCCGCCACCCGCAAATTATCCAGCAAATAGCTTACCTCTTGGCGGCTTCCGCTGTTCAGTCCTTACCATGCTTAATCCCCCTGCATCTTATGCACAATCGAACCGTTTCAAAACAATTAAGCCCTTGTTCATGAATGGTATCGAACAAGGGCTTATCCTATGCAGCACAACTGCTGAGTATGATAATCATTTCATTCATTTCCTGCAATAATCATCCAAGAGCAAGCTACATGTTTATTGCATGCTATGCTTGTACAGCTTGTTGAATAATCGCGACTACCAATTCACTCGTCTTCACCAAGTCGGATACGTGAATACGCTCCTTCGTCGTATGGATGTCCAAGTATCCTACTGCCAAGTTAACGGTAGGTACACCCATGCCGTTGAAGATATTTGCATCACTGCCGCCGCCTGAATGGAACAAGCGCGTCGTTGCGCCAATACTCTCAATAGCACGCTTCGCGAGCTGCACAACTTCATCTTTCTCTGTGAATTGGAATGCAGGGTACACGATGTCACTGTGGAACTCGGCTCTTGCTCCACATTCCTCTGCAGCACTCTCGAGCGCTTCCTTCATTGCCTTTACTTGAGCTTCAACCTTATGCTGTACGATACTGCGCGCTTCCGCATGCAGCTTCACATAGTCGCATACAATGTTCGTCGCTCCACCACCTTCGAATTTGCCGATGTTCGCAGTCGTTTCGTGGTCAACGCGTCCAAGCGGCATACGGGAAATCGCTTTGCTGGCAACTTGAATTGCACTGATGCCATCTTCCGGATTCACGCCTGCATGCGCGGACTTACCGAACACTTCCATTGTAATTTTCGCTTGCGTAGGAGCCGCAACTGCAATTGCTCCAATCTCACCATTTGAGTCCAGCGCATAACCGAAGTCAGCCTGCAAGTGGCTGCTGTCCATTGCACGAGCACCTACAAGGCCGGATTCCTCACCTACTGTAATGATAAACTGGATCGAACCGTGTGGTGTATTCGATTCTTGAATGAGTCGGATCGCTTCGAACATAGCAGCAAGGCCTGCCTTGTCGTCTGATCCAAGAATCGTGGTACCGTCACTGCGGATATATCCATCTTCGCCAAGCTGCGGCTTAATGCCATTGCCCGGTGTAACAGTATCCATATGGGAGGTGAAGAAGAAACGCTTTGCGTTCTCTTGACCTTCTGTTGCTGACCAGTTCACAATCAGGTTGCCTGCTCCATGTCCCGTTGCAGACGTTGTATCATCTTCCGTTACTTGGAGGCCAAGTGCCTCGAACTGCTGTTTCAACGCATCACAGATCGCACGTTCATTTTTCGTCTCGCTATCAATTTGAACCAATTCCATAAAGTGCTTTACAAGTCTTTCCTGTTGAACCATATCTCTTTCCTCCAAACGTTTATTTAAGGTACAATAGAGAATAACTCATGAACTTATTGATGAAAGGAGTTCTCTGTTCTTATGCAATCCAAACGATGGTTTAAAATCATTATATATGTCATGCTCGCCGCGATGCTCGCATCCACCGTGCTTGTGATTGTCGAGCCATTTATATATGGCTAGTGCTTCAAGCTGATCCATGCTAGGGGTACCTAGCTGCATCTCATCTTGCAACCACATAAGCAGAGCAGCTACGGGACAAGCCATGCGAGCAATCGCATGGCTTGAACTTATTGCAGCCTCCTACACCAACAGCGAAGTGTCAAGCTTGGCCGCTTCGAATCCGAAAACATGAACAAGATGAGGCAGCAGCAATTGGCCTACTTGCTCCACTGTGAAGGTTTGACCTGTGCAATCCTCCAGTGATGTTACCCCATACTCGCTAATTCCACACGGAATAATGCCTGAGAACCCTTCATGCTGGATGCCGCTCTTCACATTGAGTGCAAAGCCATGGCTGGTTACGAAGCCACGACGGCGTCTGCATTTATTGAATTTCACACCTATCGCAGCTATCTTAACATTGCCAACCCACACACCGGTATACTCTGGCTTGCGGCTTCCGATTACACCGAATGTCGCAAGAAATTGAATAATCGCTTCTTCCAATGATCGCAAATACCCGTGAAGATCAAGCTGTGGCCCATCCAATAGCACTAACGGATAACCAACCAGCTGTCCTGGACCGTGATATGTAATATCCCCGCCACGATCAATCTCGTACAGTGCAATTCCTTGTCGCTCCAGTTCTTCCTTGCTTAGCAGCAAATGCTCCGGGTGGCGCTGTGAACCGATTGTATACGTAGGGGGGTGCTCCAGCAGCAGCAGCGTATCTTCTCTCGTACCATCATCAATGGCATGAACGAGTTCCTTCTGCATATCCCATGCTGCGCCATAATCGACACGCCCCATATGGGTTACACGAAGAGCCTTATCCGCTTTATTCCATTCATTATTCATTGTCATCACGCTTTCTTCCGTCGATTCGTGCTGATTCTATTTTAATACACTTTCGTGTCCAATGAGAAGCTTTCGAGATTTTCTTTCACGCGTTGTAAAAATCTACCGCAAATTACGCCATCTAATATGCGGTGATCCAACGACAGACACATATTCGCCATCGAGCGGACGGCAATCATGTCATTAATCACAACAGGCTTCTTCACGATCGATTCAAAGGTAAGAATGGCAGCCTGCGGATAATTAATGATCGGATAAGACAGGATGGAGCCGAACGACCCCGTATTATTCACGGTAAATGTCCCACCCTGCATATCATTCGGAGACAAAGTTCCCTCTCTTGTCTTCCGTGCCAGCTCATCAATCTCTCGTGCCAACCCCGCAATGTTCTTCTGGTCAGCCTTCTTAATGACAGGCGTTAATACAGAATCTTCTGTACCTACAGCCAAAGACAAGTTAATGTCACGCTTCACGATAATCTTATCGACAGCCCACACCGAGTTCATAATTGGATAATCCTTGATCGCATTGACGATCGCCTTCAGCACGAATGCCAAATAAGTCAGATTAATGCCTTCCTTGCGCTTGAATTCATCCTTAATCTTGTTGCGAAGCTGTACAAGATTCGTAACGTCGACTTCAATTGTCGTCCAAGCATGCGGAATTTCAGAGACGCTCTGGCGCATACGCGTTGCGATTGTATGCCGAATCGGTGTGACGTCAATGAAGGTCTCTCCATTACCAGCTTGTGTTCTTCCTTCTACTTCAATCGAAGGGATACGCGGCGTCTCTGTAAGATGAAGTCCGGTGTTGCGCACATGCCCGCTTGCATGCTGCACCGCACTTGATTGCGGGGCTGCACTTGCTCCACCAGCTATTCCTATACCAGACGATGAGGCTGGTGCATTGCCAACTGTAGCAGCACTTGATGGCGTTACTACGGTTTCTCCACCAGCTTCAATTGCAGCCATTACATCTTTGCGTGTAATGCGGCCGCCCAATCCAGAACCAGCTACTCGCTGCAAATCAATTCCGTGCTCCTGCGCAAGTCGCTGCACGGCGGGTGAATACCGATTGCGCATATCCTGCCCTGCCTGCCCCGTTTGATTTAGTGGGGCGTCCGCTGTATGGCCCTGATTCTGCTCAGAGGCACCTGCAGCTGACGATGGCACAGATGCAGCAGCTTGTGACTGAACACGGCAGATCACCGCGCCTACCGCAACGGTTTCGCCTTCATGCGCCACAATTTCCTGCATAATGCCTGCTTCTGTTGCTGGCAATTCAGCTACTACCTTATCTGTAATCACTTCACAAATCGGTTCATACGCATCAAAGGTCTCCCCTGGACGCTTCAGCCATTTGCCGATAGTCGCCTGTACAAGGGATTCTGCCAACTGCGGCATCAATACTTCTGTTCCCTGATTTGAAGACATCGTTTTCACACTCCCGTTCTGTACGGTTGAAAGAGAAGTTCCGTCATAGGCTGTGCCATGTCTCTCCCTCCTTCATACCGTCTGCCATTCGATTAGAAGATCGCCAATTGGCGCATCGCTTCCTTCACTTTGTCCTTATTCAGCATGAAGAATTTCTCCATCGGAGGACTATAAGGCATTGCAGGCACATCCGGTCCGCACAGACGTTGAATCGGCGCATCGAGATCATAGAGCAGCTCTTCTGCAATGATTGCCGCTACCTCTGCCCCGACGCCGCCAGTCTTGTTATCCTCATGAATAATCAGCACTTTGCCGGTCTTCGAGACAGCTTCAAGTATCGCTGTTCGATCAAGCGGTTGAATCGTACGCAAGTCCAGTACATGTGCGCTGATGCCTTCCTTCGCCAATTCTTCCGCAGCTTGCAATGCATAATGGACTGGCAAACTGTAGGCAATAACTGTTATATCCGTTCCTTCGCGAACCACTTTCGCTTCACCAATCGGTACTACGTAGTCCTCAACTGGAACCTCTCCCGAGATCATTCGGTAGCACTTCTTATTCTCGAAGAAGATAACCGGATCAGGATCACGAACTGCCGCCTTCAGCAGACCCTTGGCATCGTATGCCGTTGCAGGAGCAACTATCTTTAGACCTGGTGTCCCGAAGAATACAGATTCCGGGCATTGTGAATGGTACAACCCCCCTGCAACACCACCGCCAATTGGGGCGCGTATCACAAGTGGACAGGTCCAGTCATTGTTTGAACGATATCTAATCTTAGCGGCCTCACTAATGATTTGGTTCGTTGCTGGGAACATGAAGTCCGAATACTGCATCTCAGCAATTGGCTTCATTCCTACCATTGCGGCTCCAATTGCAACGCCGGCAATGGCCGACTCTGCAAGCGGGGTATCTAACGATCTAGCTTCGCCAAATTGTTCATACAGCCCCTTGGTTGTTGTGAAGACGCCACCTTTGACCCCGACATCCTCACCGAGCACGAATACATTGCTGTCTCGTTCCATCTCTTCCTTCATTGCAAGTCGAATTGCGTCAATATACTCCATTACTGCCATGTTCCCTGACCCTCCTCCGCGTAGACATGCTTCAGTGCTTCTTCCCCTTGCGGGAACGGCGCCTGTTCACCATATGCGGTTGCGTCATCGAGCACAGCTTTCAGTTCAGCGCGCAGAACAGCATCTTCATCTTCAGACCAGATGCCGCATTCAATCAGGTAGGCCTTGAATCGAGGAAGACCATCCTTATTCCGGTGCTCCTCCACTTCTTCCTTCGTACGATATACCATGTCATTATCCGCAGTTGAATGGGGAGACAAGCGATACATGACTGCTTCTACCAACGTAGGCCCCTCACCTCGGACAGCACGTTCACGCGCTTCCTTCATAACTCGGTATACTTCTAACACATCACAGCCATCAACCTGAACCCCTGGGAAGCCATAACCCAAAGCCCGATCACATACGCGACCTGCGATTTGCTTCGCAATTGGAACAGAGATGGCATATTGATTGTTCTCTACCATAATGATGGTTGGCAGCTTATGAACTCCTGCGAAGTTGCAGCCCTCATGGAAATCTCCCTGGTTGCTGGAACCTTCTCCAAGCGTCACAAATGATACAGAATCTTCATTGCGCATCTTCGCTGCCAGAGCTATGCCTACCGCATGTGGAACCTGTGTCGTTACCGGACTAGAGCCGGTTACGATACGCAACCGCTTGCAGCCGAAATGACCTGGCATTTGGCGCCCACCGCTGTTCGGATCGCCCGCTTTGCCGAACAAGGCGAGCATTAGTTCACGTACGGTCATACCAACCGACATGACAAATCCATAATCTCGGTAATAAGGCAGGAAGTAATCTTTCTGATGATCGAGCGCAAAAGCCGCGCCAATTTGCGCTGCTTCTTGGCCTATGCCTGATACGTGAAAGTTGATTTTACCGGCACGCTGCAGCAGCAGCGCACGTTCATCGTACATGCGTGCAAGAAGCATCATGCGGTACATTTCCTGTGCCTGCTTATGGGTTAGGCCAAGCTCTTCATGTCTCGTCTGCTGACGAGTCGTCATATCTGGTGTCATGGAGTCATCCTCCTTTATTATCGCAAAATCCGTTCTTCGACCCTTGTACAGAGCAGCTTCATAGCTATCCTGCACACAAGTCATGAACAGTGGTCAGTTATCTAATACCAGGTACTAAGACTAGAGTCTAAAAACTATTATACTCTGAACATTCCCAAAAGAAAACGTCAGACTATTCTCATCCCCTTATAGAGGTTGTTCAAAAAGTCCGCTTTTGATCACGAAGTAAATCATGAAGTGGACTCGGCATCGAATCTTGAATTCAGCCGGGCCTTCCGGTGCTCATGTACCCAAAACGTACACTCCGCTCCTCAGGCCCTAGCTTCATCCAACTTTCTCGGTGCTGAAAACCGACCTTTTTGAACATGCACTTATAGATTCAACGCATGACCATCAACAGCAAGCATTGCCTCGCCCATAATCTCGCTTAAAGAAGGATGCGGATGAATAACTTCGCCTACTTCCCATGGTGTTGCATCAAGCCATTGTGCAACTGCTGCCTCGCCTATCAGTTCCGTAGCATGAGGCCCGACAATGTGAACCCCAAGTAAATCATTGGTATCCGCATTTGCAATTATTTTCACGAATCCTGTCGTATCACCCTGCACAATTGCCTTGCCTATTGCTTGAAACGGAACTTTGCTCGTTTTAATCGAATATCCCGCTTCAACTGCTTCCTTCTCCGTCCAACCGATGGATGCCGTTTCTGGCGCTGTATAGATGCAGCGAGGTATACGACGGGAGTCGATTCCCGTCTCTGCCTCGCCACATATGTGACGCACTGCAAGAATTCCTTCTGCAGATGCAGCATGAGCAAGTTGTAATCCCCCAACAACATCGCCAATCGCATATATATGAGACTCATTTGTTTGCATAAATTCATTAACAATAATTCGACCATTGCCGTATTCAATGCCCGCATTTTCCAGCCCAATGTTCTCAATATTGGCCTGTCTTCCTATACATACGAGCAGCTTGTCTGCATTTATGTCTATCGCTTGTCCGTTCGAGGTAATCTCGAGCTTCACTTCTCCTGTGTCTGGATCTATCTGAACCTTCTCCGGTTCAACAATTGCTTGTGTATGTATTCGCGCACCACGCTTCGCCAATTGACGCTGAAGTTCGGTTGAGACGTCCTTATCTTCCTGCGGAACGAGATGAGCAGCAGACTCAATGACATTCACTTCAACACCGAAGTCTGTCAGCATGGAAGCCCATTCTACCCCAATGACTCCGCCCCCTAGAATCGCCACTCGCTTCGGCAGCTCTGTCCATTCTAGCGCCTCATCCGTCGTAACAACAGAAGGATGATCTACTGGAAGTCCCGGCAATATGCGCGGGCGTGATCCTGTTGCAATGATGACATGGTTCGGTACGATTGTAATCGCTTCTCCCTCATCACATTCTACGGCGACTGAGCCGCTTCTCGGTGAAAAGATGGAAGGGCCCATAATCCGTCCCACTCCATGAATGACTTCAATTTTGTGCTTCTTCATCAGAAATTGCACACCTTTATGAAGCTGGTCTACAACCTTCTGCTTGCGGGCCTGAACCCGATCAAAGCGCAGCTTCCGTCCCTCAATCTCGATGCCAAAGGATGCGGCTTCTCCTGTCTGACGGTATATTTCAGCACTCCGAAGCAGAGCCTTGCTTGGGATGCATCCTCGATGCAAGCATGTTCCCCCTAGCTTCTCACGCTCAATGACAGCGACTGACTTGCCAGCCTGGGCTGCTGCAATTGCAGCGATATAACCTCCAGTTCCTCCACCCAGAATCGCAACATCTACTTGTTTCGTCATGCAAGCAACTCTCCTTTCGTGTTCATTTCCGATGGTTCTATTGTACTCCCTTTTCTTTGCGCAGCAAACATGACAACTGTCATTCTATTGGTTCTAAAGGAGAGGAAACATTAGACAAGTATGCGCAATCAAGGTAATATGAAGCTAACTTACATGACGTGAGCAGGTGAAGATCATAATGAAGCAAACACATGTTATCACTCGATTTATTGCGGTTCTGCTTCTGGTTATTCCAGGCGTAACCGCGACAAGCGGATTTCTGCTTATGAAAAATGCTGTGTTCGATTATGTGGTCGACCATGGCAATGATAAGCTGTCTGCTCCCGCATTCCAATGGCTGCCCTTCACCGCTGGTCTGCTTCTGTTCATTATTGGCGTGGGTTTCATAGGGGGATGGATATTTTATCGCGACCGCAAGCGCAACTACGTAGCGGCACGTTTCCGTCCAAAAAAAAGCCCCAAGCCACCATCCTTCCGTCCTAGTGCGGATGGCTCAGTAGAAGGCAAAGAGTAAGCCTCGTTAAGAACTGTTGCTGGCGCACCATTAGGAGTAACCCTTCTGGTCAAAGAACGAATGATATTGTTCTATACTGCATTTATTACCAATTTACGCCCGCATCTCGATTTAGATGAACGAAATTCCAAGAAGAAGGGCCTCTATGATCACAAATGTTGTGATCATTAGAGGCCCTTATTTATTTGTATTTATTCTTCTTTCTTCGCCAGCTTCTCCTTCAGACGAGCCAGCTCTTGATCAACCAAGTCGCGAGCATTATTCGAACGTGCTGACCCTGTTGACTGCGGAGCCTGCATAACCTGATTTTCAGTTGTCTCATCTGAATGCACTTCATGTCTGGATGGTACTGAGGTTGTCACGTCATCAACAACCAGCTCTTTGTTCAGGATGTCATCGTAGTTTGGTATAGAAGTGATTTCAGGCTCATTACCAACTGATTCATCCTGCGCAGAAGGAGCATATTGTTCGTCTGCCATCTCTCGCCTCATTCGTTCTGGGATGGTAATCACATTACGAGTTCGGCTTATTTTTTCGTAAAATAGACGCTTATCTTTCTTGAACAGATGCAGCATGAGGTGCAGGAAGAGTAAACCGTTGAAACCAAGCCACGCAATCACTACCAATATCATAACCAGCGAATCCATAGCCTCGTTGAACTTCAATACATATCCAAGTACGTAATTGATGCCACCTACACCGAAATACAATATACCGTATCGCTTCAGCAAACCGACAAATGTAATTCTGCAAAGGGAACCCTCTGTATCGTCCTGAACCAAGTGGATACGTGTTACCCATTTGCCGAAGGTTTTCCCATCCGTAAACGTTGGTATGAGTATAAAATAAACGAAAACACCTGCTGCCAAATACAAGAAATTGAATTCACTCAGCTCGAAATTGCTATAGTTGTCTCCATATGCAATCGTACGGTATACAATGTATATGCAACCCATGATAATCGATAGCAATGTCATATCCAGCCACACCGCGATTCCTCTGCGAATGAATCCAACAGGCTTCTTGCTCAGATCTACATGATCATCCAGCTGGTGTGAACGCGGCAGGAAGTATGTAAATACTGGTGCCAGTAAAAATCCGATACAGCCCCCCGCAGTATTCAAAATCAAGTCATCTACATCAAACAACCGATATGGACAATCGTAGAACCCATACAAGCCTGTTCGTTGCGTAATCTCAAAAAATAATGAGACAAGAAATGCAATAACCGTCGTCTGCAAGAACGATCGTTGGAAATAGTAGCGCATATATACGCCAAGCGGAAGCGTCAATACCACATTGAATGCGGCCTGGAAAAAGGCTCTTTCCTTCAGCAGCTGTACATAGGTCGTTGGATGCGACCATTCAACATTAGACTCCTTCATAATATCGCGAACGAATTGGAATGGACGCAGCTGCTCAAATACTGCACCTGCCCGATCCACACAATTGTGCACATTTTGCGGCAGCGGCAATATCACCAAATAATAAGCAGAAATAAAATAGAGCAGCATGGAATAAAGCACCAAAGCGCGAACCTTATTGACATACCCGTATTTGCGATATTGCACGATTAAAAAAGGAAGCGTCAAGAGTAATGCCGCTATCGGGAACGTAAGAAAAGCAAATTTAATTGGAAATAGATACGCGTTCATCTGTAACCCTCTTTATCACTGTAGTCGCATTCGTAACTTTATCGATTAGACGATCAAAAGTCAACGAAATACATTGTATTTGCCACATTACATTTTTGTAAGCCAGTATTCTGGATGATTTACTGCCAGATTAGGCCGAACTGTTGGAACCTTTCCCCCTCATCCTGATTACAATAATCATTATAAAATATCATGTTATGAGGAGAATGAGCATGGCCGCTGAAGATGATAATCAACGAGTGATCCTTCTTATAGTGCTCATCGTATTGGTTGTATCGTTTGCTTTCGGACTCGTGCAAGGAGCAGAAGAACCGGCTGAGACAATAATACCGTAATCTGACAAGAGGGTGAGTGGCTGTGTCCTTTTCAAAAAATAATCAGAAAAAATCAAATGGAAATGGAAACGGAAACTCTAAAAATAAGAATAAGAAAAATGCCAACTGCCCTAAACTAAGCATCGACCAAATTGCAGTTATTGCTGCATTATTAACCAATTCCCTGCACGTTCAATCTGTTCTTGTCGATCGCGATCAAGCCGTTGAGATATTGCTCGTCGGTTCTCTTCGCAAGAAAACTCAAATGGATAACCTGCTTAATCAAATAAGCGAGCTGTCTGTCGGTGATTTCCTGGAAAGTTTAAAACGATTTGGTGAATAGGGTTGTATTTCGCATTCGTAAACGTGGACAAGTTCGGGGGTTAAAGGAATGGATGTTGCCTTTACTCGATCTGTAACAATAAGAAAAGAGGGTTAGAGAAAATAAGTCTCTAACCCTCTTCTATCATAGTAGTTAATCTCTGGTCAAAATTAACTTCTTATCACTCTACCCAGGAACCGCTTTACCGGTCCATATGGCGTATCAAACATTTCATAGAAGCTGACCGTGACAGGATAACTCAAGCCAAGCATATCAATGTTCTCAAAAATGATGTTCTGTTCTCCTTCCCTCAAGAGTGGCTCCTCAACAAGTGAGAACAGCTTGGATCCAAGCATCCGTCCGCTATGATCGGTTAGCTCCAGTTTGATTTTCGATAAGTTCGGCTCACTCATTACCTGCTTCGCCCGAATAATATTCAGTTTCAGTCTTAAGGCATACGAAGACGATTGAACCATGTCAGCTCCGCCCCGCAACCAGCTTCCTCCCCAATCATTAATTTTCAATTGGAATGGATACATATCAAACAGCAAGTCTCCAGTATTATCGTAACTCGTCTTGAAACGGAACGTATCCACAATGAAAGGATAGGTTTGTTCTTCTCGGTTGTCGACAACATGCAGCAGTAACTCCGGTTCCTTCGAGCCATCAGGGATCACGAACATGTGAGATTCAACTACAGCAGCGCTTGGAAGCAGTGATTTCTTATCCGTCTTAGCACCAAGTCGTTCCCCTCCAAATCGAGATCCATCCTTATCTTCCAGTTCAAATTGATAGGATGGGATCGTGATTGAGGAACTGCTCTTATTCTCGAATTTGAAACGGAGAAGAAGTGCTCTGAATCCTGCCTCCTTGTTCTCTAACAGCGTCTCTTCTTCCATCGAGACATTCAAGCCCTCTGGAAATAAATCCGTACTATCGCTGAAATTCAGCTTATCCCGCAGCTTATAATCGGTCGGTACAACCTGACTCGTTCCTCGATTCGGAATGTTAATATATAATCGCCCTACTTGATAGGTTGCAGCCTTGGTCGGATCGGCCGCCCCAGGAGGCAGGAACGATTCCGAGGTTAATAGCTTCAATCCTGTCAGCACCGTATTCGCACCTGTCTCTACAGCGTATCGCAGCGTTGCGCCCTCACCCGGCATGAGCGATTCAGGAGCCTTGCCCAGTTTTGTAGACTGATACAGATCGTTGTTCGACCATGCCGTCAATTTGATGTCTGGGACATTCTCGCGTATATTGTTCCTGTTTACGACACGGAAAGTGACCACATGAACCGTCTCCAGCTTTTGTTTGAACCGCTCGGCCACTTGCGCTGGCTTGCCTGAACTCTTCATGATGCTTACAGGCGTATACGTAAGCATTGATGAATCCGACAATGCTTGCAGTTGGAAGGATTGCCCCCATTCCTTAATCAAGGCGGGATCGGTAATTGGAGTATAGTCATTTTCCCATGCAGGCTGCACGACATCCATCACCGCAACGACTGTTTCCTTTTTCGGATATACCTCCCGATTAACTTCCTTCCAAATAAATCGTACAGGAGCCGCCATGTCATCTTCGACGACATGACTCATTAACCTCCACTCCACCACTTCGCCCTGAGACAGAACACGAGCACTGTTCTCGCTAGATATCATCGCATATTCCTTTTTGTTATCCATCAGTACATATAATTCATAATCAGGAAGACGGAGCTTTTTGCTAGAATTATTTTTGATTTTCATGGTGGCAGCAACTTGTTTCCCTTTGTCCGTTACGCTATTAATCACATTGGTTAGGTCAATCTGTAATCCAAACCTATTCTTCCAGTAATCCTGAGCCTTCGGTATCTGCTTCTGAACTGGCTTCGCTTTCGCTGCGCTGGCAGGATGCGTAGTTTGATTAGCAGTATTAGCTGACTTGCTCCCATCTGTGGCAGCAGCAAGCGCTTCTGTCGGAAGAGTCCCAATGATTATTCCGCACAGAGCGGCAAAAGCCACAACCTGAATTGTTTTCTGTTTCAAATCTTGTCAACTCCTCTACTTCGCAAGCCGCACCTGTTGTTTGTCCTTCAGTTGGTGCTGGCCTGAGATAATAATGGATTCTCCATCCTGCAATCCTTCAATTACCGGATATATCGCATCCTCCAATGTGCCAAGTGTGACAGAGCGCTTAATCGCCGTACCATTTTGATAGATGAACACAAATGCAGAGCCTTGTTCACGTACGACAGCAGTTGCTGGTACGACAGGAACCTTGCGTTCATTCTCCCCAGCAAGAATGACCTGAACCTTCATCCCCGCCTTTAATTCAAGCTTGGCATTATCCACTAACAGCTCCACAGCATACGTACGTGTGTCCATATCCATAACTGCGGATAAATAGGTAATAGAGCCCTCATACTTTTTTTCTGGCTTGCCAGACACATAGAAAGGCAACTTCTTCTTACCATGAAGCAGAGAAAGCATGTCTTCGGTCACTTTCCCCTGTACGCGAACGGTGTGGACATTGGCAACGCGTCCGATCTTCGTGCCTGGAGCCACATTCATTCCAGCAAGCACAGTCCATTCTGTCAAGACGCCATCGGTAGGAGCCTTGATTTCAGCTTCTGCAATCGCAAATTTCGCCTCTTTCAATTGAAACTCTGCTGCCGAGATTTGATCCTCGGCACCTACATCCTCTGCAAGTCTTTCCGCTGTATCCAGCTTCATTTTCAACACTTGCAAATCAAACTTTGTATTTTTAAGTTGCAGCTCAGACTGTTCTACAGAAGCTTTTTCTACAGTGCCTTCATCATAGCCGTTTTTCAGCTTATTCAACGCCTTTGTTTGCTCTTCGATTTGCTCTTCCATCTTCGTTATGGACATTCGCGTTTCCGAATTGTTCACACGTTTCGTCTCATGTGAAGTTTCCAGCAGTTTATTGGCATTCTGCAACGCCTGCTCTGCTCGCTGCTTTTGAGAAAGAATACGCGACACATCCGTCCGAGCGATCACTTCTCCGCGCTTCACACGATCTCCGCGCTTCTTCTCCACTGCCACAATTTCTCCGCTACCCTTAGCTACGATGTCTATCGTCACTGACGGCGCAATATCAGCGACGATCTCAGGTGCGGCCCCCATGATCTGTTTGGTCACACCGGTCGTCTTAACCTCTGCAACTGTAGATTGCGAATGTTGTTCGCTTGTCGCCTCGGGACCATTCACTTGATCCGACGCAGAGCACCCAGCCACTCCCACAGCCGCTCCCGCAAGCATCAACATAAGCAGTATTTTCATGCTTCGTAAATGGGATTGATTCATGATGAGGTCTCCTTCCCTTCTGTTAGCGGCGCTGCTCCATTCCCTTGTTGATCAAGAAACTGGTTCTTGTTTTTTTTACGCCGAGCTATCATATCATACATAATTGGAACAACCACAAGCGTTAATAATGTGGATACCGTCAAGCCGCCAATTACAACAACCGCCAATCCGCGGGATATAAGCGTACCGTGGCCGAATCCAAATGCAAGTGGAAGCAGCGCCATAATGGTTGCTCCTGCCGTCATGATGATAGGCCGCAAACGGGATATACCCGCTTCTATCAACGCACTCCTCACATCCTGTCCGGCTTCTCGCAGCTGCTGCGCCTTATCGATATACACAATGGCATTCGTCACTACAATGCCGATCAACATCATGAAACCGATTAAGGAGGTAATATTAATCGATTCATTCGTAACAATCAAACCAAGCACACCGCCTATAGCTGCAAACGGCAGGGAAAACATAATCGCAAATGGAGCAGTCGCATTGCCGAACGTAAGTACCATAATCAAGTACACGACAAACACTGCCGCAGCCATTGCTATGAATAACTGTCCAAAGCTGTCTCCAATATCTGCACTTATGCCCGACACGGATCGTCCAACCCCGTCTGGCAGTTGGATCAGATCTAAGGAGGCTGCTACTTGTGCACTAATGCCGCCTTTGTTCTGTCCATTTAATTTCGCCGTAACATTGATGACCTGTTTCTGATTGTCTCGCTTAATGGAAGCTGGGGACTTCACTCGTTTAATCGTAGCGATATCCGCAACTGAAATGGTTTCCTGAGTCGGTGTTCTCAGTTGAATCTGCCCAACCGCGCTCAGATCACCACTCAACCCCTTCTCCGTCTCTACTACCGTGGACAACAGCCCTTCTTGGTACCGATACTCGCCAATCTTATCTTGGAACAGCCACGTCTGCAGTGTGCCCTGGACGATAGCCGGTGTTAGTCCGAATTGTTTCGCTTTCCGCGGATCGACATCGATCACCACTTCAGAGGAAGCTTCGCTTAACGAATCTTTGATCTCCGACAACTCAGGGAATTTGATCATTTCTTGCTTGATAATTGCCGCTGCCTCTCTTAGCTGAACTGCATCTTCACCAGACAACACATATACAAAATCCGGCGCTGCACTGGTGTCCCCTGTCAATGTCCGTGTATCCAGCTCCGATCCAGCGGGAATATATGCTTCCAGCTTGGCTTTATATTCACGTCTTACTTGCTCCACATTAGCCTCTTCATTTACTTCCGTATAGATTTGGGCCATGTATGGCATCGCATTCGGATCGCCTGCGTACCCGACCAGCGTCTCAATGAACGTGAACAGCGGCTTATTCTGTGCGTCTTTAGCAGCGCGAAGCTCCGCTTCCATCTCCTTCATCACATTATCTGTCGCCTTCAAGGAATTCTCATAAGGCAGCTTAATGGTGAAGAAGAACTGACGCGGCGGTGTCCCTTCTGGCATTAAGGTAAAGGCAAGCTGTGGGACAAGCGCAACCATTGTAACGATAAACAACAGAATTGAGATGAACAATGTCTTGATCCGATGATTGAGCGACCACTCTAAGAGTTTGCGATAACCGGTCGTAATTCTGGATGGCTTGTGCTCTCCAGCATCATGTCCCTTTACATTAGCCTGCTTCAGTACGAGCAGCTTCGCCAGCATTGGGATAACAGTCAGGGCCACGAGCAGTGATGCCATCAAAGCACAGGCCAATGTAATTGCGAAAGGACGGAACAGCTGCCCTGCTGCTCCACTGATCATGCCGATCGGTGCAAATACGCCCACTGTTGTTAACGTAGATGACGTAATTGCATTGGCCACTTCCTTCGTCGCCAGCGCGATAACGGATTCATTCCGTTCCTCAGCCCGATACAGCTTGGCATATATATTCTCAATGACGACAATACTGTCGTCGACCACACGGCCTATCGCAATAAACATGCCGCCGAGCGTCATAATATTAAGGGAGATATCCATCCATTTCATCAGCAATAGGGCAATAAGCACGGAGAGTGGAATGGATATGAGCACGATTAAGGTCATTCGCATATTTCTCAGAAAAACCAGAATCATGAGAGAGGCAAGCAGTGCACCAACTAATCCCTCCCGGACAAGCCCGCCAATGGATTGCTTCACTTCGTCAGCATAATTGTAGACCTTCTTGAAGGTTACACCTGCAAGTTCTGATTCCCACTTGCTCATCAAATGATCGGCACCTGTAGAGAATTCAACCGCGTTAGCTCCGTTCGCCTTATATAGCAAAATACCGATAGCCGGCTGATCATCCAGCCTCGCGATGAACTTGGATTCCGAGATCTCAGTGATCTTCCCGAGCTCCGTCAATCGGATCGTATCCCCCTGAGGGGATTGCACAGCAATTTCCTCTAGTTGCTTGACACTAGTTAATCCGTTGTTCATGCGGGCAAGCAGCGTATTCCCCTCCAATTCCACTGTTCCTGCCGGACCTGATGCCAAAGCGTTGCGGACGGCTTCTGATACCTGAGCAGGCGTTAACCCATAGGAACGAAGCCTATCTGGAAGGAGTCCTATGCTCAGATGTGTACTTCGATCACCGATCACGTCCATATGATCCAAGCCTCGTAATGCTTGAAATCCCGGCTTAATCGTCTTGGTGAAATGCTCCTCTAATTGAGATTGCGTTACCCCCTCTTTCCCATATACCGCTAAATAGTAGGAAGGGATGGAGGCTACCCCAAATGTGGATACACGCGGTCGTTCTACACCCGATGGGAACGCTATTTCTTGGATCAAGCTTTCTATATCCGCCTTCTTCCGATCAGTATCCACCCCTTCTTCAAACCTGATAAGAATGGACGCTGTTTGGTCACTGGATGTGGAAGATATCGACTTGATTCTTTCCATGCCGGAGAGCTTCTTCTCAATCGGTTTCGTAACCTGTTCCACTACGTCCTGAGGGGGTGCTGCATATTGTGCAGTCACCAATACATACGGGATGGAAACGTCTGGCATGTTGTCTATTTTCAAGCCCGTCGACGCATAGATACCTCCCCCGAACAGCATTGCTACGATAATGAACACCGCAGCCACATTCTTCATTGAAAATCGAATCAACGAATTCATAATGTGTGTCTCTTCCTCCTCCTTAACGTCTCCGCGTCCCCTTGCGATAGCTTGAGATATACGCTAACAAGGAAATATGAACGGAGTATGAACTCAGGAACATTTTTACAATAATGTTCTGCAAATTTGTGGATACAAAAAAACCATAACCGCGGTTCTCCTTTGGCTATGGTTCCATTCGTTCTCTTATATATAAATTTCATGATTGCAATTCCTTACATCGCATTAGGCGATCGCAGTCTAATCGTCACCGTCGTTCCTTCCCCAGTACGGCTCGCAATTGTGACTGTCCCTTGATGGAGTGCTATGACTTTATTGACAATTGCCAGTCCCAAACCACTTCCATTTCCATCTCTACGCCTTGACCGATCAACTTTATAAAACCGCTCAAATACCCGATTTAGCTCTTGATCAGGGATACCTATCCCGGTATCGGTAATCGTCACTTGCGTCCACCCTGTCGGCTGGTTCGTTAACGAAATGGTAATTGTCCCATTGTTCGGCGTAAACTTCATGCTGTTGCCGATTATATTCATCCAAACATGGCTAAGCAGATCTTCGTCCGCGACAATCGTTATAGGAGTCAACTGCAAATCCATATGCAGCGTCTTGTCTTTCCATTGCGGCTCGCAGGCCACTACAATTCTCCGAAGCTGCTCATCGAGCGCGTAAGCTCTCATGTTCATCGGATGATGATCCGACTCCAGAGAGGCCAGCTGGAGCAGGTTATCGCTTACCCGAGATAATCGCTCACTTTCCGTTAAAATAATGTGCAGATATCTCTCCCGCTGCTGTTCCGGAATGACATTCGATTTTAGAGCTTTAGTGAATCCTATGATTGAGGTTAGAGGGGACTGGATCTCATGCGATACATTGGAGACGAAATCCTGCCTCATCTGCTCAAGCTGGTTCAGCTCTTTAGCCATTTGATTGAAGCTATTCGCCAGCTCGCCAATCTCATCTCTTCTCCTCATGCGCAGCTCTGCCGAGAAATCCCCTTTTGCCATCTTCCTCGTTGCTGCAGTCATTCGCTTAACCGGCAATACAACAAATCGGGCAGCGATCAGGAAACATAAGCTGCCAACAACAAGCACGATGACGAGAACCATTGTAATAAATCGGCCGATTACATCCAACCCGCCAATCGACATTTGCAAAAATAAAGCCTGACGCTCGTTACCAATCTGTATAGGGATCCCGATAATCGGCTCTTGTTCATCATTGTCCGCAATTGCACGAATCCGCTCCCCTTCCAGCACCTTCTTCAGCTGTTCTGCCTTAATGGGGTAACCTGCCCGTTCTTTCGCATTGTGGTGAATAACAGTGTCTCCATCACTATTCAATATCCGAACCTCATACATCGTAAGTGCCTTCAACGACATCACATAATCCTTAAATTGAGATGCTGACATCGAAGTACGCAGACGAGCCAAGTCATCACCAAGATTCATCAATTGACGGTACGACACTTCTTCCATTTCCTTCTGAAACAACAACCCCGACACAGAAAAGGCGGCAATAATGCCGATAATAATTGCTAATATGAACGTAAGCACCACTTGAACGTACAGGGTCTTAATCATGACATACCTCAATTCGATATCCGAGGCTGCGAGCAGTCACAATATTAAAGATCTCCGAGTAGCTGGAAAATCGTTCACGGAGCCGCTTAATATGTACGTCAACGGTTCGGTCGTCCCCTGTATAGTCCATCCCCCATATATCCTGTATGAGCTGTTCCCTCGTTAAGATCTGCCCAGGGCAACTCGCAAGCTTAAACAAGAGTTCAAATTCCTTCAGTGGCAGTGTAATGACAGAGTCGTCATCCTCCATCATTACTTTATAACTACTTCGATCCAAGCGCAGCGGGCCAAGCTGCACAATCTGCGAGAATGCAATCCGGTAACGCCGGAGCAGTGCTTTGACGCGCATCACCAGCTCCACTGGATCGAATGGCTTCGTGATATAATCATCCGTTCCCAATTGGAATCCTCTTACCTTCTGCCCGGGTTCCCCTTTGGCTGTAGCCATAAGAATAGGCAAATCAGGATGCGAACGGCGCAGCTCCTCGCACAGCTCCCACCCATCCATATTCGGCATCATTATATCTAAAATGACAAGATCGACTCGCTCCGCATCCATGTACCGTAGCGCCTCCATCCCATCCCTTGCTTCAATAACGTGAAATCCTTCTGCTCGGAGATATAATCCTATCAGTTCCACTATATTTTCATCATCATCCGCGACCAATATCGTTCTCATGTGCAGGGTTTCTCCTTTGGTTTGGAACATTTTTCTATAAACCTATTGTAATACACGTTAACTCCGAATAACATCCTGGATTATTCCCATTCCATGAAAAAAGCACTGGCATCATTGCAATCTATGCTCTTCTACTCTCGAATTCTGTTTTTCATCGTCTTCATAAAGGCGATTGAGCTTTAATAATATTTGAATGAGTAAACCCTATCCAATTTAAGGAATGATCCAGAACCATTGAGAGGGATAAGAAGACGAAAGACCAGGAAGAGTTTTATACAGCGAAATACACATGTATGGTTTTACGAAAGAAATCAGATTGTGGTGTATGATTGTGGATTACAACCAAGAAGGTATTTGTTCCTTCAAGAAGAATACCCTTATCGATTGTTCCCTACCACACAATGTATGATGAAGGAGAGGATCGGATGGAAAAGTTAATCGAGGAGTACAAACAAGACTATGTGCTACTACGAGAAGCCGTCGAAGGACTGTCTGAGGAAGAACTGCATTTCCACCCTGCGCCGGACAAATGGAGCATCCATCAGGTAGTAATCCATGTAACAGATGACGAAATTCTATCTACACATCGGTTGAGAAAAGTCTTGGCGGAGGAAGAACCGCTTCTGCTATCATTTGATCAGAATGCCTGGTCGGATAATCTGGGATATGAACTGTTGAACCTTGAACAACATCTGCTCCTGTTCCAGACGCTGCGGGCCAGCATGCTACCGCTTCTGGAAAATCTGACTCCCGAGCAGCTTGAACGGGTTGGGAAGTATCCCGATGGAGTGCAGTACACGTTCAAAGAGCTGCTAAAACTCCGCACCCAGCATGTCCGCGACCACCTTGCCCAGATCAATAGGGTAAAGCAAGCATATTTCGAGGTTAGAATGTAACACCTAAGCAAGCCCCAGGTCATTCACTTATCCTCAAGTGGTTGTAGCTCTCCAAACTCCTTATTCCATAATACCCGTCAGTATCGTTGCTCATAAGCCCCTTAATGAACTTGGACACTAAGAGTGTATATGATTTACACTAATAGTTGACAGGGGATGATGAAATGAAACGAACAAAACATTCAACAGACTTCAAATTACAATTGGTGAAAGAAGCACTGGAAACTGAAAATACAGCAGCGGTTGCTCGCCGTTATGAAATAGCAACGAATATGCTCCATCGTTGGATTAAAGAATATCGCAATGGCAAGTTCGGTGATGTTCACATGGAACAAATCCCGGAGTTTGACTCCAAAGCAATAGCTGAAGAAAATGATCAGTTAAAAAAATTGCTCGGAGAACAAGCGCTGGAGATCGCGATTCTCCGTGATCTTATAAAAAAGAAAAACCCTCACTTGCTGAAAAAATTGAAGTAGCCGATTTCTACATCGAACATGGATATAGCACCCAGCTCGTTCTACGTCTAGCTAACATTCCACGCTCGAGTTATTACTATCATAAGAAAGCACAATTACGAAGCAAATTAGTGAGTGAGGGACGCCCAACACCAGGATTCTCGCAGCTTATAAATGGTTTCAAAATATCTGATGAACAGATTAAAGAATGGCTTATGGAGCTTATCGCTAGCGATGGGGCTAGTTATGGTTACCGTAAATTGACGGTGGTATTGCGCGAACAGCACAATCTTCGCATAAACAAGAAGAAAGTATATCGACTGTGCAAGGAACTGGGTATCCTAAAGCCGCAACGTCAGAAACGAGTTCGATTTTCGAAAAAGATCGCATCAAATCGAACGATAACAAACTCCAATCAATTGTTTGAAACCGATATTAAATACGGTTATATAGCAGGTGAACAGCGATTTTTCTTCATACAATCCATTATTGACGTCTATGATCGTGCAATTGTATCGTATCATATTGGTCTTCGATGTGAAGCCAATGACGTCGTACGAACCATACAAGCGGCTTTGTTTAAGCGTCAATTATTTAGCTCTCAGACGATGCCAGTAATCCGTTCAGACAACGGCCCTCAGTTCATATCAAACACTTTCGAGGAAGCTTGTATCGACTTTGGTATGGAACATGAGAGAATACCGCCTAGAACGCCGAATATGAATGCCCATATCGAGTCATTTCATCGAATATTGCAGGATGATTGTTTAAGTAAATACGAATTTCAAACTTATGGTGAAGCATATCAAGTGGTATCCGAGTTCATGCGATTCTACAATGAACGCAGGATTCATTCCAGTATTAGGGATATGGCACCAGAGAAATTTTACAACCAGAATCAAGTGGAAGCGATTCCAATTAAAATGGTTCGAGTCTAAGCGAAAATGAATGAAAAAGAAAGAATTAGTGTCTATGTGTCCAAATTTATGGGGTTAATCCGGTTGGCGTTGATATAAGAGATTGTGTAGAGATGAACCTAATATCTAGTTCCATGCAAAATAAGAAAAACCCCGTTTCACCAACGGGGCCCTTTTCATGTGATTATCGATCTATTACGTCTGAAAACGATTATTATCTGGCCTGTAGGACTCTGAGATATTGACTCAGAACCATAACAGACGAGGTAAACCAGTTACAGCATTTATCAACCAAGGCATCATCGCTTTAGGCGCTACGTTACCTTATGCTCGATCCTCAGCTTTTCCGCCACCATGCGATAAGTTCACTGTTCGTAGTCTTCGACTTGCTGATGATGATTGTGTTGTAGCCAAAGAGACGGCTGATGATGTCGATGTTGCCGAGCGTCCATGCGACTTCTAAATGATAAAAACTGATATGTTTATATGGTATATACTGAAAAATAAGCAAAGTTCATCCAATCTTTTTTTATATCTCTAGTTGATTCCTGATTTTATTAAGGAATTGAACCAAAAGGCTTGGTTCATCAATGTAATTTGATTGTTGCATACCTGATTAATTTGAACCTACAAATTATATCTTTTATACCATCTTATCACTACTTCTTAAACTTTTTTTCTTCAATATATGATTCAAATGTATTTATGATATAGGAACAAAGTTCACTTATTGCATCAAAACGTAACGTTAATTCATCATAAGTAAAGCGTCTTCCCACTGTTTCTGGTGTTTCAACGCCATGGGCTATTTTATTACGGTTTGTCACCAATTCATTTAGCAGCCCTCCTGTTCCAACTCTAGGAAGAATAGGATCATCAATACAGAAACTTTTCCAAATACTCTCTAACTGTTTGAATTTTATATTAGCTCCATCGGTTGGAATAATATCGTTATTGAGTACTGCTACCTCATTCGAAAAACCCTTGGATAGTATTTCCCATCTCTTTTCCCATTTTTTACTTGCCTTGACCTGTGACAAAGATTCGAATTCTCCATCTAGGGCTAGACTTAAAAAAACTGGCTTCAAATCGGAGTATTTACATTGCTCATTGTTAATCGTCGATATTGCCGTAGATACGGTATTTCGCACCGTATATTCAACAACTCCATATAAATGAACGAAAAAAAGCCCTCTTTCGACTATTTTATGAGAAGGCTCTACAGGTGCTTGACCCCTTTGTGTTGCAGCATCTACTTGGTTTACCTCAATCTTTGCTGGAGTAATGTAGTTAAGATAATCTCTTAACTCTACAAACCGAGCTGCCGATTCACGCTTTACATGTTCGAACATTATTTCCCCTCAAATTTTTCTTTGCAGTATTCGATTCGACTTTTAACTCTCGGCCTAGAGTTTGTTGCGCCGGAGGTCAGTTGTGTCAACTCATCATTTGCTATCCAATTCTGAATACCCTCAACTAATAATTTTCCACTTTCCTTCAAAGCTAGTGCTGCCCCAACGCTCACTGCCTCAAACAAATTCACCGGAGTTGTATTTCTCCCCCGAGTTATGCCTTCTGGCAATGCCACACTTAAGGATTGAAACACTTTTTTAAACAACTCTTCATTTTGTTCATATTCAAACTGCTTAATTGATGCCTTCATATAATTGTTTAGAAAATCAACCACACTATGATCAAATTCTTCGTAGTTATTAAGATAAGCAAAGAATCTTAGTACCAGTTCTTCTCTAGTTCCATCTTGCTCTTTAGCCTCAGGCAAGAGTGCGACTTTTTTGAAATCCTCATTCTTTGCAAGTTCCTTAATGAAATCATTAAATTTCCCTCTGAAAATACAACTACGAATTTCTTGATCGCTCAGCTTAACTCCACCAGTATTAAGTCTTTCAAATAAATCAAATCTTACGTCAAGATCGCTTTTATCACTTAATGTGGTAACTTTTAATGGTTTCAAAGTAAACGCTAGTTGCACTGTCTTGCTTAAATCACTGAACTTCTTATTATTCAGTTCTGAAAATTTTTTTAGCCCCGATATTTTCAGAGGTTCATCTTGTTTTATAATTTTCTTTCTTATTTCTTCATCAGCAGCAAAATGAACAATTGAGCTAAGTCTTTGTACACCATCAATGAGTTCCCAGCCACCATCCGGATTTGTAGCCATGTAAAGGCTTGGAATAGGTATTCCTAAGAAAATTGACTCAATTAAACTGGACTGTCTGTTAGCTTCCCAACGAAACTGCCTCTGATATTCGGGGGCAATATCAATCAAACCGTCTCCAACCATACTTATTAATTCTTTAACACTGATATCAAATGTATTAAAATCTACCTTTCTTTTCTGCTCATTTAATTGTTGTTCTAGATTGCTCACTGTTCTACACTCCAATCACATTATTATTTATTACTATTTTATTCAACAATCTTCTTTCCAATCCTTCCTAAAGCCCCCTTTTTAACGATGGTTCTTTTATTTTTCTTCGCATGCATATCAGTTGCAAGTCAGCGTCTACAATGTATCTTTGGTGCTTTCATCGGGAATAATTCGTATGTCAATAATTTCTGATTTGTTGTATTTCTTCTTTTTTCAAATCCTTTTCAGATGGTCCAATATACCTCTAGTCATTTGTATTGAATCATGCCTGTCTTTCTTGAGAGGTTCATTGAGCCCAGTACACATAAATTTTATAATTGGAACTCTAAATCGGTCATAAAAAATACCACTCCCTCATTGGTTTTTTGATACCCAATAAGGAAGCAGTATTATTTGATATATCATTTAGAAGTTAATGAGTTGATAAAGGCGTTTTCAGATGTTAGTAGCATTAATTGAATATTATTACCTATCGATATACTAAAACCTTATTTCTAACCTATTTACGACACCTTATGCTCAATTCTCAGCTTATCAGCGACCATCGCGATGAACTCGGAGTTAGTTGGCTTCGACTTACTGATGTTGATTGTGTAGCCAAATAGACGGCTAATGCTGTCGATGTTGCCGCGAGTCCATGCAACTTCAATCGCATGGCGGATCGCGCGCTCAACGCGGCTTGGTGTCGTTTTGTACTTCTCCGCGATCGCTGGATACAGCGTTTTCGTGATAGAGCCCAAAATTTCGATATTGTTGTACACCATCGTGATTGCTTCGCGCAAGTACTGGTATCCCTTAATATGCGCAGGAACACCGATTTCATGTATGATAGACGTGATATTCGCGTCTAAGTTTTTGGATTTGCCAAGCGGTACGACATTCGACTTCGATACAGATGATGTCATTAAGTTACTAGCAGATCCTCCAGTTACCGAAGCATTGGATGCAACACCTGCCAGCTGTCTAATACGATTCGCCAAAATGTCCATATCGAAAGGCTTCAATATGTAATAGGATGCGCCAAGTTGAACCGCACGTTGCGTAATGCTCTCTTGGCCGAAGGCTGTGAGCATAATGATCTTCGGTTGCGGGGACAAGTCCATATTGCGCAAGCGCTCAAGTACACCCAAACCATCCAAATGAGGCATAATAATATCGAGAATGAGCACGTCAGGCACCGCTCTCGTCTGCTCAAGGAATTGGAGCACCTCTTCGCCATTATAGGCAACACCAGTAACGACCATGTCGTCTTGTTCGGATAAGAAATCAGCCAACAAATTTGTAAATTCTCTGTTGTCGTCCGCTAACAATATTTCGATCTTTTGCAACTTGGGATCCTCCCTTGTCAAAGTTTCGCACACGATAGTAACCGGTTTGGTGTTTATCGCTTCCAGATCATGTTATTCGACATCAAAGATGAAATTCCTTCTGTCGAAAACTTTTTTTCTTTATTTTTTAAAATTTTTCTATTATAATTAATGATTTGTCCAACGATCCAACAGATTTCGTATTCATTCGTATCGATTCGACATATCCTGAAGATTGATGCGATCGTCGTGATGTAAAAGAAAAAGAAGGATCACGTTGAACGTGAACCTTCCCTTGTTCATTCATTGACTGAGGTGAAGCCAGGACAACACCAGCATCCTGCAGCATCCATTCGATAAAGCATCCATAGCCTGAGCTTGGATCATTGACGAACACATGCGTAACTGCACCAATCAATTTGCCATCTTGAATAATCGGACTGCCGCTCATCCCTTGCACAATGCCTCCGGTTTTTTGCAGCAGCCGCGGATCTGTTATGCGGATAACCATCCCTTTGGTTGCAGGTGCTGATTGCTTCGTAACATGGACGACTTCAATCTTGTATCGTTCCACTTGTTGACCATTCACCACGGTCAGCATTTCGGCAGGTCCCACCTTAACCTCTTCGCGGAATGCAACAGGAATCGGTTCTTTATATACACTATGTTCTGGATTCGATACCATCTTACCAAAAATGCCAAATGGCGTATTGCGTTCGATATTGCCTAAAACACGGCTTTCCTTCACAAATTGAGCACGTTTTTCACCTGGTTCTCCATTTTGACTTTTCGAAATGGAAGTTACATGGGACTGGACAATTTCACCTTGCCCCACCACGATCGGAGTCTGCGTGTCCATATCCGTAATGATATGTCCAAGCGCCCCATACACTCCTTGGTCTGGAGCATAGAACGTCAAAGTTCCTACTCCGGCTGCTGAATCTCGGATGTATAAGCCTAGCCGCCACGTTTTGTCCTCCTGATCGTACGCGGGGGTCAACTGAGCTTTCACTTCAGTATCGCCGCGCCGAATTACAAGATCAAGTGGACGTTTGTTCTCGCCAGCCTGCTTCACGATATCCGCAACCTTGCTTACATCATTCAATCGATTTCCGTTCATACTCGTAATGAGATCACCAAGGCGAACACCTGCTTCTTCACCTGGAGATACTTTGCGTTCTCCCTCAACCTTCACAAGATGATGGCCGACAACAAGGATGCCTGCTGATTTGACTTTGACGCCAATCGTTTGGCCTCCGGGAATGACACGCAAATTCGGAACTACATTCACTTTCAATGTCTTGAGTGGAATGCCTCCGAACAGCTTCAATTTCAGCTCTGCTTGACCAGATTGGGCTGACTGTAATGAAATTGGACGATTCGGTGATAATTGGAATGTAGGTCGATTCTCGCCGTTCACACGCAAAATATCCGGTCGATCTACCGTCGCTGAAGCCTGAACAGGCATCACGAGATCAAGCTTCGTTTGCTGTCCTTCAAATAACCTCAGTTGATTCGGCAGCGCCGCATACGTGCGAAAGGTTGCTGTTGTAGTGCTTAAGCATACAAGAATGACGAGCATTAGGCCAAGCAGTCGTTTGACGTTGGGGTTCAAAGGTGGTCACACTCCTTTGTTAGACGGAAGCTTGACGAAAAGAGACGTGCCCATTTCGTAACTTTAAGGTATCCCCGGCCCCTACGTTTTATAAGTGAAAATGATTCCTAAATCCCTTAGAATTACGCACCTTTTTGACGTTCAGCCAATTCAAGCATTTCTTGTGCATGATGCATAGTCGCTTCCGTTACTTCCACCCCGCCTAGCATGCGAGCAAGCTCGATAATACGACCTTCATCCTCCAATTCATGTACCTGAGTAGAAGTCCGTTCATCTCGAACCTGCTTCTCGATGTAGTATTGGTGGTCAGCCATGCAAGCAACCTGTGGAAGATGAGTAATAGCGAATACTTGTCCACTCCGAGACACTTCAGCAAGCTTCTCAGCAATGGCTTGAGCGGCCCGGCCACTTACGCCAGTATCCACTTCGTCAAATACGAGCACTGGGATTCGATCAACTTCGGCAAAGATTGTCTTCATGGCAAGCATGATACGTGACAGCTCACCGCCAGATGCGATCTTATGGAGCGGACGCAATGGTTCTCCAGGGTTCGGTGAAATAAGGAACTCTGCATCATCCCATCCGTTCTTCGTGAAGCGAACAGATACACCGTCGACCTCATGCCCGCCTTGTCCATCCTGCAATCGATCCAAACGGACATCGAGCCGAGTACGTTCCATATGAAGATGCTGCAGTTCCGCTTCAATTCGCTTCGTCAATTCCAGTGATAACTCTCGGCGAGCATCACTCAGGGCTTGCGCTCGCTTAGCGAGCTTACCCAGACGTTCTTGTGTCTCTGCTTCGAGCTTCAATATGCGTTCATCCTTATGTTCCAGCTTGTCAGCTTCATCTTCAATCTTGGCTAAATATTCAAGCATCTCCTCAACAGTTGAGCCATACTTGCGCTTCAATGAAGTCAGCTGATCCAGTCGATCCTCAATTTGTTCAAGGCGTTCCGGATTGAACTCGATATTCTCACGGTAATCGCGGAGCTGGTAAGCCGCATCTTCCAGTTGATAATACGCATTTTGCATTTGCTCAATTATAGGCTGAAACTTAACTGTGTCGTACATGAGCACATCTTCAAGTTTGGAGATCGCGACACTAACGGAATCCATTGCACCTTGGCCATACAAGCGTTCATAAGATACATTTACATGATCCATTAGCTGCTCCGCATTGGCTAGTTTGCGCTTTTCTTCCGTTAATGATTCATCCTCGCCAATTTTCAGTTGGGCATTGCGCAGCTCTTCAATCTGGAACCGGTACAGATCAAGCATCTGGTAGGCTTGCTGACTCGTTTCCTTCAATTGATTCAATTCATGCTGCAGCGCCATGAAGCATCCGTAATCATCACGATATTTCCGCTTAAGTACAGCAACCTCTTCCCCGCCATAAGCATCGAGCCAGTCCAAGTGACGCTCAACCTTGAGCAGGGATTGGTGCTCATGCTGCCCATGAATATTTATGAGCAGCTCACCGATTTCGCGCAGCATCGTCAACGTAACCATTTGACCATTGATCCGGCACATGCTCTTGCCCTGCGCGGTCAATTCCCTGCGAATAATGAGGAGCTCTTCACTGCTTCCCTGAATCCCCAAGCGGGAAAGCGCCTCCCATACCGGATGATCAATGGCAAGATCGAACGAAGCCTCGACTTCCGCGCGATCACAGCCATATCGAACAAAATCTGCTGATCCCCTTGCTCCTCCGATAAGACCTAACGCATCAATAATGATCGACTTGCCCGCGCCCGTTTCCCCCGTTAAGACATGAAATCCACGGTGAAACCGCAGCTGTACCGATTCAATAACCGCCAAATTGCGGATAGATATAGCTACTAGCAAGAAGAACCCCTCCCGGAAGAACACTTATGAAATGTAACTCATCACTTGATCAACAACACTCTGACTCAATTCTTTGGTACGGCAAATAATCAAGATTGTATCATCACCGCATACCGTGCCCATAATTTCAGGCCATTCAATCGAGTCCATCAATACAGCGATCGCATTTGCTGTACCTGGTAGACACTTCATGACTACTAAGTTCTCAGCGCTGTCTACACTGACGAAGTTATCAAGAAGTGACCGCTTTAACTTCTGTGCAGGATTGAAGCGCTGATCGATTGGGAGTGAATATTTATATCGGCCATTGTCCATTGGCACCTTAATGAGATGCAATTCTTTCATATCCCGAGATACAGTTGCTTGAGTAACATGGAACCCTGCATTGCGCAATGAATCCACCAGCTCGTCTTGCGTCTCAATATCGTTATTCATTACGATTTCTCGGATTTTAATATGTCGTTGTCCTTTCATGCATGCCCTCCATACTGTCTACACCATAATTCCATGACTTATTATTTGCTTATTGCGATAACTTTCATATTGCATTGTTCGCTTGCCATTCTTTCATAACTACGCCTAATCTTGCAAGGGTCAAGCTTCTGCTTCCCCAAACTCCATATGAAGCATGCGAATTCGCCGCTCTGCCATATCAACGACAAGCAGCCCATCACATTCAGGATATGCCGCGAAGTAAACTCCCCAATGTCTGCGAATCGCACTTGCGCTCCAATCGAGCTTCATCCGTTCGCGTACGATACGAACAATATACCATTGTTCGCCCCGTTTGACGACCATATCAATCCACAATTTCGTGGACTCTAGCTCTTCTCCGTTCATCTGAATCTGAATTGGCACAAAATACTTGCCGCCAATGATCTCGTAACCCGCTGACTCAAGCAATGCGACAATCTCATCATCCTGCGGATATCTCTCGGATAAGCACACATTCTCCATCGCTTCAGGTGTTCGCATATAATGTCGTATTGCATATCCAATCCATACAGCCAAACCAATTCCGATCAATCCCATGATCCAACGATCACCCATCGAAATTCACTCCTGGTTCGCAGCCTATGCGCATATAGATTTGATTAGATACGTGCTATGGTGCAAAAGAAACTCATCCGACGGATGCTTGTCCCGGATGAGTTTCTTCTACAGCATGTTCCATTGCCAGCTAGGATCGGAACGTAGTATGTGCCTCCCTTACGATGTCAGCGATCAGATCGCGTGATACATGCGGCACTTCTTCTTCCGTAAGTTCAGGCACATTCCAGTACGCTAGAAATTCAATATTGCCCTCTCCGCCCGTTATTGGAGAGTACGTTAACCCTTCCAATTGGAAACCGATCGAGGCAGCAAAATCAAGAATCTCTCTCAACACCTGCTCATGTGTGCTTGCTTCACGAACAATTCCCGATTTGCCAACCTTCTCACGCCCTGCTTCGAATTGAGGCTTAATCAGTGCAACTACCCGTCCAGGCTTAGCCAGCAATCGCGCAAGTGGTGGTAGGATCAGTTTCAAGGAAATAAAAGAAACATCAATAGAAGCTGTATCCGGTACCGGTCCTACTAAATCCCCTGGCTCCGTATATCGGAAATTCGTTCTCTCCATGACGATTACCCGATCATCATTGCGCAAAGACCAATCAAGCTGGTTGTAGCCGACATCTACCGCATACACCTTCTGTGCACCATTTTGCAATGCGCAATCGGTAAATCCCCCAGTAGATGCTCCAATATCAAGCATTACAGCGTCCTGCATGTTCAATCCGAATTGCTGGATCGCCTTCTCCAGCTTAAGTCCGCCGCGGCTCACATAAGGATGAACCGCTCCCTTCACGGTAATTGCAGCATCACGCGGTACTTTCATGCCAGCCTTTTCAATTCGTTCCGCATTTGCAAGCACAAGGCCTGCCATGATGGCAGCCTTGGCCTTCTCTCTACTCGTATAATACCCCTGCTCGACGAGCAGGACATCAATTCGTTCCTTCGGTATAGACATTCTGTACTCCCGTCTCATTCCATTCATTCATCAATGCGAACATAATTAAGCCCGAGTCAACCGATTATTGCCGCCTGTTGCGAATAACATCGAATGAACTTCTTTCACAACCCGTTCAGGCGTTAAGCCAACTTCATTCCGCTGTTCCTTAATGCTACCATGTTCGACGAAGCAATCAGGAACCCCAATTGGCTTCACTCTCATATCGTAAACGCCATGGTTAGCATACCATTCCAGTACAGCACTACCTAAACCTCCGATTGCCGAGCTTTCTTCCAACACGATTACCGGAATGCGATCCTTACCTAGCTGATGCAGCATCTCGTCATCAAGCGGCTTAACAAATCTCGCATTAATCACTCGAATACGAATGCCTTCTTTGCGCAACAACTCTGCTGCTTCCTCTGCAACCTGCACCATCGGACCGATAGCCAGCACAGCCGCTGAATCTCCATTCCGAACGGTTTCCCACGTTCCTATTGGAATCGGGCTCAATTCGGTGTCCATTGGCACCCCTACAACCGCATTACGCGGATAGCGAACGGCAATCGGGCCTGCGTCATAATCAACAGCCGTCTTCATCATATGACGAAGCTCATTCTCGTCCTTCGGCATCATAATGACCATATTCGGGATATGACGCAAGAATGGTATATCATATACCCCTTGATGCGTCTCCCCATCTGGGCCTACGAAGCCCGCTCGGTCAATTGCAAAGATGACATTAGCTTGTTGACGGCAAATATCATGTACAACCTGATCGTACGCTCGCTGCAGGAAGGTTGAATATACCGCAAATACAGGCTTCATTCCTTCCATAGCCATAGCAGCGCACATCGTTGCTGCATGCTGCTCTGCGATACCTACATCAATCATCCGGTTCGGATACAGCTTCTCGAACTTCAAGAGTCCTGATCCGCCTGGCATTGCAGGTGTTACTGCCACGATTCGCTCGTCTTGCTCAGCGAGCTCAATGAGCACATCACTGAAGATATCGGTGTAATTCGGCGTGCCCACTGATTTAAGGGGCTGGCCGGATTCAATCTTATAAGGTGTTGCTCCATGCCATTTATGGGAATCGGCTTCAGCTGGTGAATATCCTTTCCCTTTGCGGGTTACAACATGGACGAGAACCGGTCCATCGATACGGTCTGCCTGCTGGAAAATGTCCAGAAGCTTATCAATATCATGACCGTCTACAGGGCCAAAATATTTCAAGCCGAATTCTTCGAACAGCATGCCGGAGACGACTAGGTATTTCAGTCCGTCCTTCACGCGTTCTGCCGTTTTAGCCAGCTTACCACCAATAGCCGGAATTTTTTTGAGCAGCTGTTCAACTTCTTCTTTGGCTTTTTTATAGTTGCGGTCAGAGCGAATTTTACACAAATAATTATGTAATGCTCCTACATTTGGCGCAATGGACATTTCGTTGTCATTCAGCACAACCATCAACTTGCGCTTTTCATGGCCGATATGGTTCAATGCTTCCAGCGCCATACCGCCTGTGAGCGCACCGTCTCCAATGATTGCGACTACCCGATTATCCTGACCTTGCAGGTCACGGGACAATGCCATCCCCATTGCGGCGGACAAAGACGTACTGCTGTGTCCGGCTTCCCATACATCGTGTTCGCTCTCTGCACGCTTCACAAAGCCGCATAAACCTTTATATTGGCGCAATGTATCGAACTGATCCTTGCGTCCTGTTAATATTTTGTGAACGTAGGCTTGATGGCCAACGTCGTATAACATTTTGTCCTTCGGGCTGTCATAGTAATAATGCAGGGCAAGCGTTAGCTCAACAATCCCCAAGTTAGATGCTAGATGACCTCCGGTCACTGCCAGCTTTTCAATTAAGAATTGACGAATTTCGGCCGCTAGCGGCTCCAGTTGCTCCTTAGGCAACTGCTTCAAGTCGCTAGGTTGATTAATCTGTTCGAGCAGCACGGGATTTCCCTCGCTTTCGTTGTTTCGATTTGCTGCGTTTCACGGTGAAGAATGAAATATTGAACTTCGTCTCCAACACGTAGAAACACTTCCCAATTAGCAGGACGATCGGAGTGGCGTAATAAATAGCAAAGGATTTTCCGAGTGCCTTCCCGCCAACCGTCAATGCTGATACGAGTCCTGTGAAGACAACGCTCGTTACCGTCTTCATTACTGCGGAGTCAGCATCCATCGAATATAACAAGTTCGTAACGACTATTGCTGTGGCCGACCCACTGATTACTCCAGTCATATCGCCGATCACGTCATTACAGAAGTTGGAGAATCGGTCTGCGTTACGAACGATTGCGATCGCCTGCTTCGCGCCAGCAACCTTCTCAGAAGCCATGGCGTGAAAAGGTGTCTCCTTCGCTGCCGCTGCAGATAACCCCATCATATCAAAAAACACTCCGATGAGCACGAGTAAGAGCACGATCACCATCCCGATGCCCCAGCCTACTCCCTCCAGCATCGAAGTCGATACGACGGAAAAAATAGCAGCTAGAGCAAATGTGACGATGAAAATAAATACGCTCCACCGAACGGAATGTTTGAAAGAGAATTTCATTGTATGTGATGTTCCATCCTTTATGTGTTAGAACTGTCTGATCAGTTACGTAAAGTTAAGAGTGGCAACTTCTCAAGTAAACGCTGTGGCTTAGGTCCAGTAGGTTTTCCCAGATGCTCGCCTCCTCGTCGCCGAGCAGGCCGTTTCCAATTAAGAGCGCCTTGACGTTGTCGCCAATCGCCAGACTGAATTACCACTTAGTCCACACTATAATCCTTAAGAAGCTTCACGCCAGTGAACAGTCTAGGAGTTTTCCTCGGGCAGCCCTGAACCAACCCCTAGCCTCTTTTGCAAGCCAGATTTCATACGGCATACGATTCATGCGTTCTTTGGCCAAAGTCCGCCGAATCTACACATCCGCAATCCCCGCAGGCTCACTCAAGGCAGGCTACGCTACAAACAAGCCGGGTACGTACATCACGCTTCATAATAGAATGAAGAATTGCAATGTGCGACTCGTAATGTAGGTTCATACCCCAAGCCGTAATGCGACGCTCGAGGGCGTCATACCACGCACTTGGGCCTCCGCGGAAGCGGGGTCAACGCCCACATGCCATTGTGGATCGCCCCACAACCTTAACTCCCAGCATCAGCCCCCGACTGGGCGTCGAAAGCCAACACCAGGAACTTCATCGATGTGCCCTTTAGCGAATTTTTAGGCCCGCCTTCAGCGTTGGTAGGCCGACTAGAATACTGCACCACTCTACGCAAGGCCTATTATATCATAAATAGTGCCTAAATACTCGCCAATTAATGGTCTCGCTTCATCAAATAATCTGCCATGCCAACCAATAGCTCAGGTTTTTGGAACCCTGCATTCGCAATTGCAGCCTTCGCTTCCTCTGTCAAACGTTCCACTTCCTGTCTCGATTCTTCAAGGCCGATGAAGTACGGATAAGTAACCTTCCCGCTCTTCTCATCGCTTCCCTTCGGCTTACCCAGCATGGCTTCATCTCCGATGACATCCAATATATCATCTTGAATTTGAAAGGCGAGCCCAAGCTTATAACCATAGGTCGTCAGCGCTTGCAGCTGCTGTTCCGATGCTCCACCAATCCGCCCGCCTGCGCGGAGGGAGCAGACAATAAGATCACTTGTCTTATGCAGATGGATGTATTCCAGCTGATCCAATGTCGTAATCCCTTGCTCACCGAGCATGTCAGCAGCCTGTCCGCCGACCATCCCGTTCATGCCTGCATACTCTGCCAATTCCTCAACAATAGACAACGATACCTCAGCTGCAACACCATGCTGGCGTGTGCTCTGCACAATACAGTGGAAAGCCTGAGTCAACAGACCGTCTCCAGCCAGAATTGCCATGGCCTCACCATAGATTTTATGATTGGTCGGCTTGCCACGGCGTAGATCATCATTGTCCATTGCAGGCAGATCATCATGTACCAATGAGTACGTATGAATCATCTCAATGGCACATGCAACCGGCTCCGCTGCACGTGTATTGCCTCCTAAGCTATCACAGGCCATTAAGACACATACTGGCCGCAGCCGCTTGCCGCCCGCCATTAACGAATATTGCATCGATTGTGTTAACGGCTCAGGAGTATTGCGCTTGCTATCCAGCATCTTCGGCAGTATCGATTCAATCCGAGTTGCCTGCTGCTTCACATAATCGGCAAATACTCCGGCCGATTGATAATTAATCAATCGAATCACCCGTCTCCTCTGTTGCATACGGCTGACGCTTCCATTCGCCGTTCTGCTCGGTTACCATCTCTATCTTGCGTTCAACTTGTTCCAGCTTCTCTGAACAAAGCTTAGAGAGCATCATTCCTTCTTGGAACAACTCAATTGATTGTTCAAGAGGAGCGTCTCCGCTTTCTAATTTCGCAACGATCTCTTCCAACTTATCCATCGCCGCCTCGAAGCTTAATTGTTCAATAGTCTCTTTATTTTCCATGAGAGTTATTCACGCTCTCCTTTCATCGACCATACATGACAATCCAATTGGCCATCCGATAATTTCACCCGTACTACGTCTCCAGGCTGCACTTCTTCGATCGAGCGGATCAGCTTCGCCTCCTGTTCATCATACACAAGACTATACCCTCTTGACATAATCTTAAGTGGGCTAAGCGCGTCCAGCTGTCTAATCATCCCAGCTGTCTCCATCCGCTTCTGTTTCGTGATTGCAGCCATAGACTGAACGAGTTGATGTTGATTGCCATCCAACCGTTTGCGTGCAGCGCGCACTTGATGTACAGGCGTCTGTTCACGCAATCGACCACGCAGTTCCTTCCATCGCTGTGAAGATTGGCCTTGGATCAACTGCAACCGGTACGTTAACTGCTCCTGCAGGCGCGCAACCTTATCCGCATGCTTCATCATCAACTGTTCAGGCTTGCGGAACACGGCAGATTGCTGTGCCCGAAGCAACCGTTCCTGGTTCTGATTCAAGAAACGATTCATTGCCGATTGCAGCCTGCGATTTACATGTGTAAGATGCTGCCTGAGCTCTTCCCTGTTCGCTACCGCTAATTCAGCCGCAGCTGTAGGTGTAGGAGCTCGTAGATCTGCAACGAAGTCCGAAATCGTAAAGTCCGTCTCATGTCCAACCGCTGAGATGATCGGGATCGTCGATGCAGCGATTGCTCGCGCAACCACTTCTTCATTGAATGCCCATAGTTCTTCTAGCGATCCTCCGCCGCGGCCCACAATCAGCACGTCCACCTCGCCGCTGCGGTTCATCGCCTCGATCGCCTGTGCAATCGATCCTGCCGCTTGTGTTCCTTGTACTAATACGGGGTAGAGCAATACCGCAACACCGGGTTGACGGCGGCGCAGCGTAATGAGGATATCCCGTACAGCAGCACCTGTCGGCGAAGTAATGACGCCGATTGCAGCAGGATATCGCGGGATACTTCGCTTGCGTTCCTGCCCGAACAATCCCTCAGCGTTCAATCTCTCTTTCAACTGTTCGAAGGCCATGAACAAACTTCCAATTCCATCAGGCTGCATATGCAGCGCATAGAACTGGTATTGACCATCCCGTTCATACACCGTAATATTGCCGCGAGCAATGACCTTCGTTCCTTCCTTCGGACGAAAAGCCAGCTTCTGATTGTGCGAAGCAAACATAATCGTACGTATACGGCTATCCGAATCCTTCAATGTGAAATACATATGCCCGCTTGAATGATGTGTGAAGTTCGATATCTCTCCACGAAGCCATACATCCTGAAGCCTCGGATCGCCTTCCATCTTCATGCGGATATAGCGGTTCACTTCTTTAATTGATAATATTCGTGCATCGTCGGACACATTGTCTGCCCCCTTTCGTTCCCAATGACAGACAGCGCACAACTATTCGTTGTGCGCAATGTGATGTATTCGTTTGGCGGCCTTGAGTGTATTGAACATGAGCATAGTAATTGTCATTGGTCCTACACCGCCTGGTACAGGTGTAATCGGGCCGCAAATTTCCTTCACGTCCTCAAAGTCAACATCTCCAGCCAGCTTACCGTTCTCAAGGCGGTTCATGCCCACATCGATAATGACTGCACCTGGCTTAATATAAGAACGATCCACGAAGTTAGCGCGACCAATCGCAACAACCAAAATGTCTGCCTGTTTCGTAATCTCCTTCATATTGACAGTCCGAGAATGGCACATCGTAACTGTTGCATTCTCACGTTGAAGAAGGAGAGATATGGGTTTGCCTACAATGTTGCTTCGCCCAATAACAACAGCGTGCTTGCCAGCAACGTCAATCTGGTTGCGTTTCAGCATTTCCATAATGCCTGCTGGCGTACAAGGCAATAAAGAGTCATCCCCGATGACCATATTACCGACACTGACAGGATGGAATCCATCCACATCCTTCTCAACGGCAATTGCATCGATGACAGCCTTCTCATCAATATGCTTCGGCAGCGGAAGCTGCACAAGAATTCCGTGAATGGAAGGTTCTTCATTCAAGCGATGAACAAGAGCCAGCAGCTCTTCCTGAGACGTATTTGCCGGAAGACGATGTACTTCCGAACTGAAGCCCAGCTCCAAGCATGTCTTATGCTTGCTGTTCACATATACTTGCGAAGCAGCGTCTTCACCAACGAGAACGACAGCCAGCCCTGGCTGTATCCCCTTGTCCTTCAGCCCAGCGGTCTCCGCCGTAATCTCCTCACGAATTGTACGAGATAATGCCTTACCATCCAATAAAGTTGCTGTTATCATTCTCTGCGCCTCCATCCGAATACTCGACATTGTCATCCAAGCTGAACTTACTTCTATTCTTCTGTTGTTTCTTCCTTTGCAGCTTCCGCAGTAGAAGCTCCGTCCATATCACGCATCATCTGCCCTAGAACTCCATTGACGAATTTTCCGGACTCGTCCGTACCAAAGTGCTTCGCCAAATTGATGGCCTCATTGATCGCTACTTTAGGAGGGACATCGTCGCGATATTTCATTTCGTACGTAGCCAGACGAAGGATCTGTCTATCCACTCTGGACAAACGCTCAACGTGCCACCCTTTCAAATAACGTGCCAGAAGCTCGTCGATCTCAACGTGATGCTCCCATGTAGCTCGTACCCATTCCAATACATGAGCATGCATGGCTTCCGCATGCTCATGCTTAACACCTATTTCATTGTCTTGTGCAGATTCTTGCACAATCATAGCAACAGCCTGATGTGGCGTTACCTCTGTCATTTCAAGCTGATACAAACTTTGAATAGCCATTTCTCTGGCGATGCGTCTTTTCATGATTTATCCTCCTGCATGTAAAGCATCCGACATGTCGAATTCGTATTCCTTCAATTCACTAGCGCATGCACTCTACTGTTCATTAAGGCAATTGCCAACGTTACTACGATCTTAAGCACTTCGATGCATCTACTTACGATTTATTTGTGAAAAAAATCCTATGAAGCTCCCCGATTCCCTTCCGTCGGCCAGAACCGGCGGTCAAGCAGTCGTTCGGAGCGTCCATAGGACTACTTCAACCTTCTCCAACGTTCAGACATCCACATTCCAATTCGCTGAAATGGGAACAAGGGGCCTAATTTCAGATCCCGCTGTCTGCCGATTGCAAATCCGATGAATACAAGAAGTGCAAAAAATAGCATATCCCAAAAACCAACAATTAGATACAAGATGCCAAAAAAAATGCCCGCCGTGACGCCGAGTAGACGTCCGCCGTGACTCTCCCATATTTCCTTCCACATCGGACAGCTCACCACCTATTCAACGCGCGCTTTAAAGGTTTGCGTCTGCACAATATTTGCAACGTATACCGAAACGTAAGAAACCGGTATTCCGGTAATTTCCTGCACATAATCGCGAACCTGGCGTTGAACATCCTCCGTCATGCTTGGTATCGCCGTCTCCCCGTCCACAACGGTGCGAATCGTGATATCGAGCCCTGATTCATTGGTGCGGATTCGTGCCTTTAAGTCCTTAACACCACGGACGCGCGACGCTGCCTTCAACGCCACGTTCTCGATCGTTTCTATCGATATCTTAATATCACCAATATCGGTGCGTTGATCAATCGATGACATTGACTTCCGCTCACGACGGATAGAAACGTAAACGAAGCGGACGCTAAGCAATAAAATAACGGCCGCAACCGCTATTACTGTTGTTTGCAGCCATAGAGGCTGAGTTGGATCAAGCCGCTCGGGAATGAAGCCTAATGCAGCTAAAATGGCTGCTACCGATAACGAACCAATGACCAAACTATACACAAACAACAACAGTCTGTCTACAATTCTGCTCACGCTTGACGATCCTCCTCATGGAATGGCAGTAAACCCCCTACCACCAGGAGGGGGTTTACTGCCATCATTATTTCACTCGCGTAGATACTTCCGTTTCTTCCGGTTTCTCTTGCGATTTAAAATGCACGTCATGCACATGCACGTTCACTTCAACAACATGAAGACCTGTCATCATCTCAATGGAGCGCTTTACGTTCTGCTGAATCTCATCAGCAATCACAGGAATGCGGCGACCATATTCTACGATGATGTTCACATCTACTGCAGCTTCACGTTGTCCAACTTCAACCTTAACGCCTTTGGACAAGTTCTTACGGCCAAGTAATTCAGCAATACCGCCTGCAAAGCCACCGCTCATACCCGCTACACCTTCTACTTCAATAGTAGCTAGACCAGCGATCACTGCAATCACGTCAGGAGCAATCTGAATATTGCCAAGATCAGTACGCTCAAATTCCGGAATAATCGTCTGATTCATCCGTTACACACTCCTCATTATTTTTTGAAAAGAGGCAGTTCTTGTCCGTCATAATCATAACTATAGCATTTGTCTATTTTTATGACAAATTACTCATGATGACGTTCTAGACTTCATGCTCTTCCAGGAACTTAATATCGAAATCCCCTTGCTCGAACTTCGGATGCCGCAGCAACCGTTGATGGAACGGAATTGTTGTATGAATACCTTCTATCGCGAACTCCGCAAGTGCACGCTTCATACGTTCAATCGCTTGTTCGCGAGTAGGAGCCCACACGATCAGCTTCGCAATCATGGAATCATAGTGCGGAGAAATCACACAACCTGGATATGCTGCGCTATCCACACGTACACCCGCTCCTCCCGGAGGCAAATAGAATTGAATTTGCCCTGCGGAAGGCATAAAGTTGCGATCAGGATCTTCTGCGTTAACACGGCACTCAATCGCCCATCCATTAAGCTGAACATCCTCTTGTCGGAACGATAATGGATTGCCTTCCGCTACATGGATCATCTCTTGAATAAGGTCAATTCCAGTTATCATCTCGGTAACAGGATGTTCAACCTGAATACGAGTATTCATCTCCATGAAGTAGAAATTGCCGTCTGGACCGAACAGAAACTCCAAAGTACCTGCACCCGAGTAGTCAACAGCGAGTGCTGCGCGTACAGCTGCCTCGCCCATCTTCATACGAATATCTGGCGTCAGCACTGGACATGGAGCTTCCTCAACCAGCTTCTGACGTCTGCGCTGCACGGAGCAGTCACGTTCGCCTAGATATGCTGCATTACCATGCTTGTCTGCGATAATTTGGATTTCAACATGCTTCATGCCCGTCAAATACTTCTCCAAATAAACGCCGGCATTACCGAAGGCTCTCTCCGCTTCCTGTTGTGCTGTCGTAATTTGCTTGACCAGCATCTCTTCATCATCCGCAATTCGGATCCCTTTGCCACCGCCGCCGGCAGTTGCCTTAATGATGACAGGATAACCGATATCGCGTGCGATCATAAGAGCTTCTTCGATATTCTCAACGAGACCGTCGGAACCAGGAATGACAGGAACTCCTGCATCCTTCATCGTCTGCTTCGCTACAGCCTTGTCTCCCATACGCTCAATCGCATCGGAAGAAGGACCAATGAATGTAATGCCGCATGACTCGCAAATATCAGCAAAGTCAGCATTCTCCGCCAAAAAACCATAGCCAGGATGTACTGCATCACATTCTGTCAATGTAGCAACACTCATTATATTCGTAAAGTTCAAGTAACTGTCCTTGGAAGATGTAGGGCCAATACAGTACGCTTCATCTGCAAGACGTACATGAAGTGAATCACGATCGGCTTCCGAGTAGACTGCAACCGTTGTAATTCCAAGTTCTCGGCAAGCACGAATGATACGAACAGCGATTTCACCACGGTTAGCAATTAGAATCTTCTGAAATTTCAATGTTTTAAACCTCCTTGGCTTTACATCTGTTCGGGATGTTAGCATCCACTAATCCAGCTTCACCAAGAATAAAGGCTGGCCGAACTCAACCAACTGGCCATTTTCTACAAGAATCTCAACAATTTCGCCTTTGACTTCAGCTAAGAGTTCATTCATCAGCTTCATCGCTTCCAAGATACATACGACCGATTTCTCGTTAATTTTATCTCCCGTATTCACAAATGGAGGCGTGTCTGGTGAAGAAGCACGATAGAATGTACCTACCATCGGAGACACAATCTTATGCAATCCCGCCTGCTCCTTCGTGTCGGCAACAACATCTACAGCTGGCTGTGCAGGAGCTGTCTCAACTGCAGCTGCTGGCTGTGCAGGTACAGTTGGAACCGGGGTATATGTAGGCTGTGCAGGAGCTGGCTGAACACTAATGACTTCAGTCTTGCCGGGCTTGCGAATGGAAAGACGATAACCTTCGTTCTCGATTTCCAATTCCTGCACGGAAGTTTGGTCCAACAGCTTGATCAGTTCTTTGATTTCGCCAATCTTGAACAACATGTTTCACTCCTCGTGACAATTGATAAGTCTCTTATAGCAAGGTAGTTTCATACTGCAAATACATGTCCAAAAAGGGAGCGGTATTCCGCAACAGAGATCCGCAAGGACGCTCAGCGCATGCTGTCTATGCAGAATATAATACCGAATCTGTTCAGCAGTGCGCACAAGTAGCTGTTAAGCTGCATGCATAGCAGAGTGCCGTGTTGCCGCAGAAGAAATAACATATTCGATGCGACAATCCTTGTGATTGAATGCTAGATTCCATGCTGAGAGACCTTCCGTTGCTTTCTCAAAAATAAGCTGTCTTTTTGAACAACCTTCAAAAAAGGACAATCTACAGACGTTAGTATTATAACATAATCGTTCCAAATGGAAAGAGCCCAGTTTGCAACTGGGCTAGATTCGAGTACATTCGCTATTCACTGACATATTCTACAACAATCTTATCTTGTGTCACATTCAAGTCCTTCATGACTTTATCTACTATTTCAACAGCATCTTTGGCTTCAAGCTTATTGCTCTGCACAAGCACTTGATATTTATCATTATCCTGTGTGATGACTGCACTCTGATACTGCTTCTGCAGCTCCGTTTCCAGGTTTGATAATTTCGTCTCATGCTCTTCCAGCTTGCCCATTTCGTCATGGACTGCAGCAGTCTTCTCACTGCTTGTTGAGTTCAGGTCACTCATGAGTTTCTCCATCTCTTGCTGATACTTCTCTGCACGCTGCATTTGCAGTTCTTCAATAGAGCTCCGCTTCATAACACCTTCTGCTTCAACCTTGTCCAGCATCGCCTTCTCTTGGTCTTCCTTCGCAGCAGCGCTAGTCTCATTTCCAGCATTCTTGGCTTCATCGTCCTTGCCAGTGCTTGTCGCAGAAGGATTAGTTCCGTCACTCTTGCTGCTGTTCTCCTTAGCTTCGGATGCAGCGTCCTTGCCATTGACGCTTGGATCAGCTCCATGCCCTGTAGATACCTCAGTTACTTTGATTTCAGGCAATTGCCCAACTTCTGTTGCATCACCTTTCAACGTCTGTTCTGAACGTACATTGTCTACCGTTTGCTTCGCTGGAGCTGTTGTGTCCTCCGTGAACAAATAATATGCGGACAATACGACCATCAAGCTCAGCATAGACACTAACCATATCGTCTGTCTTTTCGTATTCATTCTTCATTACCTCCTAATGTTCATTCAGTTCTCGTTCAATCTTACTTATTGAGCAATCTTGCGTGGAACGACCGATATCCGATAAGCCGGTACATTCAAGCCTTTCTCGACAGCATCGACGACCATCTTCTTCACCGTCGCATTCTCTGCCCCTTTCGCAACGACTATGACTCCCCGCACTTTCGGCTTAATGCGCTTCGTCACGATTGGAGCTTGATTGCCCGATGATTCCAGCGTCACGATTTGACCATCGCGCGTGTATTGGGTAGTGTGCCGCTTGCCGCCGTTCGAATCTGTCTCTTCGGTCTGCTGCTGATTGTCCTTGAAGTTGCGCTGAACAATCAGTTCCTCTGTGGAGTCGATCGTGACAAGCACATCAACTTGTCCGACGCCGACAATTCCCTCCAGAATGCCTTTGACGCGTGCTTCAAATGACTGCTCAATGGACTCGAATACATTCGATGAAGCCTTATCAGATGAATTCTTGGTTTCCATCGAGTCAAAGGCCCCGACAGCCGGCGGCTCTTTGTCTGCGCTGCCTTTGCCCCCGAACCACCCTCCGCCGCTTCCCTGAGGCTGGAACGAGCCGAACAATATGAGCGCTGCGCCGACAAGACCGAGCAGGAGCAGCCAGCGGAACGAACGGACGCGCTTGGAACCGTTGCTGCCTTTTCCGATCCACGTTTCAATCTGCTGCAACCATTTCGCCAACATGATCGACTCCTTCGTTACCGAATGGACTTGTCTTACTTGTCCTATTTCACCTATATGCTACCGTATAGAAAATATGCTTGTTTTTTCATGATTTCCACCTGCTTGAGCGCATGACCAAAGGATGGCTGTCCTACAGCTTTGGTTCAGCTCGTTTCCACTCCACCTTGATTTGCTCCGCATTCACAATCCAAGAGGTCATCAGTGAGCGCATCGCTTGATTCGTAACCTTGCTGCGATACTGTTCGGCCTCTTCCCCCAGCTGTTCAGAGTATCCTGATGCTAGGATTTCCTTGAATTGCTGAGACTGTCCCGTCTCCGGGCCCTCTTGTCCAATCAAGCCTGATTGAATCTGTACTTGATGAACCGGCTTCACAGCCTCCACTGTGCCGTCAGTTTTAACGAAATCTATAGAATCGGTTTCGCTCACAGCAGCCTGTCCGGCAGAAAGAGCAAGCTCTATCCGTTCAATGATTGGTTCCCCCTTCGCATTGCGGGTAAGCTTGACTTGCAACTGCTCCACTTGTACCTGTTCCTCCGAGATGTTCCTCTTCGTACCGTTGGCATTTTGAACACTGTGACGAAAGGCAAGCGCAAGCTGTTCCTTCATCTGACTGCCAATTTCCGCTTCTGCAAGCCGCAGCGCACTGCCTTCCTGCTCACGGGCTAGCAACTCTCCTTGTCTTCGGATTTCGTTTACGCTCGTTGACTGATTTCGCTCTGCGGTTAACGTGGATGACAACGTAGAGCTCCATTCGCTTGCTAATTGATCTGCCAGTCTTGCATCGAACAGCTTAAGGACAGGTGATAATAAGGTTAGTAAAATAATTAAGCTAAGCATTAGCTTGACGTATCGCTGCATCGAGCGATTGGGCAGAAGCAGATCAATGAACGTTGCCAGTAGAATTATCATGATGATCTCTTTCATCCATTGACTTAACCAGCTCATTTCGTTCACTCCATTTCATCCGCGCGGCCTAGCGCATCATAACCGTCACATTGCCTGCCGTAATGAGAATCGTAATTGCTAGAAAGAACATGAGACCGACCGCAGCTAGAGCCGCAAACACATAGATCATGCTCTTGCCGATCGTCTTCAGGCACCCAAGCACAGGGGAATCTCCTAACGGCTGCATAATGGCTGCCGAGGCGTTATAGATTAATGCAAGCGTCAATATTTTGATTGCTGGGAAGGCACATAAAAACAGCAAAATAATGACACCTGACAACCCAACCGCATTTTTTACGAGCAGCGATGCCGAAATGACGGTATCCGTTGCATCTGAGAATGCGCGTCCAATTACAGGAACGAAATTGCCGGTTATATACTTGGCTGTTCGAATAGATACCCCATCAGTGACTGAGCTCGTAGCTCCTTGCACGGAGATCACGCCCAGAAAGATCGTTAACAGAACACCTAGCAATCCCACACTGATGCTCCGCATCAAGTTCGCCAGTTGAGTCACCTTGTATTTGTCAGATATGGAACTGACAATATGCAGAATTGCTGAGAAGAATAGAAGCGGAAATACACCGACATAGATCAGTGTTCCGACCAAATGAACCATAAAGATGATGAGCGGATGCATGACTGTAACGGTCACAACATTCCCCATTGAAGCCAGCAGGGTTAGAAGCAAGGGCACCATCGCCATCATAAAGTTAATCATGCTTGATATTGCTTCCTTGGCGAAGCCGATTGCGATCTGGAAGCTGTTAATAGCCAGAATAATGATGACCATGTAAGAAATCGTGTAGGCAATTTTGCTGACTGTGTTGCGCTCGAAGGCGGTCTGCAACGTTTCCAGCACCATGCTGAATACGACGAGTATGACAATCGTGACAATTAACTTGCCGTTCATAAACACTTCTTGCAGCATAAATTTCCCGATAGCCTTGAACACATTGCTGACTGTCAGCTTCTCACCGCCAGGAAGCAGCAAATCAACAAAATCTGGCATGGCATCTCTAGGAAAGTAGCCCCCATACTTGACGAGCAGATCATTCCAGTATCGCTCCACTTCGCTCGTCTGTAATCGCTTCGTCTGCTGCTCGATCCATGCTTCTGTTGCGGCGGGTCTTGCGGGCGCTTCTTCTTGCAGCTGCTGCGGCTGTGTCACCTGCTTGTCTTCTATCGCAGGAGCAGCGAATGCCGTACCCACACTAGCGAACAACACGCACAGCAGCAACAGGAGCCATACCCGCTTCCTATAGACCATGTTCCAATGCCGTTCTTGCAATTGAATTCGGTTCATTCGCACTCCACCTTACCTCACGTTAAGCAGGAAGAAGCTTCATTACAGTCTCTATAATGACGCTTATGATCGGGATAGCCAGTACCATAATCAGCACCTTCCCGGCAAGTTCAATCTTGGATGCAATCCCATCCTGTCCTGCATCCCGAACAATTTGAGCGCCGAACTCCGCGATGTAGGCGATGCCAATCATTTTCAATATCGTCTTCAAATAAATGGGCTGAATTCCCGAGCGATCGGCCAAGTCCTCCAGCACTTGAATGACGACTTCGATCTTCCCAATCAAGAATAGAAAAATGGCGATTCCAGCAAAGGTTGAAATGATAAACGCAAACATCGGCTTCTGCTCTTTGACAACCAATACTAGAATGGTCGCCAAAAGTCCGAGTCCTACAACTTGAATGATTTCCACGAAATCACCTGACCTGTATACCTACCGTTATTTTATTGAAACAAGAAGATGGTTTTAATCTCTTGGAATAAGTGATCCAGCAAGCGAACGACCATGAACAAGACCACAACAAAGCCGATGACCGTCACCCAATGAGCCATATCTTCCTTTCCCATTTGCTTCAGCACGGTGTGAATCATCGCGATGATAATACCGATTCCGGCAATTTGAAAAATGGCGCTGACATCTACATTCATCTTCTGGCACCTCAATACATCAAAATTACAACGAGCAAACCAGCTAGCACACCAAGACTGCGAGTCATTTTGCCATAGCGGCTATGATCTTCCCGAGCGCTCCACTCCTCTTGCTCCAGCTGCTTAATCGCAAGCTTGATATGCTTGCTCTGATCCTCTCGATCACTAATTCCAAGCGTAAACCCAAGTTCCTTAATAATTCGGAGGTCTTCCTTCGTTAGCGAGGTATTGCTGCCATATCGTTCCCACGCTTGCTCCCAAGCTTCCCTTGCCGTAAATGATTGTGCTGCGGAATGTTCCATTGCTTGTGATGCGCTGAGGAATATATCGCGCAGTACAGGGGGCATTTGCTGTGCAATATCGTGAAATGCTGCCGATAGCGGGGTGTGCCCGTATATTATTGCGGTTTCCAATCGAGCCAGTGCATGGTGCAGCAGCCGAAGCTGCTTCGGTCTCGCTGCATATGCAGCTGCTTGTACCCATCCTATCCCCGCTGCAGCCGCAACGAGAATTGCTGCTCCTAGCAATTTATACGTGGTACCCACCTCCTCCCTGCACATTCGCTACGATGCTGGGCTGAAGCGCTCGCAGCTTGCCGTCGTACACCTTCCGCTGCCACTGTCTAGCTGTCCTCCGCAGCGTAACAACCCGAGTAAATCCCCCTCCATCAAGCAAGGATGCCATTCCAGGACGTCGAATCACATCCTCTGCGTCCGATCCATGAACAGATGCGATCATCCTTACGCCAGCATGTATGGCCTCTCGCATCGCCTCGTAATCTTCTTCTCTGCCGAATTCATCCACAACAAGCACATCGGGAGACATAGAACGAATAAACATCATTAATCCTTCCGCCTTCGGGCACCCATCTATGACATCTGTTCGATAGCCAAGATGGTAACTAGGCACTCCCTTCGTACAACCGGCAATTTCAGAACGCTCATCTACAATGCCTACCTTAAGCGCCTTCCAGAGCGCCTGTGGATGATTCCAGCAGCCAGAGGAGATAGCCCGAGCCATATCTCGCAGCAGGGTTGTCTTCCCATGCTGTGGAGGGGATACGACAAGTGTGCTATGGATTGTCCGATGCTTGAAATCAAGCAGTTGTGGAATAATGTCGTCGGCTATGCCCATTACTTCTCGGGCAATACGCAAGTTGAAGCCCGTTATATCCCGAAGATGACTAACCCTTCCTTGCGTCAGCACAGTCCGACCCGCTAGTCCAATTCGATGTCCACCAGCTACCGTAATGAATCCACGCCGAAGCTCTTCCTCCATCGTATACAGAGAATGATTCGTTACATAGTCAAGCAATTGAAGGCTATCCTCGCGGTTGGGACGATAGGCTGTATCAGGCTTATCAGTCAATGTGCCTTCCCTAGTCACAAAATAAAATTCCCCCGCTGCACTGACTTCTAGCGGGCGCTCTTGTCGGATTCTCACTTCTTCCAATTCACCTAAGATGCGTTCAGGCAAGTGCAGCAAGATAGAACGAAGCGCGGGAGGCAGCACCGCTGACCAGCTGTATACATTCATCTCTCCCATCCTCCTTGGGTCATCCTCATTATTTTAAGGGAAATAAGGTGCTACCTTGTGTATCCCATATGTATGACCCTTGTCCGGCAAATATGCACCTCGGTGGGACTAGTACCGATTGATCCCTATACCCCCGTCCACTACTTCTTCAAAATGCCGATAAGCAAGCATGTAACACCAGCAACAATCCAGGCAATCTTCGTCCAGTTCAACTTGTCTGCTATGCCTATCAGCCCAATTGTGGTCGTTGTAATAAGCACGAGCGGCCCTACAAGAGCGAGCAATGAATTAACGGCAAGCGCCTTCTCGGTATCATTTACTTTCAACATAATGAGGGCTACAGCAATCTCCAGAGATCCAGACAGAAAGCGCAGTCCCGCCATACTCGCTACGAACTTATCAATCGTCACCGTTCTCCCCTCCTGTACACAATCATGAATTGGAAACATCAAGCGATCCAAGTGAACGCAGCCTGTACAATACGCATATTGACACATTGTATGCAGGACAAGACTTGTTTAGAGCAGTCGATCGCGAGAATCTGGCAGATAGACGCTGCACATACAGGCAACTAGGCACCTGTCAGGTGAGGTATGCATATATTGACTTCATAGTTTGACTATCTTCATGAGATGAGGGAGATTGTAAACCATGAGCTTCACTGACAACCAAGTTGGCTGTTGGCCGAGTCGATTAATTGATCCAAGCGGAATACGTACTGCGAAGCCGCGTACCACGGGAATGACGATGGTCATGGACAAAGGAATGGGAATGAGCGAATTTACGGATATGCTGGAGCTCGCTCACGAGCACATCGACGTCATTAAGCTGGGGTTTGGAACCTCTGCCGTTACGCCTCTTTCTCTGCTTAGCACCAAGCTGGAAGCCGCAGCACGTCATGATGTTATTGTCATTCCTGGAGGTACGTTTTTAGAAATTGCTGTCGCGCAAGGCATGGTGGATGCTTTTTTTCATATGATGAGAGTGACTGGTTTTACGGGAGTTGAGGTGTCGGACGGCACAATCACATTAACCCGCAAGGAGCGGAATGCGCTCATCCGCCGGGCTAGCGAGGAAGGACTGCTTGTTTGTACAGAGTATGGCAAGAAGGATAATTCAACACCATTTGTTCTCTCCGATATCGTAGAGACCTTTACAGAAGATCTTGCTCACGGAGCCGAATGGATGACACTTGAGGGAAGAGAATCTGGTGTGGGGGTTGGCGTGTATGATTGCAGCGGCAGTTGTGATACCTCATTGGTCAATCGTATTGTCTCCGCAGTGCATACGCCTAGCCGACTGATGTGGGAAGCTCCACACAAGGAGCAGCAGGTTGAAATCTTGCGAACGGTTGGTTTGCAGGCGAATATCGGCAACGTATCCCCACATGACATCATTGCCTTCGAAGCACTCCGCAGAGGACTGCGTTCAGATACAATGAGCGCCATGGTTCAATCTCAATACATGATCTAATTGTTCGATACACGTAACCAGAAATATAAAAAAGGGGGGGAACCAACATGCATATCGATGTCATCCTTAGCGTAAACGAGGCACGAGCAATAGATTTAACACATCGCACGGTGATTGTAATCGACGTACTTCGTGCAACAAGCACGATCATCACTGCCCTTCATTATGGCGCTTCCGGCGTCATTCCCGTTGAGACGGTATCCCAAGCCAAACAAATTGCCAAAGATGAGGATGTATTAGCTGGGGAACGCTACTGCAAAAAAATATCAGGATTCGACGCAGGGAACTCCCCTTATGAATACATGTCGAACAGCATAGAAGGCAAGCGAATCGTGCTAACAACTTCAAATGGTACGCGTGCCATCCAGAAAGCATTGAAAGCAGACTATATATTAGCCGGAGCAATCATTAATGCGCAAGCTACTGCACATGCTGCATGCAAACTGCGCAAGGATGTGGCATTGCTCTGTTCAGGCGCACAAGATGAATTCGCCTTCGAGGACGGCCTATGCGCCGGACTTATAATTGCGGAGCTGCAACGCTGTATGGGTAATGCAAACGAACTAACTATGAATGATGTCGGATATACCGTTCACAGCTCCTATCAGTATTATGCGAATCGCATTCCAGAAGCGCTTCAACAATGTTCGGGCGGCAAGAGACTATGCAAGCTTGGCTTCGCAAAAGATGTAGAGTTCTGTGCAACGGTCAATACGTATTCACTCGTCCCCATTCTTACAGACAACCACACGATGAAGCCGTTTATATCATCATAAACGTCACAATTACGAGCAGGGCGCCAGACGGTCTATGTTCTAAAGCAGAGGGGCTTGTTCATACATTGAAAATGACTACAGCATATCAGCACGATGGTATGAACAACTCTCTCTTGAGGAGCATGATACATGAATGGTGAATTTGTACTCGTTACGCTCATACTCATAGGTCTCGTTAGCCGATCTCCAATTATTACGACTGCCGCATGTATATTGCTAATCGTTAAGCTTGTCCATTTAGAGCGCTATCTTCCCACCATTGAACGTCGGGGATTGGAGTTCGGGTTATTATTTCTTACCATCGCCGTGCTTGTTCCCTTTGCGGCAGAGCGAATCACTACCCACGATCTATGGTCAGCCCTATCTTCCTGGCCGGGTATGATGGCACTTGCGGGCGGTGCTATTGCCACCTCTATGAATGGCAAGGGACTGGAGCTATTAAAAAACGATCCGCAAATGATTGTCGGCCTAGTGGCTGGGTCAATCATCGGGATCGTTCTACTGCGCGGCATTCCGGTAGGGCCATTAATGGCCGCCGGTATAACCGCACTATTATTGCAGATAAGCAGATGGATTATTGATAAGTTCTAAAATATGCAGTCCATCCATTATCTACGGTCTTGAGGACCGCCTACGAATGCTGTTTCCATTGTGTCCAAGCCATAGCCTGTATGAAGAGCGCGGATAATATCATGCAGGTTATCAGCTGCCACAACACAGGATACTTTAATTTCAGAGGTGCTCACCATTTTAATGCTGACTCCCGTCCGGGAGATGATGTCGAACATTTTAGCAGCAACACCTGGATGGCTAACCATACCAGCCCCTACGATCGAAATTTTCACCAAATCTCGCTCCGATGTAACTTCACGGTATGGAACCTCACCGCGAATGTTCTCAATAACGGATACTGCTCGCTCACAATCAGCAAGTGCTGTCGTGAAGGAGAAGTCTGCCTCACCGTTTAATACACCGCTCTGTACAATAATATCTACATCTATATGTTCATTTGCAAGCGCTCCGAATACCTTCGCCAATACTCCCGGCAAATCAGCGACGCCCAAAATGCTAATACGCGCTACATTCTTATCATATGCGATGCCACTAACGACTACACCCTGTTCCATTGTAGCTTCCTCCTTCACGATTGTCCCCTCATTGTAGTTAAAGCTGGATCGAACAACAAGACACACTGAATTGTGCTTGGCGTATTCTACTGCACGCGGGTGCAGTACGGCTGCCCCTAGGTGAGCCAGCTCCAGCATTTCGTCATAGGATATTTCCTTCAGCTTCCGGGCACAGTTTACGATTCGAGGATCTGTAGAGTATATGCCGTCAACATCCGTATAAATCTCACATACATCCGCCTGAATAGCAGCAGCCAGCGCAACGGCTGTCGTATCCGAGCCTCCACGGCCTAATGTTGTTATTTCTCCGACTTCCGACATCCCCTGGAATCCAGCCACAATTACAATCTGACCTTCCTGCAGTGCATTCTTCACCCGTTCAGACTGTATGTCGACAATACGTGCCCTGCCGTATGTACCGTCTGTTCGGAAACCAGCCTGCCATCCGGTCATAGACATCGCCTGGTGACCAAGCTGATGGATGGCCATGGATAACAGCGCTACCGAGATTTGCTCGCCTGTCGTGAGCAGCATATCCATTTCACGCGCAGGAGGATTCTCATTCAAGCTTTTCGATTGATCGATTAATTCGTCCGTCGTGTCTCCCATTGCTGATACAACAACAACACACTTGTGGCCTTCTTGTTTTTTTTCTACGATTCGTTTGGCAACCCGCTTCATTCTCTCAATATCTCCTACTGAGCTGCCTCCGAACTTCATGACGTATAGTGCCACACTGACTCACTCCCACCCTATGAACTAGAAATGCTTGCACTTTCTTTTAATAGCATATTATAGCACAATTTTACCAATGCGGTACGTTAAATTATAAAAGCCCCGAATGCACAGGGCACTCAGGGCTTATTAAAAATCTTATTCAATAATTAGGCACGAGAAATGTACTTGCCTTCGCGTGTATCGATAAGCAGTACATCGCCTTCGTTGATGAAGAGTGGCACTTGAACGTTCAAGCCAGTTTCCACTGTTGCGTTCTTCGTTGCACCTTGAGCCGTGTTGCCTTTAACTCCTGGCTCTGTCTCAACTACCTTAAGCTCAACGTTGTTCGGCATGTTGATACCAAGGATTTCACCTTTATAGCTTACGATGTTAACGATCATGTTGTCTTTCAAGAAGTTCAATTCCCATTCCAATTGGCTCTTGTCCAAGGAGAATTGGTCGTAGGACTCATTGTCCATGAATGTATACTCTTCACCACTGTTGTACAGGTATTGTACTTCGCGGTTATCGATTTGCGCACGGCCGATTGTTTCACCTGCACGGAACGTCTTCTCCGTAACGTTGCCGTTACGCAAGTTTTTCAATTTGGAGCGTACGAACGCAGCACCTTTACCTGGCTTAACGTGTTGGAAATCCAAGACTGTAAAGATATCTCCATCTACTTCTACCGTCAAACCTGTTTTAAAATCGTTTACTGAAATCACTCTAAATTCCCTCCTACATGCATGGCAACCCCGATTAACCGTAATGAAATACGTTCGATGCTCAGTGTACCGGTTAGATATCTACTGAACTGCGCCCGTCACTACATGTCTAATACGAGCAGTTGTTTCGTTGATTGTGTTATTATTTCAATCCCGTCTTCCGTAATCACAATATCGTCTTCGATACGTACACCGCCGAATCCTGGAATATAGATACCAGGCTCCACCGTAACGGTCATACCGGGAGTTAACACCGTATCGCTTCCGAATGCCAATCTTGGATTTTCATGAACTTCCATACCCAAGCCATGACCAGTGCTGTGTCCGAAATGGTCACCATATCCGTAACCCTTAATGATGTCACGAGTTAAGGCATCCGCCTCGCGTCCAGTCATCCCCGGACGAATATGTTGAATTGCATTCATCTGTGCTTCAAGAACAATGTTATAAATTTCATGATGCTTGTCAGTCGGCTTACCCAGTACTACAGTACGTGTAATGTCTGAGCAATACCCATTGTACAAAGCACCGAAGTCAAGCTTAATGAACTCGTTGCCTTGGATGATGCGATCACTTGCAACACCATGCGGCAATGCGGATCGTTCGCCAGATGCAACGATCGTATCGAAGGAGCTCGATGTTGCTCCATTCTTACGCATGAAGAATTCCATCTCAAGCGCAATATCCTTCTCGGATACGCCTGGCTTGAGGAAGTTCAGAATGTGGCTGAATGTACGATCCGCAAGCTGAGCAGCATCGCGCATAATCGCCAATTCTCCCTCATCCTTAATCATGCGAAGATCTTCGATCAGCCCAGATACAGGTACAAGTTCGATGCCTTCGAGCTGTCCTTGATATCCTGTATAAGTTGCGAATGCGACGTGATCCTGTTCGAACCCTAGACGACTAATATGCATATCAGACAGAAGCTGCTTCAGCGTATCTGTCATCTTCGCGCCGTGTTCAACAACGTCATAATCAACAGCTTGCTGCGGCGCCTGTGTCATATAGCGGAAATCCGTCAGCAGCACTGCGCGGTCTTGCGTAATCAGCACATAGCCGGATGAACCTGTAAATCCTGTCATGTAACGACGGTTCACCGCACTTGTGATGAACATGGCTTCCAAGCCTTTCATCCCCATTGCTTCTCTTAAACGAGTCAAACGTGATTGGCTCATCTTCTCATCATCTCCCGACTTTGCATTGTTCCGTCACCCTTGAGATTAACCTTCTGCCCGTTGTGAGGACACATACTGATGCAGTGCAGACAATCCCAACTCATAGCTTAATGCTCCGAATCCCGCAATTTGTCCTACCACTACAGGAGCGGTTACAGACACATGCCGGAACTCTTCCCGCTTATGTATGTTGGACATATGAACTTCCACTGTCGGAATGCGAACTGCACTTAATGCATCTCGCAATGCATAGCTGTAATGCGTAAGTGCTCCCGGATTAATGACAATACCGTCGCATGTCCCATATGCCTCATGGATACGGTCTATGAGCGCTCCTTCATGATTGCTCTGGTAGCATTCCAGTGAAACGCCCCAAGATGCAGCCATCTCTGTAAGCCGTGCTTCAATCGCAGCCAACGATTCGCTCCCGTAGACACCAGGCTCGCGAATGCCGAGCATATTCAAGTTCGGTCCGTTCAATAACAAGTAACAAGCCATGATGATTCCACCTCTCAAGCGTACCGTCAACAGACGAATCCTCACGTATTTTAACATACGATGCAGAAAATGAGAAGCGTCAATACAGCAAACCCCGCATGACATCGCGCATTTAGCTACATGATCGGTTTAGGCTTGCGTCGCTCTGGGTATTCATGCGCCTCTTCCCCAGAATCACTTCTTGCTGCTGAATGAACAACTCCGTCGCTGGGTACACGGTCAGGCCCTCTATTTCCTGACTTTCCAGATCCCTGTCCTCCACCGCTGGCATAGCCCGATCCCCCCTTCATTTTGAGACGCTCTGCCTCATCGGGTTCACGCTCCTGTTCATTATTGAACTCCGTTGCTACCGTATAGCCGATGAATAATCCCCAGACAAGCATGATACATGATTCTGTCCATATTGTGTTCCATGTTGTCCTCCATACTGGATGCACGAGACCAAGCATAGGCCCGGGTGCAACATATAATAGAACCCACCATACTATCCCATATAGAATCCCAGGGTACGGACCAGGTACTTTCCGTAGGAAAAGTGTATATAGTATGGAAGCTGCGATTGAAAATAAAATGAATGCGCCCCATCCTACTAGCTGGCCTTGGGTAGTGATCAAATATTTATGCGGGTAAAAAGGTTCCGCAATCATCCCAGGGATCACCGAAGTAAAGTGGAAAGTATAAGCGAGCCAACGTATCCCGCCCCATATCAGCCCGGCAAAAAAACCGATTTGCACAGAAAACGATAATGGGTCAGTAGGATTCTTCTTACACTCCGCCCTTGCTTGCCTTTCATTCATTGCCATTCCTCCCAATTGTGATCATCTCAACGTGTATGTAGTATGCTCCAACCTAGGCGGATTACAATCATGGTGTGGAAAACGCCAGCAAAATTCGCTACAATAAAATTATTATTATTTCAAAATCGTGAAGTGCCTCTTACTTGAGGCACCTTCGGTACACACGCAAAGCGGAATGCATTCAAGATGGGGATGGTGAAGTAATTGTCAGATCAGAAATCCATTTACGGTGGACAGGCCGTAATTGAAGGCGTAATGTTCGGCGGCAAGCACGTCAATGTGACGGCTGTCCGTCGCAAAGATAAATCCATTACGTTCTACGAAGTACCAAAGAAAGATAAAGCATGGGTTGCCAAGCTAAAAAGAATCCCGCTGCTCCGAGGGATTGTTGGCATATTCGATGCCAGTGCTAAGGGATATCAGCACTTAAACTACGCTGCAGAGAAATACGCAGAGGATGAAGAAGGAATTGAAGCTGCTGAGGCAGGCAAAGACTCCAAATGGAACCTTGCAATGATCGTCGGGGTAGCGGTAGTCGGAATTTTATCGCTTATCTTTAGTAAAATTATTTTCACAACCGTTCCAGTTGTCATTGAAGAACTCATTTTCGGGTCGACCTTCAATAATATCGTGATCCATACTGTCGTTGAAGGCGTCATTAAAATTGCGTTCCTTCTCGGGTATTTGTGGCTAATTTCCAAGACTCCTATTGTCAAGCGTCTGTTCCAATATCATGGCGCTGAGCATAAGGTAATTACCGCATATGAAGCCGGCGTAGATCTAACGGTACAGAACGTACAGAAGTTCAGCACGCTGCATTATCGCTGCGGCAGTAGTTTTATTATTTTGTCCGTCATCGTTGGAGTCGTTATTTACTCCTTTATCCCATATGATAATTTATGGGAACGCATTTATCCAAGGCTCCTGTTGATACCGGTCGTCATGGGCGTATCCTACGAGTTCCTGCGGTTGACGAATGCCCTGCGGAATGTGCCTGTGCTTCGCTGGCTTGGGTATCCTGGATTGTGGCTGCAACTGCTCACAACGAAGGAACCTACAGATGATCAGGTGGAAGTGTCGATTGCTTCCTTCAATCGCATGTGTGAGCTTGATCGCGAATTACAGCCTAAACAGGCTGTATCTTAATTCTACATCAACACTATGACAAGAAGGGAATGATGACGATGGCTCGACTGCCGCGATGGTTTATGCTCCTCATGGCTGTGTTGGTTGGAATCGGAATCGTTAGCAGCTTCACTCGAGATCCTATATCCATTCTAATTCCCGTCGCCATCATTGCCGTTGTATTCCTCGTCTATCGATTTGGGCCGAAGAAGAGCGTCAAGGTGAAGGTCTCACCTCGTACGGAGGCGAAGCTGAAAGCAGCACGTGCGTCTCAAGCTAAGAAGCGCATACGACCTCGATCACAAGCAAAACTTACGGTCATTGAGGGCAACAAGGCTAAGGATGAGAACAGACAACAGACTAAATAAAGAAAACAGCGCTTAGATGAGTTTCCTTCATCCAAGCGCTGTTTTTTGGTTATATCTTCGTCTTCCCGCAACAATGCACCTTATACATCTTCTCATAAGCTTCCCTCGTCCACTGTTCGAAGAAGGCGTTACCCGCTTTCTCGCCTGACTCATATAATGCCATGCTCTGCTCAACGGTTAAATCAAAGTCAGTTGTTCCGATACCCAGTGTAGGAATCTTGATCGTACGGAAGCGGTTCTGCTTATCGATATAGCGCTGGTCATGTGCCGAGATCATGGTGGATACCATGGCCTGAAGCATCGTGATGAGACCCGTAATCTGATGGGGCTGGCCAGACTGATTTCCTACCATTTGAAAACCGATCGTTGGAATCAGACGATTCGATCGCGGGTCAACCTCGTCATCGAATAGCCATAGCGGGAAATTGGAGAGCATCCCACCGTCCACAATATAGGAGAATTGATCAGCAAACTTTTTCGTTCGGCCATTCTTCACCTCGAATGGGGCTCGTAATATCACCGGATCGAAGAAGTAAGGAATGCTTGTGCTCATCCGTATTGCCTTGCTCACGTGGAATGATGCTGGGTCTATCCCGTAGTTCGCAATGTCGTCAGGGAGAACCATCAGCCTCCCATTCGTAATATCCGAGGCAATGATTCGTAGCTGTTCCTTCTTCAAATCCCCAAACGTGCGAATCCCTTTCTTCAACAGGCAATCATGCACCCATTTCTCCAGTGCTACACCTGAATATAGCCCCTTTTTCCACATCAGCCGCATGGCTGGCCCTATCCATTTAATCTGGAAAATTGGAGCACGCTGTAAGAAGGATGAGAAAGGCATTTCTAATATGAGCCGCTCCATCTCTTCGGCAGTATAGCCAGCGGCAAGAAATGAGGCTACAATCGAACCCGATGAAGTGCCTGCGACACGGTTGAATGTCATCCCGTGCTGCTCGGCTGAATGGACTGCACCAACTAACGATATCCCCTTGACTCCCCCGCCTTCGAATACCGCATTGATACGCACGGGATACCCCTCCTCGCACACATACTGCTTCTTCTTGTATGTATGCTCATGCAGGAGGGGATATGAATGTATGAAGGTATAATTTCTGATTATGGCTTTCTTCTATTTTTCCTCGTAATACTGTTGAAGTTTATCGGATACCTGCTTCGTATTTCTTACCAGATCAGCAGCGCTGAAGAATATACTGCCCGCTACCGCATCAATTCGCGAATTGAACTCCAACTGCTTAATGAGTACATCTGCACTGTTCCAGTCCGTTTCATTTGCATCCGCAAGCTTATAGGCAGCGTGTCCAATAAATAGTTCCACCCCAGTGCCTGCCGTTTCTTTGACCCACCAATTCACTAACGTGTCGTAGGACGCAGCCTTGTGGCCTATGTGCCAATACACTTGAGGTGCAATATAATCGATCCAATGATTCTTGATCCATGTTCTTGTATCTGCATACAGATTGTCATAGCTGCTAAGTCCCGCCTTCGTTGCTGATCCGGTTGGATCTGCGCTGGAGTTGCGCCATACTCCGAACGGACTTATACCAAATTGTACATTCGGCTTCGTCGACTTAATCTGCTTGTACAGGGATTCAACGAACTCATTCACATTATTTCTACGCCAATCTCCCTTGTTATTGAACACCTTGTTGTAGCGTTCATATGTATCATTATCCTTAAATGATTCCTTGTCCTCACCATATGGATAGAAATAATCGTCCAGATGCACGCCATCGATATCATAGTTATTGACAACTTCCATGATGGAATCAAGCACAAACTGGCGGGCTTCTGGGACGCCTGGATTATAGATAAGCTTGTTCAGATGCTTGACAACCCAGTCTGGATGCTCCTTCGCAGGATGACCATTAACCAGCTTGGATACATCTCCTTGTACACTTACACGGTAAGGGTTAAACCATGCATGGAACTGCATGCCGCGCTTATGTGTCTCTTCTACCATGAATTTCAATGGATCATATCCTGGATCCTTGCCTTGCGTTCCTGTCAGCCATTCCGACCAAGGAAGCAGCTTCGAAGGATAGAAGGCATCTGAAGTTGGCCGCACCTGCACGAATACAGCGTTGATTCCTGCCTTTTGGAGCTTGTCCAGCATGCTTGTATACTGCTGCTTCTGACGTTCCGCATTGAAGCCTGACTTCTTCGGATCCTGCGGCCAATCAATATTGTAGACGGTCGATATCCACGTTCCTCTCATTGATTCCGAATGGATCGCTTCGCCATCTTCAGGGGCTGCTTCGCTACCCTCAGAGACAATTGTTATAATACGCTCTCGCTGATTCCAATCCACCTTCAATCCAACACTTTCACTGATGAAGCGAAGCGGAACCATCGTTCGTCCACCACGCATGGAGGCAGATACGTCGAGCTGCACCTGTTGCCCATCCACTTCCGCATTGCTGTCGCCAATCGTCAAGCGAATGGTGTGTCCATCCTTCTGGAACTCAACCTGGCGATTCGCCTGATCCCAACCTACAGTTGCACCAGTAGCTTCCCCTACTGCTCGGAATGGCAGCATCGTCACATTCTTGCCTGGCACCAAATAAGGAGCTACATCCGTTTGAAGCTGCTTATTGTTCATCAATATTCGAATGTCATTGCTGGCCGCATTCCCCATCTGCGGCATAAGTGTACTTAGCATAACAGCAGCAAATGTGCCGAGAAGTACTTTTTTCGCGTGATTCATCATTCTTTTTTCCATCTCCCTTGTCCATGTTGAACGAGAAAATGAGTCAATATCATTTCCCCTCAACTATTAGACGCAAAAAATAAAACATCTGTTTCGCAAAAAACAGATGTTTTACGATTCATTATCCAATTCACTGCGCAAATCACGAAGCGCTTGCAGGCGCTGAGGGTCTCTGCGGAAGTATTCAACAAGTGTTTCGATGCATGTAATCGAGTTCCAGCTTAGGTGATGCTCGATACCTTCTACGTCTGTATAAATATGCTCGTCGGCTACACCGATCAAGGTTAAGAAGTCTTCGAGCAGCTGATGGCGATCCACCAATCGCTTGCCGATCTTCTTCCCCTTGCTAGTCAGCACGAGCCCACGATATTTCTCATAAATAAGATAATCGTCCTTATCGAGCTTCTGAATCATCTTCGTCACAGAAGAAGGGTGCACTTCCAATCCTTCTGCGATATCGGATACGCGAGCATATCCTTTCTCGTCAATCAGTTTATAGATACGTTCCAAATAGTCTTCCATGCTTGGTGTAGGCATCAAGCGTCCCTCATTTCCTTCCACGTTACACGACTTGTCCAAAAGCGCTTCCTGCTTCAATATGTTCCTCATTTCACATCAATAAAAATTACGTTCCCTTAGCGGGAAATGAAGCATGCATATTTATATACGGAAATAATCGTGTATCTTTAAGTTTACATGGTTTCGAGATCAAGTTCAACCTTAGACCTGTTTTGCTCGACATTTACCATAGCTGCGATCTATGGAAATTCATAGAAAGACCGCTCCATCTATGAAATTAGACGGCAGCGGTCACGGTAGATATGATTTAATTATGTAGGTTCTGTCAGTTATGTCAGTCTTCTCATCCACTCTGGGGTAATCTGCTGCAGCCAAATATTCAGCTGACTCAAATGATCGGTGAACAAGAGTATCCCCATCACGATCATAATTGCCCCGCCTACCTTCATCATGACGCCCGAATATTTCGTAAGCCATCGAGTTGAGCCAATGAAGAAGGATAGAATAAAGAATGGCAAACCAAAACCAATACAATAGGCGGTAATCATTAACATTCCTGTGCTTGGCTCAGATGCACTTAATGAAATGATGGCAGTCAAAATTGGGCCAATGCAAGGCGACCAGCCTGCGGAGAAGCCCATCCCGAACAAAAAGGAGCCTAAGTATCCGCTCTTCTGTCCAAAATCCAGCTTCCGTTCCTTCATTAAGAGTTGAGGCTTGAATACACCGATGAGCACAAGCCCCATAATGAGAATGAAAATAGCCGAAATCTGACGAATCAAATCTCGATATTCAGCCAAGTAAGAACCGAGCAGAGTAGCGCCCAGACCAAGTGTATAGAACACAACACTGATCCCTAAAATGAAAAACAACGTGTGAGTCATTGTGCGCCATCTAACCTCGCGCTTATTCTGCTTATCCTTTAATTGACTCACCGACATCCCCGTAATGATCGAAATGTAAGATGGATATAACGGCAAACAGCATGGAGATATAAAGGATACAAATCCCGCCCAGAAAGCTATCCACACCGTAATATGACCCAACCGCTTCGCCTCCCCGTATTAGTCGATTGCCCTAACAGGAAGAAGATGGGCGCTGTATCACACCCGAATTCCTCTTCTTGCTATCAATGTCAATATTAACACGGCAATGAGCAATAGGACAATCGTAGCCCCTGGCGCCAAATTCCAAATCCCTGCGGTCAGCAGCCCGCCAACGACAGCAGCTTCGGCTACAAGCACTGATACGATAACTGACTGCTTGAATCCCTTGGCTACAAACAGACTAATGGCTACTGGAATCGTTAATAAGGCCGAGACGAGAAGTGCGCCTACAATTTTGATAGCTGCACTAATTACGAGCGCGGTCAGCACCGTGACGGCAATATTAAGCATTCGTACCGGAAGGCCATTTACCGCAGCTGCATCTTCATCAAAGGTAAGCAAAAACATTTCCTTGAAGAAGAGGAGCAGAAATACGACAACGATAAGGGTTACAACCCCAACTACGATCAAGTCAGTGCCATTCAGAGTATAAATACTTCCGAACAAATAATTGTTCACATTCGCGCTAAAGTTCATTCCTAGCGTAAAAAAGAGCGATGCCAGCGCAACACCGCCTGACATGATGACAGCAATGGAGAGCTCAGCGTACGTTTTGTAAGCTTTGCGAAGCTTCTCAATCGCAATCGCACCCACAAGCGCGAATACAAGCCCCATGGCCAGCGGATACACGCCGAGCAGAAACCCAAGTGCTACCCCAGCGATTGTCACATGCGCGAGGGTATCCCCAATCATGGACAACCGACGCAGCACAAGAAACATTCCCATAAGCGGGCCTATGGCGCCAATTAATAATCCCCCGATCAATGCGCGTATAAAAAAATCAGATTGTATGATGTCCAGCAATGACAACGTCCCCTTTAATTCAATTCCATGCAGAGCAAGGAGCAGTCTTCCTTATAGTGCGTGTTCAAAAAGGTCGGTTTTCAGCACCGAGAAAGTTGGATGAAGCTAGGGCCTGAGGAGCGGAGTGTACGTTTTGGGTACATGAGCACCGGAAGGCCCGGCTGAATTCAACTTTCGATGTTGAGTCCACTTCATGATTTACTTCGTGATCAAAAGCGGACTTTTTGAACAACCTCTTAGAGTATACCGTGCGATAGATCCGGCTCTGAACATTGCACATTGTGCGAATGCTTCACGTAGAAGTTCAGCTTGCCGCATGTCCCCTTCGGATCACAGCCCAGCCATGAATTCACTAGATCCATATCATGAGAAACCATAATGAAGGTCATATGGTGATGTTCATGCAGATGCTGCAGCAGATTGAAGAAATCCTTTTGCGTTTCCGTATCGATCCCAACTGTCGGCTCATCCAATATGAGCAGTTCAGGCTTATTCACCATCGCTCGCGCTAGAAATACACGCTGCTGCTGCCCGCCCGATAACTGCCCGATGCGCTTATCCGCCAAGTCCTCAACCCGCATCACACGCATCGCATCGCGGCATTGGTTGATTTCCTCTTGCTTCAGCCGCCGGAACATTCGCCGGCGATTGTACATGCCGGATTGTACGACCTCCATCACAGTCGCTGGAAATAATGGATTAAAGGAATTCTTCTGCGGCACATACCCAATCCGATCCCATTCCTTGAACCGATTGATCGGCGTTCCGAACAGCTTAATTTGCCCTGAGGTCGGCTTCAGCAAACCGACCATCAGTCGCAGGAGCGTCGTCTTGCCAGCGCCATTCGTGCCGATAACACCTACAAAATCCCGCTCATATACGGTGAAGTTGACATCGCGCAGAACCGTCTGTCCTTCATAGCTAAAGCCAACATCCTCTATTGAAATCACCTGGTTATGGCAGGTGTCCGTCATATTCATCATTGTGCTCATTGTGCCCTCTCTCTTCCTTGCACGAACCGTCCAGCCGTGCAACTCTCGGTAACGGACATTGATCCGTTCCTCATTTATTGTAGCGCGACAAGGAGATTTTGCAAATTGCGTTCCATGAGCGTTACGTAATTGTCCCCTTGATCTGCTTGCTGCTTCGTTAAGCCTTCAAGCGGGTTCAATACAAGTGTGCTCACACCCGCTTCACCAGCCAATGTATTCGCTAATTGATCCGATACAAGCTCCTCAAAGAATACGTACTTCAACCCCTTCTCCTTCACCAGCTTCGAGAGCTTCACCAAATCTTGCGCTCTTGGTTCAGCATCAGGCGTAATGCCCATAATTGCATGCTGCGTCAATCCATAATCCCGGCACAAGTATCCAAATGCATGATGGGATACCACTATCTCACGCTGCTTCAGCGAGCTTAGCTTCTCCGTATATAACTTATCTACGGATTCAATCTTCGACTTTAGCTGCTTATAATTTGCTTCATATTCACCCTTATGCGCACCATCGGCTTGAACGAGTGCATCCTTAACATTGCTTGCCATCGTCAAGGCTGATTTTGGACTTACCCACGTGTGCGGATCTGTGCTGCCATGTTCGTGTTCATGCTCATGTTCGGAAGCATCGCCTTCTCCTTCGTGATGCTCGTGCTCGCTTCCATCTGCCTCAATGAGAGGAATGCCCTTGCTTACCTCAAGTGTCTTCACATTAGACGAGGAATCCAAGCCTTTCAAAAAATCGTCCAGCCATGTTTCGAAGCCTGCACCATTGACGAGCAACAGCTGGGCATTCGATGCATTATGCAGGTCACGGCTTTTTGGTGTCCAATCGTGTGGCTCAATCCCAGTTGGAATGAGATTGATGGTATTTACATGTTCGCCGCCAATTTGTTCTGTTAAAAATGCAATCGGATAAAAGCTCGTAACAACATTAAGTTTCCCTTCTACAATACCGGATTGAGAACCTTGTGTACATCCTGCCAACACCAATGCGAAGCAGCACAGGGTCAACAAGGAATGACGCAATCTTCTATATTTACTTCTCAGCTTCATATGAATAACTCCTTCTGCGCAAATTATGTAGTTACGCATGTTAATTTTCTGTAATTCGTAATGATTACTATTAAGATTATAAAAAGGCTTCTCTCCCTTGTCAATCCTAACTTTTCTGCCATTCCAATTTCCTGCCTGCATACTCATTGGAAGCAGATGTGACAAAATTGTAAGGCACTCTCTATCATGTTACTCTTTGACATCATTGATAGACGATACTAATATGATAGAGTGCCTATTCCTACCGTTAGGCTCAAAACTATATCGAAAAGAATAAATTAAGGAGTGAATGATTTGGATTGGATCGAATGGCTGAAATATGCCGTGCTTGGATTGGTGCAGGGTTTCACTGAACCAATACCGGTATCGTCAAGCGGGCATTTGGTTATTGCTGAGCGATTATTCGGATTACATATCGAAGGCCTCGGCTTTGAGGTGCTCGTCAACTTTGCCTCCTTGCTAGCTATTTTGCTCATTTATCGTAAAGATATCGTACGGCTTACCGTAAATACGTTCCGCTTCCTGTTTACACGCGCTCAGGATGCGAAAGACGACTTCATGTTCGTTATTTATTTAATTCTCGCTACGATTCCAGCAGGGATTATTGGAGTCGTGTTTAAGGATACGATTGCAGATGTGTTCAAAGGTGTTAAGATTATCGGCGCAACGCTGCTCGTGACCGCATTAGCTCTCTGGCTGATACGCAACTTGCGCGGCCGCAAGGGGGACAAGGATCTGTCCTTCGGTGAGACGTTTATCGTTGGTCTGGCGCAAGCGGTCGCACTCATTCCCGGCATTAGCCGTTCCGGCTCAACAATCGTTGCTGCGATGGCATTGGGATGGAAGCAGGAAACAGCCCTTCGCTTCTCCTTCTTCCTGTACATTCCCGTCAGCCTTGGAAGTATGATTCTTGAAGGGAAGGATATGATCAAAGACCCGACACTGGGGCAAATGATGATTCCATACTTGCTTGCCTTTGTATGCTCCTTCGCTGCATCCTACTTCGCTCTGAAATGGTTCATGGGCATTATGGCACGCGGCAATCTGAAATGGTTCTCGCTCTATTGTGTATTTGCTGGACTGTTCGTCCTATTCTTCGTCAATTAATAACGTTCGACAAATAAAGGCCGGGATCGTTAGATCTCGGCCTTTTTCTATGGCAATTCATACCCTAATCATCCACGTATGCCTGCCACCTATTTATTTCGTTCAAACCTCTGTTACTTCACAATTGCACCATTCGGCATGCTGTCTGGAACTGTAGCAACCGTCAATTGACCGTCCTTCGAAGCAGCCAAAATCATACCTTGGGACAAGACACCCCGCAGCTTCACTGGCTTCAGATTCGCTACACAGATTACCTTGCGTCCAATAAGCTCTTCTGGCTTGTAATATTGAGCGATTCCAGATACAACCTGACGCTGTTCATAGCCCATATCCAATTCCAATCGCAACAGCTTATCTGCTTTAGGAACAGGTTCACAATGTGTGACTTGTGCAACGCGCAGCTCTACCTTCGCAAAATCATCAATTGCGATTTCTTCTTTGGCATCCTCCGGCTTCGCCGACCCTGTCTCAGCCGCAGCAGCACTGTTGTCTGCTTTAGCTTGGGCAGGTGCTTCTTCAGCTGCTGGCTCTGCCTTCTTGCCTCCGTTCATTGCTTCAGCGATGATTTGCACCTCTTCTGCTACTTCCAGACGAGGGAAGATCGGGTCACCCTTCACGACCTTGGTTCCGTTCGGAATGGCTCCGAATGTGCGAACAGATTCCCAAGACGTAATCGTTCCCGCTTCAATACCAAGCTGAGCCCACACCTTCGCTGGGGCTTGTGTCAAGAACGGCTGCAGCAGAATGGAGGAAATACGCAGGCTCTCTGCCAAATGAGCCATAACAGAAGCCAATTCTGCACGCTTGGATTCATCCTTCGCAAGTGCCCAAGGCTGTGTCTCATCAATGTATTTGTTCGTACGGCTGATGAACTGCCAAATGGCAGTCAGAGCTACGGAGAATTCCATATCTTCCATAGCTGCTTCCACTTTATCCACTGTCTGCGCAGCGAAGGCTGCAATTTCACCATCGAATGCCGTAACTTGGCCTGCATATGCAGGAATCTCGCCGTCGAAGTATTTCTCGATCATTGCAACGGTGCGGTTCAACAGGTTGCCAAGATCGTTCGCCAAATCGAAGTTAATGCGCTCTACGAAGCCTTCCGGCGTAAACGTACCATCTGATCCGAACGGCACCTCGCGCAGCAAGTAGTAACGAAGCGCGTCCAATCCGTAACGATCAATCAGCATAACAGGATCGACAACATTGCCTTTGGACTTCGACATTTTGCCGTCCTTCATCAGCAGCCAGCCGTGTCCGAACACTTTCTTCGGAAGCGGAAGATCAAGCGCCATCAGCATAATCGGCCAGTAAATCGTATGGAAACGAATGATCTCTTTCCCGACCAAATGAACATCCGCTGGCCAGTACTTCTTGTACAATTCATCATTGTCCGATCCATATCCTAGAGCGGAAATGTAGTTGGACAGTGCATCAATCCATACATAAACAACATGCTTCGGATCGTTCTTCACCTTCACGCCCCAATCGAAGGACGTACGGGAAACGGCGAGGTCTTCCAAGCCTGGTTTAATGAAGTTGTTAATCATTTCATTTTTACGGGATTCTGGCTGAATGAACTCTGGGTTCGCTTCATAGAATTCCAACAGTCGATCCGCATATTTGCTCATGCGGAAGAAGTAACTCTCTTCCTTAACCAGTTCCACAGAACGGCCGCAATCCGGGCAGTTGCCATTCTCGAGCTGGCGTTCTGTGAAGAACGATTCGCACGGTGTACAATACCAGCCTTCATACGTCCCCTTGTAAATGTCTCCTTGCTGAACCAAGCGGTCGAAAATCGTCTGAACCACATTCTTATGACGCTCTTCAGTTGTGCGAATAAAGTCATCATAAGTGATATCCAGCTTGTTCCACAGTTCCTTAATCCCACTTACAATGTTGTCAACGAACTGCTGTGGAGTTACCCCTGCGTCCTTCGCCTTGCGTTCGATCTTCTGACCATGCTCGTCTGTACCCGTCAAGTAGCGAACATCAAAACCGCGCAAACGCTTATAGCGTGCCATTGCGTCCCCTGCTACAGTTGTGTACGCATGACCGATATGCAGCTTGTCGCTTGGATAGTAGATCGGCGTTGTGATGTAAAATGTGTTGCGTTGTTGACTCATTGTTCGTTCATCCTCCTCAGCATATGCCTCTTCATGCAGCAAATCCGATGTTGTCTTTCTTGCACTTCACTAGAGTTTCAATCAAAGCTTCGACAAAAGCTTCAATAAACAGAAAAAGCCCCCGCCCAATTTGGGACGAGAGCTGTATCTCACGTGGTACCACCCAATTTCCCACCTGCATACATATCGACAGGCGGCTTCATTGTGACCGGTATGTAGCCGATCAAGCATTCGTTAACGGGAATGATGCGCCAACAGCTTACGGTAGAGCCTGCTTCTCGCAGCTCAATCACTCGCTCACCATCAGTTCCTCCCGGACCATGTTCGGAAGAGCGTCCATACCGGTTCCCAGCAATACCGGCTCTCTGAAATGGCATCTCTGCTTACTTATCCGTTCCTCGGAGATATCGATTTCCAATTATGTGCATCCAACAACTACCCTCAAATATAAATCAGGAACTGTCCCTCTGTCAAGGACGCTTCGGAGGAACCTTGTCTATTCCTCCAGGGTGAAATGGATGGCACTTGGCGATTCGCTTCATCGTCAGCCATGTGCCCTTCACAGGCCCATGGACTTCCAATGCTTCCATCGCATAAGTGGAACATGTCGGATAGAAGCGGCACGTAGGCGGTTTGAGCGGTGATATCCATTTGCGGTAGGCTCGAACTGGTGCCTGTGCCACCCTTGTTCCCAGACTTCGTCGAATTTGACGTTGGTCATCTTCATGCTCAGGTGTGTCCTCACTTGAGGAACTGCATCGCTTGCCTTCTTCCTCCGTCATATCCCGGTTCCACCTGTATTATGGTTAGGTATAGAAGTTGAATTATCCTTATCTGTACATGTAGAGCAGTATCCAAACACTTCGAATTTATGTTGAACGACCTGAAATTGATCAGGTACATCGGTCTGCGACATCGGGCAGAAATGGATCGGATACGTCTTCTCACACTGCAAACATATCATGTGATGGTGATGATGCCCATCTGCACAAGTTACGCGGAACTTGACTCCATCCTCGAACACTACCTGCTCAAGAACGCCTAGATCGAACATGATTCGCAAATTGCGGTATACCGTGTCGAAGCTCAAGCCGGAATAGCGCTTCCCCATAAATTCGTATACATCCTTAGGTGTTAAATATCCATTCGTGTCAGCGAACAGCTTCGCCAAGGTTCGACGCTGATCCGTAATTCTCATCCCTGAATCAGCCATTTTCTCTATAATTTGTTCTGTCTTCAGCATCGAAGTCCCTCCTCTATGATGTGGAACCCGTCACTACTATAATGCGCTATTACTAGCGGTAAAGTCAAACCCGAAGTATAGAAAAAGGACTGCCCCTATTCTACAAAAATCGGAGACAGTCCTTCTCAAAAAAATGATTCAATTTATAATAAAAGATCAGTGCTATGAATTAAGACTTCGCCTTCGGAAGTGGCATGAATATGAAATTGACCGGCAAGCTGCTGCCTGCTGCAGGAGAGAATAAAATCTCAACCTTTTCTTCATAATCTCCTGTACGATAGACGACACTTGCTTCATTCGAACCTTTTAGCAATCCCTGATTCGGCGTATTTACCGCCTTACCATTTACTAATATGGCACCAGTATATGATCCTGCGCGCGAATTGAAGGCGATAAGTGTGTTAGGCGCGACCTTGTTCAAGTGGATACGATACAACACTCCATAATTGCCCGCATTTAGACGATCTTCAAACGTCATCATGTCGGATCCGGTAATGTACTTATCGCTATTGTTATCTGCGATTAACAGGCGTTCTTCCTTGGTACCAACTGTTTCGTCCACCGTGAACACCCGATCGGCATTTTCAAATGTTCCGCGGATATGCTTCCCGTCAATCGGCAGCTGAGGCAAATTCTCGAATTCTTTTAATACATCCTTCTTCGCATCCAGCGCTACGATCGTATATTCAAGCGTACTATCTCCGTAGAAATCCGAATATAACGTAAACACATCTCTCGGCTTGAATGTAGGATTACTCAATTCCGGTACTACAATTTTCGTTTCATTCGGCTTCAACTTTGTTTCCGTTGTTTTGCCATCCTCAAATGATTGGAAATAACGAATTGTCGCCTTCATCCCCGTATCTTGCGGACTGGGACTAGGCCCTGCAAAGCCTTGGTGCTGCACCGTCAAGGTAGCCGGATCATCGGATACGTTCGTGACCAAAATGTAAAACTTCATATTATAATTGGTCGAATTCAAATGGTGAGCAAAAATCCGCGCTCCGCCTGCAACACGATCTTGATATAGGATTCCATCTTTCAATACTTCTTCTGGACTGTTCGCGCGGTACAATGCACGGCGTTCTTCTGTCACTTTTGGTTTGATTTCCTTATAACCAAGAATAGACCCAGCGTCTACTTGATATTTATCCCCTTGTGGTGTGAACAATTTGTTAAAATCATCGAACGTGTACAGCACTTCATCCGTTACGGAGATCGTTTGGCTTACTTCAGCCGTAAGGCCGTACTTGTTCTTCACTTTCAGCGTAATTGTCTTCTCACCCGGCTCGAAGAATGCCGGTTGTTTGTTCACCCACTCGCGTTTCAATTCCGTATCTTCTTCATCCGTACTCAAATCGTCATATTTAATCGGTTCACCCATTTTATATGTCGTTTTATCCGTACGGAAGCTTGCTACTGGCGGTGTATGCGGTCTTGTAACCGTAATTGTCTGGGAATACGGATCACTCCACTCCCCATCCTCATCACGTACGCGCAGTGTAATCGTATATGTGCCTGGCTCGTCATAGATTTCTTGATTCCCGTCCCAATCTACTTCAACAATCTGACGGCCACGTGGATGCGTGGATTGATCTGTGAATGTAACACGAGTCTCTCCTGCAATAATGTCTTTCTGATCAACTTTAAACTTCGCAATTGGCTTAGCGCTAAGCTGAATGATGATGCGCTTCGATGCTTGTTCCCACTTATATGGAATTGCCATTGCATCCATCGCGGATGTAACTGGAACCATGAATACGCTATTTGAAATATAAGAAGCGCCCTTCATTTTTGTAGAGACACCGTTTACCCGATAGTCTGCACTTCCCATTTTGTAACGAAGTTCTTTGTCACCGTTCTTGATGATCGTTTCCTTCGTCTTGTTATCAAAGTCCAGCTTGAATCCAAAGCGATCTATCAGTGAACGAATTGCGATATAGGAAACGCCCTTCTTGACCGTAATCGGCTGTGGAGATGTGTATTCAATCCCATCTTGATAGATCTTATTGCTGTCTGCAATTAGGACAACAACATTCTTGTCATATTCCCCAGGTAGAACGGATTGAACACGTGCCTGTGAAACTTGCTTGTTGTCTTGCTTCTTATCCAGTTGGTTCTCTTCCTGATTGCTGCTGTCTTCCGCAGTATTTGAAGACTTATCCGTTTCGACTGTACCACTTACCTCAGTATTCGTCGTCCCCTCTGCAGCGAACACAGGTACTACTGTGAACAATTGCACTGCGGCTACACAGGCAACGAAAAGCTTTTTCCAAGATTTCATAGTAAATGTCCTACTCCTCATCCATCGTTTATATTTCGAAATGTTAATACAATGTGTAGATTGAACATAGTTATAGACGCATTCCTGGGTAAAAAGTTTCTATTTTTTCATTCTTTTTTTAAGGAATATTAAATGAAAGTCAATATTTACATTTCATTTTCTGAAATCATTGTGATTTTACATTTTCTTCATATCCAAAAAAAAGACCTGCACCGATCGATCGGTACAGGTCTCGAGATGAGTTCTATTGCTGTTTCGCGTAAGAAGCACTGTGCCCAAATGGGTATTGCTCCGAAATCGTAACCGGCAGTTTGCCCTTCGGCTCCTGCAGGCCGAGCAGCACATTCCCCAGAGCTTTCATTGCAGCAGGGCGGTTCTCATAGCAGCACAAGTACGTAGGTGCATCAGGGAATTGATTCAGATCATATGGATTGCGAGTCGATGCAACAATGACGCGTGTATTGCTGCGTGCTAACAATGCATTCACCACATCAACCTGTCCTTGATGCAGCTTCGATACTGGATTGTAAGTCAGGATCACAATCTGACTATATCCTTCTGTGCTTGCCAAAATTTCTTCCACTTCAACGGAGTCTGGATCATTGTTAATCCGGAGCAGCTCCACATCGTTCATATGTGGTTGCAGTGCAGATGCCAACGTATATTCCTGTACGATAAGATCATCGACCTCTGAACGAGTCCGCACTTGAGGCCAGATCACAAGCGTCTTCGCGCTGCGATCAAGCGGCAGTGCACCAGCCTCATCCTTAACAAGCGTCGTACTGTCCTCGAACATACGATCAACCAATGCCTTAGATTCAGGCGTAGCGAAATAAGAAGCGAAATCCTCTGGAACTTCTGTCTCTTCGCCCATATGACGCTTATTTTTCAAGGTAATGATACGATCGATGGATTCGTCGATGCGCGATTCAGCGATGCGACCGGTACGAACAGCCTCGCACAGCGCTTGAATCGATGCAACTTGCTCTTCATACGTATGGCTGACTAGCAAAATATCAGCACCGGCTTCAACTGCGCGCACCGCACCCTCAGCCACACCAACTTCCTTCGAAATTGCATGCATTTCCAAGCAATCTGTTACGATCAAGCCATCATAGCCCATGCGGTGGCGGAGCAGCTTCGTAAGCACATTATGGGACAACGTAGCTGGGATGGAATCCGGCTCAAATGCAGGGAAAATGACATGCGCCGTCATAATGCAATCAACACCCTCTTGAATCGCACGAGCAAATGGAGCAAGCTCAACTGCAACCAAACGTTCCTCATCATGCGGTACAGCAGCAAGGCCGTGATGAGAGTCGACAGCCGTGTCGCCATGTCCTGGGAAATGCTTCGCCGTTGCAGCCACATTTGCCTCTTGCAGGCCGCGAATTTGTGCAGTTCCAAGTTCAGCTACCAGATCAGGACGTTCACTGTATGAACGAACCCCGATTACAGGATTCTCCGAATTGTTGTTCACATCCAAGCTCGGTGCGAAGTTCATGTTAATGCCAAGACGGAGCATCTCTTCTCCGCAAATACGTGCAGCCTCATAAGCATGCTCAGCACTGCGCGTGGCTCCAATTGTCATATTGCCCGGGATTAGCGTAATATCCTCCCAATCGATCCGTGCTACCATACCGCCTTCTTGGTCAATACTAATGAAGAGCGGAATATTCGTCTGTTCACCGGAAATCTCTTGCAAATGATGAGATAACGCACTTACTTGCTCTTTGCTAACCACGTTGCGCTTGAAATAAATAATGCCTCCAACGTGGTGCTCCTTAATCAAGGAACGGATATTATCGTTTACCTCTGTCGTTGCGAATCCACACATCACCATTTGGCCAATTTTTTGCTCAAGCGTCAGTTGAAGTTTACTCATCTCACTCATCCCATCCTCTTCATATCGTGAATTCTTGATGTGATTCATTTAAGCGTTATCATTTTCCCGTCTGAACGGCATCCTCGCGATATTCCGTCGGCTTCTTGCCTGTGTACTTCTGGAAGACCTTGGAGAAGTATCGTCTTTCTGAATATCCAACAAGCGCACCAATCTGTGTAATGCTCTTGTCTGTTGTGCGGAGCAATGACATCGCCAGCTCCATTCGCTGACGCGTCACGTATTCAACAAACGTTTCCCCGAAATGATTCTTAAACAACAAACTGAAATAACTGCAGCTGATTCCTAAGTAATCAGCCATTTCCTCGACGCCGATATCTGAGCCTAAATTGCGGTGAATATAATCCTTGGCCGATATCATTAGGAGCTCGCTCGACTTCTTGTTCATCGCGTGTTCCTTCGTATGATCGACCAACTCCATAATCGCACACATTAAGTCCTTGACGCCCATCATATGCTGAAGCTTATTCCACACCGCCTCTTCTTCTTGCGGTGTAACTAGTTCCCACTCTCTCATCTCACGAATCAAGTGAATGATGACATAATGAAGGAACGTTTCCGCGCGTACAATGGACTGCTCAGACATATACATCAGGCTGGATTGCAAGGCATGCATTCCGTCATCGACCTTAGAGCGATCATTCTGCTTCATCCCCGCCACGATATCTTCGACTAACTGCCACTGTGAGACAGAGGCCGCCTGTCTTGCTACTGAGCCTTCATCGACAGATACGAGCTGTTCATCATCGGTATGCAAAATAAGAGTACGCTGCAGGCGTTTGTACGTATGTGCCAAGCTCATGAGAGGGATCGGACCATTATCCCATGCAAGGCTTACGGTCATCTTCACATGGCCTCGAACCGCCTGCTGAATTTCCTGTGCCCAGCGCGCCATATCGACCGAAGTAACCTCATGCTGGTCACGATAGCATTGAAGAAGTACGCACCACTCCCCTTCACGCATTTGCAATACGGCATATTTATTCCAATCATCCACTATAGCATCCTGCAGCACGTTGCGAACTGCGAAATTCCACAGCTTGCGCTCATTGTCACTCCAAGAGGCGCTTTGCTGCGCATAGCCATCCAAGTCAACGAGCAGCAGCGAGTAAGCCAGCTTGTCAATCGGCTGCTCTTCATCGACCATGAAGGCCGCAAGTGCGCCAGTGGAGAATCCCATAAGAACATCGAACATCATCTTCTCATAAGCGAGACTAATCATGCGCCCCCAGCGCCTTTCCGACAGCTTCTTCTCCAGTTGACGGGTGCGTACAAGATCAGCAAGCTTCTTCACGGTCAATTCCAGCTCATCGTAGTTAATCGGCTTCAGTACATAATCACGAACACCATGCTGCATTGCGATGCGAGCATACTCGAATTCCTGATAGCCCGTCAGCATCATAACCTCGGCTTCACAACCCATTTTACGAATTTCTCGCAGAAAGTCCATACCGTCCATAACGGGCATACGAATATCACACAAAATGATGTCTGGCTCGTGCTGCCGCACCATTTCCAGCCCTTCCACACCATTGCGAGCTGTGCCTACCAATTCAACATTCAGCTCATCCCACGGGATGACCAGCTTCAAGTTGTTCAAAATCGGTACCTCATCATCAATGAGCAATGCCTTCACACTCATAACGTATCACCCTGTTCGTATTTCGGTATCACACACTGAATCATCGTTCCCATCTGTGAAGCGGAACAGATGAACAATCCATAACCAGGACCATATCGAATGCGCAAGCGATCTGCTACACTGCGGACTCCGAGTCCCCTACGTTCCGTATTGTACGACTCTTCTTCCTGCGGCAGAACCGATTTTTGCTCATCGGAGAGCATATATTGGAACTTTCTTAATTGTTCATTCGACATGCCCATCCCATTATCCTCTACCCGAATGAGAATGCGATCTTCATCCTCAAATGCGGTAATGCGAATCCATCCTGTGTGCTCAATTCCATCAAATCCGTGTTGGATTGAGTTCTCGACAAGCGGCTGCAGAGTCAGCTTCATCACCTTGCAGTGCATGATGTGTTCCGGTACGTCAATTTCGAAGTTGAACAGCTCTTCGAATCGGAACTTTTGAATTTCAAGATAGCTCTTCAAATATTCAAGTTCTTCGCGAAGCGTAATTTCCTCTTTATCCTGAATGCTAATGCGTAAAATATTGCCTAGGCGATAAACCATCTGGCTAACCTTGCGCCCTTCATTTTGAATTGCCAGAACATTAATCGATTCAAGTGTATTAAATAAAAAGTGCGGTTTAATTTGAGCTTCCAGCACTCTCATTTCCGCCTTATTCTTCTGCTGCTGCTCATTCTTCACTTGATCAATAAGTCCAGACACCCGATCCATGAGACTATTGAATCCATGCGAGAGCATACGTAGCTCATCTCTGCCCTCTTCATCAACACGGGCGTTCAGATCACCATGCTCAACCCTGCGCATAAATCGAACGATGCGCGTAATGTTGCGCGTTATTCGGTTCGTAAACAACAGGTTGAACAGCAGCGCTCCAAGGATGCAGAGGAATAGGATGGTAGATACCCATTTCAGAAATACGACCATCTCCTTCGAGAGAGAGCTCCAGTCGCGCACGGAGATCAAATACCAGCCGTAATCACTCATGGGGTGGTACGTGATCACACTTTCGCGTTCCCCAAATTTGTCCTTGTAGCTTACATAAGTATTTTCGAACTTGATCGGCTTCGAAGCATAATCAGCGATCATATGGCCAGCAAGCTGCTTCGAGTTGTCGTATAGAATCTGCCCATCGCGATTGACGATAAAGAACTTCGTATTCTCCATCTGATCAGCCGTATAAAACTTGTTAAAGAACGTGTCGAGATCCCAGTTCTTAATCTGGATGATCGATATTCCAATTGGCCTCATCGTCGATAGATCCTTTACAACTCGAATCTGGGTAAAGACCTGCTCAGAGCCAGTCAGTTCTGGATATTCATTTGGCCCGACCCATAACGGAACCCCGTTCAAGTCCATGACTTTCTTAAACACAGGATGCTTTTTGAATTCATGAAAAGGCATTTCCTTGAAGTTGTCTTTGGAAAATATTGGGATAATCCCTTCTCTTTGTGCATATGGGCTGAAATTGTACAAAAAGGCATAACTAATCGCAGGATGGTTGAACAGCAGCTTGCGGAAATTCTGCTGGCGTTCGTTCATCCGGATATAGTCCGTGCCTTTTAGCGTATCATCAACTTGCTTCCCGGCTGGCCGCCCCTGTTCATCCACAAAGTAAAGCTTTCCATTATCGTCATATCTGACGACGCTTGAGCTTACCATATCGTGTTCGTAGGGATTAGGCGATACCAACGCCTTCTGGAAGACGTTATTCGCAATGCCTGTGTCGGATACTTTATTGATTTCATCGAATATGTAGCCGATGCTGTGGCTCATGGCCCGCATCGAGAATTGCGCTTGCTCACTATATTTCTTCTCTAGCAAATTAAATGTAATCACAAATGTAATCGTTCCAAGTAAAAGCAAAGGGATAATGATAAGCAAAATAAATCCACTAAACATCTTAAATCGTAAATTCATTGTGCACATTACCCCTTTACTCTCTCTCTAGTCATCTATGAATATATTAACACGTAAGAGCTTACATTTCATGCAGAAACTATGAAAAGATTAGCCCTTAACCCCGCCTGCTGTGAGACCCTCAATAATTTTCTCTTGCAGGATTGCGTAGATGACCATAACAGGTACGACACTGTATACGATACCAGCCGCCATCTGCGCGTAGTTCGTGTTATACGTATCACGGAAGCCGACCATACCGACCGGAAGTGTACGCAAGTTGTCTGTTGAGATAAAGAAGTTTGCGAGCAAGAATTCATTCCAGTTGCCGAGGAAGTTGACAATGAATACAGTCACGAGCGCTGGTACCGTCAACGGCAAGATGACTTTGAAGAAAATGCCTGGTGCCTTCAAGCCGTCAATTACAGCTGCTTCCTCAATCTCAGACGGGAGACTTCGCATAAATGCCGCCAAGATAATTATTGTAAATGGTATTGCCCCTGCCGTGTAAGGAACATATAGGGCCCAGTGCTTATCGAGCATGTTCAAGTTCTTCAAGATGCCGTAAATCGGAAGCAGCAATGCATTGCCCGGAATGAGCAAGCCTAGCAAAATGAACTGGAACACTGCTGCACTCATTTTCTTATAGCGCATACGTGTAATCGCAAAGGACGCTAGAGACGCGATGAGAATCGTAGACACGGATGCTGCAAGTGAAATATACAAGCTATTTACGAAATATGTGCTAATTTTGGCATTGACCCAAGCTTTCACATAGTTATCCCAAGCAAATTCTGTCGGCAAACCGAATGGATTCGCTGCAATGGCTCCGTTGTCTGTCTTCACCGATGAGAACAAGACGAACAGGAATGGGAATAGAATAACCGCCAAATACAACAGAAGGAAAATATGAGGGGTGCCCTTTTTCAGCTGTTTCATCATTAGTATTCAATCCTTTCCGTTCTACGCGCAATAAGTACTTGATAAAGCACTGTCACGATGAGCGTGAACACGAAGATAAGGACTGCAATGCTGTTCCCATAGCCATATTTGAAACTTGTAATCGAGTGCTTGATCATATAAGTTGCCATAACATCGGTTGCCCCTGCCGGGCCGCCCTTGGTCATAACGATGACGATATCTGCCGCCTTCATTGCACCTGCGATCGATAGCATAATAACCACGGAGATGATCGGCATAATGAGCGGAATCGTAATGCGCATCGCACGTTGAACGCCAGTTGCGCCATCAATCATCGCTGCTTCGTCAAGATCTTTCGGAATCGCTAGAATTGCAGCCAACACCATAACAATGTAGAAACCGGTCCACTGCCAAGCGTTCGTAATCAAGATCGAAATCATTGCCGTTTTCTTGTCTGCCAGCCACATAAGCGGATCGATACCGAACAAACCTAACAGCTTGTTAAGAAGCCCTGTGTCCGGATCGTAAATGAAGCCCCACAAAATACCGATGACGGCCGTGGACATAACAGACGGCATGAATACTGCTGTCTTGTACAATCCTTTCAAACGCTTGACATTGGAGATGAGCAGTGAGAAGAAAATGATTAACGGGACTTGGACTAACAAAGAGAACAAAATAAAGTATCCATTGTTCTTCACCGATTCCCAAAAGTCTGGCTTACTCATCACATTGAGATAGTTGTCAAAGCCAATAAATGTAACGTCCTTCGATATTCCGTTCCAACTCGTAAAGCTGTAGTAAATCGCATTGATTACCGGGTATATAAAGAATGCGATGAACAAAACGAGCGTAGGAAGCAAAAATAACACATATGTTAAGGGGTTTCTTAATGCTTTGTTCATATGATTTCCCTCCGTCCGTCCCACATCGTAATCATACTGGTTGACTGCTGCTCAGGATGATAAATGAGCACCACCCCCCGATACGGACAGGTGGTGCTCCTTGTGGTCAAGCTTGCTTTTTATTTATCTTATTTCGATGCTGCGTTCGCTTCTTCTTGTACTTTTTGCACGGCATCCAGAGCCGCTTGCGGTTCAGCTTCGCCGCTAATCATTTTTTGGAGCTGTTGACCGAGTGCAGTATTCACATCCGCTTGAACGAGTGCGTCAAATGCAGGCCATGTGAATTTCACGTCTTTCATTTGAGCCATAATCGCTTTAAGCAAATCATTGCCTTCGGCAGCTGTATCCAGCTTCGCCTGGTCAATCTTCAATGTAGGGATAACGCCATCTTCCTTCAAGCCGCGCAATTGCATGTCTTCATTGTAAAGGTTCTTGATGAACGCTTTCACCGCTTCCATCTTGCGTGGATCTTCAGCAATCTTGGAAGAGAATGCATAACCATTGTTCGAATCGAACATTACGCTGTATCCGTCGCCTTCTTTAGCCGGAGGCATCATAAAGAAGCCTGCCTTGTTATGCAATTTACCGGATTGTGTTGCATCAGCGAATACGGAAGATGCCCAAGATCCGTCGAACATCATAATGGCTTCGCCATTAACCAACTGTGTGCGTTGTGTTGCATAGTCGAGACCAAGCTCGCCTTTTTTGAAGTAGCCTTTCTTGATCCAATCTTGGTGTTTCGCAAATGCTTCTACCATTTTTGGATCGTTCCACTTCGTTGTTCCTTTCGCAAATCCGGAAGTAATATCCGCACCGCCGTAGTAGGACCACAACGTGTTTGTTGTCATCAATGGCACCCAAGCATCCTTGGAGCCAATTGCGAATGGAATTTTGCCGTCAGCCTTTACTTTTTCAGCGATTGCTTCAAGCTCAGCCAATGTTTTAGGAATTTGAATTCCTTTTTCAGCGAAATAGTCTTTGTTATAGAAGTAACCTTCAATTGAAGCACCGATTGGTAAACCGTAGATCTTGTCTTCTACTGTCCATTGTGCAAGAGATTGGAACTTGTCCTTCAATCCAAGCTCATCCAGAATCGGAGCTACATCAAGTATAAGTCCATTCTCCGCGTACAATTTCACGTCTGGGTTACCGAAGGCATCAAAGATATCTGGAGGAGATCCGCTTCCCATTTCTGCACGAAGCTTCTCTTTGCGGTTAACCTCAGAGTCAACACCGTCAAGCTTAATTGTTAGACCTGGAACTTCGGATTCTGTCTTCTTTACAACATCTTGCAAGATAGCGAAGCGATTTTTCTTTGAATCACCCAGCTGCGTATGACGAAGAGTAAGCTCAAATGGTTCAACCTTTTTATCTTCACCAGCTTGGTTCGCTGGCTTCTCAGAACCACTCTCTGACTTTGATCCGCATCCTGTAAGCGCTGTCGTTGCGATGAACAGAAGCGTCAGAATCATTACCAATCCTTTTTTCATGTAAGGACCCTCCCGTATGTTTTTGTCTGCCAGTATCTTCTTGTTGTTTGGTACGCTTTTATTATAATTCGACAATGTCCTTCCTGTAAGGACGACATTTTTACTATTGGGGGATAAAATCCTCTAACGAATGAGGGATAAAATAAAACAGCGATCAAAACCTCGGTTTGAGGATTTGACCGCCAATTTATGAAACACCTAGCATATTTGCTTGTCTAGTAACTTCCCAATTCAGCTCACGCAATACAATTTTTTGTAGAGCAGGTGAATGAATATGAGCTATTTCATTTGCATCCTCTATTTAATTCCCTCTTGTGAAATTGTACAGCCTATCATACAGTTCACGTACGCTCGGATTCGTGCTGCTCGCTGCATCGCGCAGAACCGGCCCGCTTCCTTTATAATACGCAGTAAAGCCTTTCCCTGCGAATCCATATTGATAGCCTGCGTTCATATATTCATTGAATCGGCTCCGGAACGTATTATCCGTTAGCATACGATTGTCGAACTCGACTTCAACACCCATGCCATATCGTTTGGCCGTTTGAATCCCATCTACAAGACGATCAATTGATAAATCTTCAAAAAAGTAGTTCGGCTGGTACGTCGCTGCATCGAAGCCTGCGTCCTTCCATATAAAACTCTTATAGGTCAAGGAATGAGGGATCCAGAACGATTTCAGCCCTCTTGCATGAACATCCGAGTTCATCATCCGCAGGAAGTCTGGGGCTGACTTGGACCAGCTAACTTCTTCATCCACCCAGTACATGCCAACCAGCTCAAGGTTGGAGTAGTTGTTCGCATTCCAGCGGTTTTGTACCTCTTGCAACCACCATCTGACTGCCTTCTGGCGTGTCGCCAAAGCTTTCTCTATGCCTACGCTGGCTTCACTAAAGTTCTCCGTAATTCCGTCGCCGTCAATATCTCCGAAGTTCGTCGTGTTTTCTCCAGGATTTGGGAGCATCATGACAACCTTTGTTTTGTGATTCGGCTGTCCAAGCTGCAGCCCTACTTCCTTCGTAGCTTCATTCAGCTGCTTCAAGTCGCCTTGAGCGCCAAATGTTTTATCCAGGTACCATTGCCAATCCGTCAGGAGTGAATCCTTTCCGAAATCACGACCCGCCGGAGATTGGAGACCCAGCATTAACACACCATCAAAGAACCAATCCTGAACCTGTCCGGCTTGATTCACGTAACCAATTTCCGGAATCAGGCTGTCTTTTGTCCACGCAGGAACGTCAGGATAATACCCATTGTAGACAAGTGATAAATTACGGATTGCAGCAGTGTCGACACCTGGGTACTGGAATTCGAACGGCTTCATATTCACAACAACTGCCCCGTCAGCCTTACCGTCTGTTCCCATAATTTCAATCTCATCTATAAATGTCCATGCCCGTGGATGCATCGAGAACACAACCTTCACGTAGCGTGCATAGGCCATCGTAGCACCTTCTCCTCCGCCTGAAACCCCATCTTTGCTGCCATCCCATACATAGGTTTGATCAATCGGGGGGCCATTCATCCAGCCACGTTCCGTTGCTTTGTGTCCGACAATTCCCCAATTCACACTATCATCTGACACATATATAGATACGCTCAATGGAAACAAAATCGCTGAAGCCGGCCAATCTTGAAGGAAGTGCGCCCTAACACTTGCAATCGATTTCCGTTGACCAAAGTCAAACGTGACTTCCCGCGCCTTCTTCTTAATGTGCCCGACCCACGCTGGATCCGTCACATTCGCAGCGCCCTTAACGCCATTAGTCAGTTTATTGCCCGGATCTGGATAATTCGATTCCGGCGCTTCCGACCATGTGTAGGTAGAACTCGGTGCAAGATTGCGGAGTTGTGGTGCCGCTTGGGCATTCGGCATGTTCGGAATGATTGACAACAATACCAGCATCATGCTAAGGACAAGTGCTGTCATCTTTTTCTTCATAATCAATATCCCCCTATACTCGTTCATTTTCGAAGAATACGGCCCTGAATCATCTAATGATTAAGCTGCAATCATACCTCCTCTATTCATAAATTCATCCAAGAAAGTTGATCCCTCATGATGCCTGTTGCCCTTTCTATGTTGAACCAGTAGCTAACAGCATCTCTTCACCTACTAGTCATGAGGACAATAGAATGCATTTCAACAGCATATATGTTTGGCGATAAAATATTTTATATGATAGCGCTTCCATTATAGATTAGGGAAATTTCCTTTTTTTTATCCTTACAGCGCATTATAGTTTTTTCCTTCCATTATAGAAATAGTTCTTTTCGATCATTTTACACACAATACTATTGAATGCACGTTCTAAGTGAACACTCTTTCAACAATTGCAACAAAAAAAGAGATGACCTCTTCCCTGCTAGGCAAGTCATCTCTCTTCCTATATAAATAGATATGAAATACACTATACGCTCGTCTGCCCGCGGCCCTTCTCAATAAGCGCATAAGCACGCTCCACCTCTTCTGCAGTCGGGGAAGGAATCCCTTCAAGCGGATACTTCTCACCTAGCTGTTCCCACTTGTATACGCCCATTTGATGGTACGGCAGGATTTCGAATTTCTCAACACCTTGCAGTGTACCGATAAAACGACCCAGTTCAAGCAAGTCCTCTTCATTGTCGTTAATCGTCGGTACGAATACGTGTCGAATCCACATTTTCTTGCCATGCTCAGATAACCAACGCGCCGTATCCAGCGTACGTGCATTCGGCACACCTGTAAGTGCAATATGCTTCTCATTGTTAATATGCTTAATATCCAGCAGTACTAGATCCGTAACATTCATCAATTCTTCGAGCTTCGCTACTTCGTTGAAACCGTTCGAATCCAGGGTTGTATGCAGATCCCAGCGCTGCTTCACTTCACGGAATAGCTCTCTAACGAATGCAGCCTGCAGCGTTGGCTCCCCGCCCGATACGGTCAAACCGCCTCCAGAGCTGCGGTAATAAGGCAAGTATGGTTCAATTTCAGCAAGTACTTCCTCAAGTGTCATTTCTTTGCCGTCACCTAAGCTCCATGTATCGCGGTTATGGCAATATTGGCATTTGAGCGCGCACCCCTGCATGAATAAAATAAATCGTATGCCAGGTCCATCAACGGTACCGAATGTTTCTAACGAGTGAATACGTCCGATCATCTCTATCACTTTCCTCTCCAGCCCATTACAACCTGCTTACATGACAAGAGGGGCGCTCCCTCCCAGCCATTGACCGAGAGGTACTAGGCATGTGGTGTAGTTGCGCCCCTTTACTTATCAAATATCGAGTATATCCTTTACATTGCTCAACTTACTTCAATTTCAACCGTTCAGAAGGTTCTTACATCGAACCATGGAATGTGCGGTTGATTACATCCAATTGCTGCTCGCGAGTCAGTTTGATGAAGTTAACTGCATAACCCGATACGCGAATTGTCAATTGCGGGTAGTTCTCTGGATGTTCCATCGCGTCCATCAGCTGTTCACGGTCGAACACGTTAACGTTCAGATGGTGCGCATTGCTGCCGAAGTATCCATCCATCATCGATACGAGGTTGGATTTGCGAACATCAAGTTCTTTACCAAGCGCCTTAGGTACGATAGAGAATGTGTTCGAGATTCCATCCAAGCTGTGCTCATATGGAAGCTTCGCTACCGAGCTAAGCGATGCGAGTGCACCCTTCTTATCACGGCCATGCATTGGGTTCGCGCCTGGAGCGAATGGTTCGCCAGCTTTACGTCCGTCAGGAGTTGTACCTGTCTTCTTACCGTACACAACGTTCGACGTAATCGTCAGTACCGATTGTGTTGGCAATGCATTACGATAAGCTTTATGCTTGCGAATCATGTTCATGAACGATTCAACCAGTTCAACAGCGATGCTGTCTACGCGATCATCGTTGTTACCGTAGCAAGGATATTCACCTTCGATTTGGAAGTCAACGGCGATGCCTTCTTCGTTGCGAATCGGTGTTACCTTAGCATATTTGATTGCACTCAAGGAGTCAGCTGCTACCGACAAGCCGGCAATACCGCAAGCCATTGTGCGCAAGATTTCTTTATCATGCAGCGCCATCTCAATGCGCTCATAGCAATATTTATCGTGCATGAAGTGAATCACGTTCAGTGTGTTCATGTACAACTTCGCGAGCCATTCCATCATCTGCTTGAAGCGTTTCACAACCTCGTCGTAGTTCAATACATCGCTAGTGATTGGAGGAAGCTCTGGACCTACTTGCAAGCCAAGCTTCTCATCTTTACCGCCGTTGATGGCGTACAACAAGCATTTCGCCAAGTTGGCGCGAGCGCCGAAGAACTGCATTTGCTTACCGATGCGCATTGCAGATACACAACATGCGATACCGTAGTCGTCGCCGTAGATTGGACGCATCAGGTCGTCATTTTCATATTGAATGGAGCTTGTTTCAATCGATACTTTCGCACAATACTTCTTGAACGCTTCAGGAAGCTTTGTCGACCACAATACAGTCAAGTTAGGCTCTGGAGCAGGTCCCAAGTTGTACAAGGAATGCAAGAAACGGAAGCTGTTCTTCGTTACACGTGTTGTACCGTCAGAAGCCATACCACCGATCGATTCTGTTACCCAAGTTGGGTCACCGCTGAACAGGTCGTTGTAAGCAGGTGTGCGCAAGAATTTAACGATACGCAATTTCATAATGAAATGGTCTACCAATTCTTGAGCTTCTTGCTCTGTCAAAGTACCTTCTTGAATATCGCGTTCCACATACACATCGAGGAACGAGGATACACGACCAAGGGACATTGCTGCACCGTTCTGTTCTTTGATGGCTGCCAAGTAACCGAAGTATACCCATTGGAACGCCTCTTGTGCGTTGACAGCTGGTTTCGAAATGTCCATACCGTGCATTGCAGCCATTTCTTTCAATTCAGCGAGTGCGCGAATTTGTTCTGAAATTTCTTCACGGTCACGGATAGTAACTTCATCCATTGCATCCAGCTCAAGATTATTCAGATCGTTTTTCTTTTGTTTAATCAAGAAGTCTATACCGTACAGCGCTACACGGCGGTAGTCACCGATGATGCGGCCGCGGCCGTAAGCATCTGGCAAGCCTGTGATAATACCAGCTTTACGCGCCATGCGCATGTCGGATGTATAAGCATCGAATACGCCTTGGTTGTGTGTTTTGCGAATGTCTGTGAAAATTTTGATAACATCTTCCGGCATTTCGAAGCCGTATGCTTTACAAGCATCGATCATCATCTTAATACCGCCAAATGGTTGAATCGAGCGGCGGAACGGAGCATCCGTTTGTACACCGACTACTTTTTCTTTTTCTTTATCTAAGTATCCCGGTTTGTGCGATACGATCGTTGAAGGCGTGTTAACATCAACATCCCATACACCACCGCGTTCACGTTCTTCTTTGGAGAGCTGGCTCACGATATCCCACAGATCCTTCGTGTTTTGCGTTGGGCCTGCCAAGAATGCTTCATCGCCCAAGTAAGGCTTGATGTGTCCGTCCAAGAAGTTCGGGACATCCACGTGAGTTTGCCATTTTCCTGCTTTGAATCCACGCCAAGGATTCATTTCATTTGTTTCTGTCATGTTCTTTTCCATCACCGACATCGTAATCCCTCCATACATGTTTGTTTTTCTGTATGTGTTGTAATCGAATTGAAAGCACACACCCAGCAAGATGTTCTCGTTCCCATTTCACATTGCTTGTGATGATTTTCACGAAAAAGGCTGCAAGGCGGTTATCTTATCTTTCGCATTCGTTCGATAGCTGCCTTTTCGTAATGCCGAGTGAGGCTATGCAGCAAGTTTTTTAGAGGCGAATTCTGAACCTTTTTCGTTCCTCCCTTGCTACGCCTTCATTGTACCTCTTTTCACACATTCAAATATGTGATATTTATCACAATATAAGCTAGACAAATGATTTTTTTCACATAATATAATTCAAAATGTTGTAATCTCCACTGCTGCCCTGCTTTTTGCAGGTGCTTAGCACTTGATTAGCACTCGTTTACCGCTTTATAAGCAATGAGTTCAGTAGTTGATAAACAGCAAAGACAGCGGGGAAGATCTTCCCCGCTGCCCACTGCCCTGCTATCGTATCATTCTTACTTATTCAAATCGTCCATAGAATGCGTTCCGATATACATCAGCCAACTCTGTTACGAGTGGAAGCTTCGGATTCGCTGTTGTACATTGGTCTTCAAAGGCACGGTCTGCCAAGTAATCAACATTGGATTCGAAGTCCTTGGCATCGAAGCCAATTGCTTGGAACGATTCTGGAATACCCAGTTCGCGGTTCAATTCCCGAATTGCGTTGATAAGGCTGTTCACGCCCTCCTCCGTTGTGCGGCACGGAAGACCGAGGATGCGTGCAATTTCCGCGTAGCGCTTATCAGCTACGAAGTGGTCATATTTCGGGAACGAAGCGTACTTCGTTGGTTTCTTCGCATTGTAGCGAATGACATGAGGCATGAGAATCGCATTCGTGCGACCATGTGCAGTATGGTATTGCGCCCCCCATTTATGCGCCAAGCTGTGGTTGATGCCTAGGAATGCATTCGCGAATGCCATACCAGCAAGTGTCGATGCGTTGTGCATTTTCTCGCGCGCTTTCGGACATGCTTCATGATGGGATTTCACCAAGTTCTCGAATACAAGCTGAATGGCCTTTATTGCCAGACCATCAGTATAGTCGCTTGCCATTACCGATACATACGCTTCAATCGCGTGCGTCAAAACGTCCATTCCCGTATCAGCAACTGCCGTCTTCGGCAAGCTGTACACGAACTCTGGGTCAATAATCGCTACGTCCGGCGTCAGCTCATAATCAGCAAGCGGATATTTCGTATTGCCTTTTTCCTTATCCGTAATAACCGCGAACGAGGTTACTTCCGAACCTGTACCCGAGGTCGTTGGAATTGCGACAAACTTCGCCTTCTGGCCAAGACGTGGATATTTGAATGTACGCTTGCGGATGTCTAAGAACTTCTGCTTCAGGTTGTCGAATTCAGCATCTGGATGTTCGTAGAACAGCCACATACCCTTCGCTGCATCCATCGGCGAGCCGCCGCCCAAGGCGATAATGCAGTCTGGCTCGAAGCTGAGCATCATTTCTGTACCGCGTTCCACTGTCTTCGTCGAAGGATCTGGTTCGACATCCGAGAACACTTCAATGACGACTGGGTTGCGGCGTTGACGCAAATAGTATTCCAGCTTCTCCACGTAGCCCAGCTTCACCATCATTGGGTCGGTAACAATCATGACACGGCTAATATCCGGCATCTTCGCCAAGTATTGCGTTGCACCCTTCTCGAAGTAAATCTTATTTGGCACCTTGAACCATTGCATATTCACTGTACGCTTCGCCACCCGTTTAATATTCAGCAAATTGACCGCTGTTACGTTCGAAGAAGTTGAGTTGCGGCCATATGATCCGCAACCAAGTGTCAACGAAGGAATATTGGTGTTGTACAAGTCTCCAATCGCGCCATGAGTAGAAGGAGAGTTGACCAGAATGCGGCCCGTTTGCAGACGGTCGGCGAACTTGCGAATTACCTCGTCATCATTCGAGTGGATGACCGAAGAGTGACCCATACCGCCAAATGCCACAATTTCAGCCGCGCGGTCAACGCCTTCTTCTGCGGTCTTCACCTTGTAGCAAGCAAGCACGGGGCTCAGCTTCTCTGCAGACAGTGGGAACTTCGGCCCCACACCATCCAGCTCAGCTACAAGTATTTTCGTTGTATCTGGTACTTGAAGTCCGGCCATCTCAGCAATTTTCTTTGCAGATTGGCCCACGATGTTCGGATTCACCGCACAGGTGTCTGTCTTCATTGCCATCGCTTGGAGCTTGCCGGTCTCTTCCTTGTTCAAGAAGTAGCAGCCCTGTGTGGTCATCATTTTCTTCGTTTGTGCGTAAATCGGCTCTTCAATGATGACGGCTTGCTCGGATGCGCAGATCATGCCATTATCGAACGTCTTGGACAGAATCAAATCCGTTACCGCTTGATTCAGATCTGCCGTCTTCTCGATGAAGCACGGCACGTTGCCTGGGCCAACGCCTAAGGCAGGCTTGCCGCAGCTATAAGCGGAGCGAACCATACCAGCACCGCCTGTCGCCAGGATTAGCGCCACATCAGGGTGGTTCATCAAGCCGTTAGTCGCATCCATAGACGGATACTCAATCCATTGGATACAATGCTCAGGAGCACCATATTTCACAGCTGCTTCATGCAGGATGCGAGCTGCTTCCGCGCTGCATTTCTGAGCGGATGGATGGAAGCCGAAAATAATCGGGTTGCGTGTCTTTATCGCGATGAGCGCCTTGAACATGGTTGTTGAAGTTGGGTTCGTTACCGGCGTAATCCCCATGACAATTCCAACCGGTTCCGCAATCTTCATATAAGCACCCTGCGGATTGTCCTCGATGACACCTACCGTTTTGTCATACTTGATATAGTTGTGGATATATTCAGTTGCGAAAATGTTTTTCGTAATTTTATCTTCATACACACCGCGGCCCGTTTCTTCAACAGCCATCTTGGCAAGCATCATATGCTTATCCAAGCCAGCGAGTGCCATTTGCTGAACGACTTTATCGATCTGCTCTTGGTTCATGTCCATAAATGCTTCCTGCGCCTTATTCGCGCGGTCAATCAGTTGCTGAATGTGCTTCGTAACATCGACTTGCTCCGTTTTTTTCTCTACAGTTGGTTTCGTTTCTTGTTTTGTCGCCATTCTCTCCGCCTCCATTCATGGATACCTTGCAATGAACCTAAGAAAGGGTTTCTCTATACGGTGTGTCTGCTGTTCTGTTACGGTCCTTTTCTGAGGTTCGTGTTGGTTACAATTGTTTGTGAATCATTTCACACTTTCATTGTATCCATCTTTCGTGTGTTAGTATGTGATTAATTTCACAACACTGATTGATTTTACTTATTTTTTTATTTCTCCCCGATTTTATTTGATTGGCGTGATATTAATCACTCGATTTAACCAAACTGTAAATAATTTTAATCGTAAATAAATTGACAACTGCGTGCGGAACATCCATGATAGTAATACGTATTCATATAGTGAAACTTGTCACATGGAATTCTTTGGGTCAAAATTACTAAAATTTGAAATATGTAAATTGGAGGGGAACAGAGTGACTAACATCACCGACAAATTTGGAGAGCCCTGCAATACCTCTTGTTTCTCAGAACAGAATGTAGAACGATTAATCAATATCGGTAAAGAACGTACCTATCCTGACAGCTCTCATCTCTTCTGGGAAGGAGATCTATCTGATAAGCTGTTCCTCCTGAAGAGCGGACGTGTAAAAATCACAAAGTCTACAGATGAAGGCAAAGAGCTAATTCTGTACATGTATCAAGCTGGGGATTTGGTCGGCCAAGTTGATCCATTCCATAGTACAAAGCACACTTTCACAGCGGAAGTCCTTGAAGAAGCTGAGGTATTGCTTATTGAGCAGAAGGATATTGAGATTCTCATATGCCAGCACTGCGACTTCTCAATTGATTTCATGAAGTGGATGGGGATCCATCACCGCCTGACTCAGACCAAGTTCCGCGATCTAATGATGTATGGTAAACCAGGCGCGCTATGCTCCACTCTCATCAGATTGTCCAATACTTACGGTGAAGAATTAGAAGACGGCGGTCTCCTGATCAACAAAAAAATTACACATACCGATCTATCGAATATGATCGGCGCTACTCGTGAGAGCGTCAATCGTATGCTAAGCGATCTTCGCAAACGCGATGTTATTGAATATGAGAATGGTATGATTGTCATTCGCGAATTAGAACACCTGCGGGAAGTATGTCATTGTGAAATGTGCCCGAATGAAATTTGCCGCATCTAATACAAAACGCCCTCATGCAAGCTCATGGCATGAGGGCCTTACTTCTGTTTACCTCTACAGATAGGGTACTGCTAACGGTTTCCCGATATGAATAAGGAACATGTCCATTCCATTCTACTCCCTACCCATTGTACTTTCCTCACTGATCTTCTAATGCACTTAATTGGCTGTGAGACGGAACACATGTGCAATTGGTGCCTTGCCCCCTACTTCATGTGCGGGCAGCTTTACATGCAATCCTGCTTCGTCAGAATGGAACGGAAGCTTCTCTTCTGTCCCTACCAAATGAATTGCCGTTACCTTGTCTGTATACGGAAGAATGATGTTATCGTTAACACAAGTATCCTCCGACGGATATAAATACGTGCAATATACCGTATCGTCCTTGCGTGTAAAGGCGCAGCGCTGTGTAAAGTAAGGAGCGCAGATGCGCGTTCCATAGACGGCTTCCCCATAGGTGCCCATCCACGCGCCAAGTTCCTTGATGCGAGCAATCGCACCCTCAGGAATCCGACCATCCGGCTGTGGCCCAACATTTAGAGCCAGATTTCCTCCCTTGGCGACTACCTCCATCAGAATATGAACAAGTTGTCGGGTTGTCTTGTACTTGTCCTCAAAACGGAAGGAGAAGGATGTTCCCATCGTAATGCAGCTTTCCCATGGAACATTCATCGCTTCACTTGGAATCGTCTGTTCCGGCGTAATAATATTCTCATATGGCCCTCCAACCGTACGGTCGGCAGATAGCAGCCATGGCTGCTTCTCTCTAGCCTTCTCCACGACTTCTCCGAGACGAATATCCTGAGATACGCGGCTCTCCTTGCATACCCAACCAGCATCCAACCACAACACATCGATGCGTCCGTAGTCTGTTAACAGCTCCATAATCTGTTCATGAGTAAACTGAACGAACTGCTCCCACAATTCAGGATACTCCTGCGGATTATAGGACGGGCCCCGCCACGTTGGGTTGCTTCGCTCCATCCCTGGTGCCCAATAGGTTGGTGTATGCCAATCTGCCTTAGAGAAATAGGCTGCAATCGCCATCCCTCTGTCACGGAAAGCATCAAAAAGATGCCTGCATACATCTGCGTATTTATGGGTATGGAATGGCGTCTGTGCACCTGTTATCCGATAGTCTGTTGTTTTGGTGTCCCACATACAAAAACCATCATGATGCTTCGTGGTAAAAATCAAATACTTGAAGCCGCCTTCAACAGCAAGTTCCGCCCATAATTCCGGCTGAAAGCGCAGCGGATTAAATGTCTTATTTAGATCGAAGTATTGCTGCTTCAGTTCTTCGGCATCATAATCCCAATCCACACTATCTCGCGACCACTCTTCATCGACATCACTAAGCGCCCACGACTCTACTATACCGAGTTGGGAATAGGTTCCCCAATGCATCATTAAGCCCAGCTTCTGATCCTTGAACCATTCCAGCTGTTCAAGCAACTCAGGGCGATCTGGCTTCACCCATTCGTCTTCCGCACTGAAGTTATGTACCCCTTGCTGCACGATCTGCTCATCCTCACGTGGTTCTGCCTGTTGCTGAATGGTTTCACTCATCTCGCTTATCCTCCTCTGTCTGTTCATTGATGAAATCGAACCATTGTACTAACAAAAATATCTATTTCTAGTTAACCAGAAACCGCTCTCAATCTGCAATACAAAAACAAGGACACAAGAAATTTGCGGGGAAAATGAATAAACGAGCGGAAAATTCTATAAATGATGTTCTTTGTCAAGGATCCTGCACATCATGCATATTCACACAAAAAAGCCCCCAACATGAGACGCGCGTCCCGCGCTCACATTGAGGACTGTATGGATATGCATCCTTTATGGAGTGATGATGAATTCAATCTGGTCATCTGGCTGCAGAACAAGCTTCCGCCCCTCGGCCACCGTCATCTTCTTCCCATTTACCTTTAATGTAAAGTCTATCGTTTTTTCCATTTTCCGCTGACCGATGTGCAGCACTTGCTTGCCGTCATCTGACAAGGAGATTTGTGCAAACTCATCAATTAAATCGTTTACATTCATATTCTTTTTCCAGCTGACCACATAGGTATTGGTCATTTCTGGGATCGTAGTGCCTCCGTCGATACTCAATGTCAGTCCTGCAGTAGGCAGGGAATTCGTCTTGACATCCATTCGCTTCACAAACACAACAACCGTATCACCTGGGCCGACGATCTTCTCCATCGCTGTAGGCTGCCTAAGTTCTTCATCATTGACCACGATGCCCCATCCCATCTTCGTATCCAGGGCAACATCTCCGACGGACATGATCGCACCATCCTCTTCCGAGATCTTCACAATTCCTGTCTGCTTCAAGGAATCGGTAACGGTCATGCCTGACTTCCAATCAATCTCAATGCGTTCTGACAAGTTCGGTATATAGGAACCGCCCTCGATAGTAACAGTCACCTTCGAAGCCGGACTAGATTGCTCTTCTGCCTGCTGCTCCTGCTCAGTTGTCTTGGAGCAAGCAGTGATTATGCATATCAACAACATCAGTACAACAAGAACTTTGGAGTGTTCGGCGTAGTTGCGAATGCGTAGCCATCGTCTTTTCATTACGTCAACTCACTTTCTTGCCTTCTCTACCTATAAACATACAGGTTTCTTAGTCTATTATGCAATAAGATGAGCAAGAAATCGTATCAATCCCGTAACAAAATCCGATCGAATTATGAATTGATCGACATAAATATGAGAGTTGGCCCTAATTTATACAACTACTTCCTCCAGGATTTTCTTCATATAGGTTTTTCGTGCAGCGAAAAAGAATAGCGCCTGCATCACAACGAACATGCTCACGACTGTCAATGCATACCCCATCATATTGGAATAGACCATGTTGCTTAATGTCTTCAAGGCGAACAGCGTATGAACGCTACCTACCATGCATGGTGCAAAGAAGATAAGCCCTACTTGGAACGTAACTACACGGCGTATCTCCACAATCGACAAGCCAATTCGCGTTAACCCCTTGAAGTATGCCTGATCATCCTGCAGTTCGGTGAACAATTTGAAGTAGATGACACTTCCGCTCGCAATAAAAAATAACAAACTAATAAACAAACCGATGAACATCCCTAGAGAGGACACTTGGTTCGTGCTGCTCCAATCATACACCCTGCTTGAGATTCTGATACTGTCATCTTCCTCTTCGTTAAACGACACGTGCTCCCGAATCTTTTTGTCTAAAGCCAAGGAATACTCCCAATCCGACCAATTGAATGCATGTCCATATCGAGCTCGGTCAGCCGGCGCCTTATCGAAAAAAGGGGCAAACAAATCATCGCTAACGACTAACACATTGTAAACGCCTATACCTGAATTGATTACATTTCTTGTGGTCTTTTCCCGAATATGCCCGGATACCTTTGTAGACGTATCTCGAATCATGATCGTTACAGGCCCTGGATATCCCAAATATAGTTTCGAATCACTTGGTTCATCCACATTCAAGGGCTCACGAAGAACAAGAACCATCTCATCGTTCATAAGGGATAGGGGTTGTCCCCCCTCCATCGCAATGATCCGATTATAATCAGACACACTAACCATTGCTCCATAATTCTCTGACAATTCAGCTTGCATGTAATACACTTCAACATATCTGAAGGCAGCATCTTGTTCTATCTCGTTCTTTGTGCTGTCCCCCCAAGCCTTTATCATATCCGGTTTGATCGGCTTCTGTCTGTCCTTCGTCCAGGTGATGACGTAACTTTGCGGCATATCATTCAACTGCTTCCGCTTCATCGTCTGATCGAACGCATAAAAGCTTGCGGTTGCTGTCAATACTACTGCGCACAAGATGGATACATTGAACAGCACACGGGCATTGTCCTTCAGCTTGAATGCTGCTTGCGAGATGTTCAGCAAATTGGTTCTTCGATAATAGACGCGCTTATTTCGCTGCAGTATGCGGATAATGGCTACACTGAACTGCGTGTAGAAGAAATAGGTGCCCAGCACCGTGAATCCTAATATCGGCAATGCGGTTAAGGCGAACAACTGTATCGTCGTAACATAAGCCAGACTATATCCCAGCGCTAGCGACATTACAGAGAGAACGACGAGCACCCATGAGAATTTAGGGGGCGATTTTGGCTCTTTATGCGCCCGTATGAGCTCAACAATTTGGCTGCGCCCTACTTTTCTCAAGGAATATAAGGTAATACACGTAAACAAAATCATGTATCCTGCCGATGTTAAAAGGATTGCCTTCGGAACAATATAAAAAGTAATCGGGGTATCGACAGCCAGTATGTGGGATAAAGCCATTAAAAACAGCTTCGTCATAAAGGCGCCGATTCCCATTCCTAAGACAATGGCTAGGATAGAAATAATCATGTTCTCATAAAATACGAGTCTTCGTAACTGCAGCTTGGTCATTCCGAATAGAGTGAGCAAGCCGAATTCCTGTTGTCTGGATTTCAAAAATGCAGAGCTCGAGTATAACGTAAAGAAAAAAGAGAAGATGATGATCAAATACTCGCACAGCATCATCACTTCTCGAACTTTATGACCACCGGGCACTTGTCCATTCATTACATCAGGGTGATAAATAAATGCCGCATACATGAAGAAAACCATTACCGCGAATACACTGCTCAAAAAATAAGCGCTGTATCGATGCCAATTCCCCTTGATATTACTTGTAGCGAGCTGTCGGAATGTCATCGAAGTTCCCCCCTAACAAGCTGAGCGAATCTAAGATGTGTTGGAAGAAAATCTGTCGATTGGCACCACGTCGCAGTTCGGAGAACAATCTGCCGTCCTTAATAAATATGATTCGTTTGCAATAACTCGCTGCAAAAGCATCATGCGTCACCATCAATATGGTACGATTCGATCGCTCATTCAAATCTTCGAGCGCAGTCATAACATCCTTCGCTGCCTTGGAATCCAAGTTGCCTGTCAGCTCATCCGCAAGAAGCAGAGATGGCTGATGTATGACAGCGCGTGCAATCGCCGTACGCTGCTTCTGACCACCAGAAACTTCATAAGTACGCTTATCCAATATATGATCGATGCCAAGCCAGTTCGCCGTTTCTAACAGTCTGCGCTCAATCTCTCTAGCAGAGATGCCGTCGAGAGCAAGCGGCAATATAATATTCTCCCGAATACTTAACGTATCCAGCAGGTTGAAGTCTTGGAAGACATAACCGAGTTCTCTTCTACGAAAATAGGCCAGCTTGCGATTGCTCAGCTTCGCCGGATCCGTCCCGTTAATAAACACATCTCCAGAAGTTTGCTTGTCTATCGTAGCTAATATGTTCAACAGTGTCGTCTTGCCACTGCCTGATGGCCCCATAATCCCAACAAATTCCCCTTCGTCGATCGTTAGATTAATATCTTGAAGAGCCGTATAGGTCATGTTTCCTCTTGTTCCATATACTTTGGATAATTGCTTAGCTTCTAATACAGGCATAGGTGTCCGTCCCTTCCTCCTTGCTTACGCTCCAGAATCCTCATGTATACACACAGTATACCCTTTCCCTTCTTCGTGCCAACATCGAATTGGCTTTCAATCCCCTCTACCACCTTACAAAGTTGTCACATTCGTCTAATCCTATAACAATAGCCCTCTTCCTCATGGAAAAGGGCTTCAGGGTAAGCGCTTGTTCATCGGGTCATGTACTTAGTGCAATCGCTCCAGCAACTGATGGTGCATGGCTCTGGTCTCGAACTTCATCGTTACTGTCGTGCCTTCATTCAGCTTCGATGCAATACTGATTGTGTGTCCCAGCTTGGAGCAAACTTGTCTAACTAAGTAGAGTCCCATACCGGTTGCATCCCCTTCCTTACGGCCATTCTGACCGGTGAAGAATGCATCAAATACACGCGGCAAATCCTCAGGGGCAATACCAATCCCTTCGTCTTGAACATGCAGGAGTATCGAATCACCTTCCCGCTCCACCTTAAACGTCAACGATTTGGAGCCCTCTTTGTCCCTCATATATTTAATCGAATTCGTTACAAGCTGTGTTAAGACGAAGTTCAACCATTTCTCATCACTATCGACAATCACATCATCGGCTTCAATCTTCGGGAAAATTTTATGCTTAATCAGCGATTTTTTATTCTCATTCACAACCTGCCGGATGACCTGCTTTAGATTCAATCCCCCAACATGAAGATCCAGCTCGAACTTGTCCAGTCGTGCCGTACTCAGCATCATGTCCAGACCTCTCGTAAGACGATCAGCCTCTTCACTCACACTCCGCAGCAGCGACTCAAGCTGAGACTGATCAAGCTCATATACTGGCTGCTGTGTAAGCAAATGAATAACAGACACCGGAGTCTTCATATGATGAACCCATTGGTTCGTGAAGTGAACATGCTTCTCTCGGTCTTTCCGCATCGTAAGCAGTTCGTTCATAAATGAGCGATATTGACGTGATAGAAGCGCATGCATTCGTCTCTGCTCTAATGTGCTTGGATGCTGCAAACAAAGCGTGAAGTCACTATCACTTGCATTCGTCTCTGCATTGTACATTTCCTTGTACCAGCGCCGTTGATTCGTATAATCATAGACTAAACCAATCATAAGAATGAACACAGCAAGTATGAAGATATAGATGAGACTTTCCTTCGCAGCAAATCGCTGCCCAATGCTAAGATCTAGCCACACAACAAGCAAAGCAATCGCTATCGCTAAGAAGCACGTTAAGATAATTACAGTTCGGTCTCTTACATATTGGAGAAAGGTCATTCCCGGCTTCATTCATTCACCCATGTAGCTGACATGCGATACCCTTGGCCTCGCACTGTCTCTATTGCCTTCGCAATTCCAATCTCCTCCATCTTCTTGCGAACGCGGGTAACATTCACGGTTAGCGTATTGTCATCGACGAAATCCACATCATCCCATAACGTCTCCAGCAATGTCTCGCGAGATACGATATAGCCAATCCGTTCCATAAGGCAAGCAACGAGAAGCGCCTCATTTTTCGTCAAGTCCACACGCTTGCCTGACCATTCCAGGGTGTTCTTCGCCCGGTGCAATGTCAAGCCTTGGACAATCAACTCTTCACCATTGCCCCCACCATTAGCTGCGTATTCCCCATAGGTTCGGCGCAGAACTCCTTTTACTTTGGCTAGAAGGACGTCGAGATGGAATGGCTTCGTAATAAAGTCATCGCCGCCATTTTCAATCGCCATTACTTGATCCATTTCTCCCGTACGTGCTGAGACGAATATGATGGGTACATTCGTCTCACTGCGGAATTGTCGACACCAATAGAAACCATCGAAGGCCGGCAAATGGATATCAAGCAAAATTAAATCTGGATTGATTTCCAGCATTTCATCCTTTAATTGGCTGAATTTTGTCGCACGAGCTACATTGTAATTGTATTTTTCAAGAGAAGACTGCAAGATCGATGCAATCTTATCATCATCTTCCACGATCATAATTGTATACATAACAATACCCCCAGTTCGCGAACGTACTTCTATCTATTTTGTTGCTTTCTCGTTTCCATCATAACATAAACTTCTTTTAATCTAGAAACGAACTATCCACCTGAATGCCTATGTACGCAGATTCAGTAGAGCTGAATCTCTCCATACAATGAACACAACAGAACAAAGCTCCCGCTTCTTAAGACGGGAGCTTATCGATGTGTTCCTTCAATAATTCATACGTTGGAAATATTTACATTGTCTGTGGTAGTTCTTGATACGTGATGAGTACCCCGCCTTCACCTGCATAGGTGCCGATGACTGGGCCCATATTCACGAACAGAACTTGATCGAAGTGATATTTGTCGAGCAATTCCTTCATAAAGGCCTTGGCCCGCTCTTCACAATTGGAATGTGCAAAGGCAATCCACTCTTTGTCAACGTGGTTCCATGCGTCCCCGACCTTCTCAATCAGTCGGCGGAGCGTTTTCTGTGTGCCTCGTATCTTCTCCATCACCTCTATGGAACCCTCTTCGCTTGCCTCCATGAGCAGCTTGATGTTCAACATAGAAGCGACCGTGCCCTTGAACTTGCCCAAGCGTCCGCCACGAATGACATTATCGAGGGTATCCAAGGTGAAGTACGTGCGAGTGTGCTTCACTTGGTGGCTCACGGTATAAGCAACCTCATCAAGTGTCTTCCCCGCTCCAGCCAGCTGTGCCGCACGCACGGCAAGCAAGCCAAGTCCAGCAGATGCTGTCTTCGTATCTATAACTTCAATCCGGTTCGGATGACCTTCTTCCTCGTACATCGTCTTTGCCATTAATGCATGATTGTAAGTGCTGCTTAAGCTAGAGGTCAAGGAAAGGACCAATATATCTTTATCAGTGCCAAGCGATTGATACATATGGTAGAAATCAGCTGGCGACGGACTGGATGTCTTCGGCAGATCCTCCTCCTCTCGCATACGCCCATAGAATTGAGCGGTATCCATATCAGAGGTCAGCACCTCTTGTCCGAAACGTACATATAGAGGTACTACATGGATGCCGAACTGCTGGACGATCTCTGGAGTCAAGTCTGAACTTCCGTCCGTAATGATGTGAATGGTCATGTCATTCTCCTGTCCTAAAGTAAAAGTAAGTTAGTATCGCTCATTCCGCTTAATTATACGAGCTTGTCCATACGTTTACAACGTCAAAAAGTAGGCAATCTTGTGGACACAGCAAAAATGCCGAGCACTAACCTGCTGTCAAGTTAGGCTCAGCATCCGATGAGCTGTCCACTGCGCATTATTCTTGATCCGAATGCTGTAAGGTAGAGCTAGTCTCATCGCAGCATCCGATTGATTCGTTCACCCACTGCTCCGCCCACTGCCCTATGGCTTCCATTACTGGCTGCAGAGCCAATCCTTTGTCCGTAAGCGTATATTCAATGCGTACAGGCGTCTCTGGATACACATTACGAACTACAATCCCTGCCGCTTCCATGTCTTTCATGCGTTCACTCAACATTTTGTCGCTCATGGTAGGAATGAGTGCGGAAATATCCTTAAAGCGCTTCGGCCCGCTCAATAGCACCTGAATAAGCAGCCCGTTCCAACGCTTTCCCAAAATGCAGAATGCCGCTTCGAATCGGGGACACATTCCCAACTGATCTGATTGCATCCGTTCATCCCTCCTTCTATACTTACAAAATGTAAGCATATTTATTTTACCATAGCTGATTCGAAAAGAAAACGCGACTGACATCATTTATTACAAAATTTAATGGACTTGCAAAGAATCTGCAACTTTTTTGGTACGTACGATCATTATAATAGTATGGTGAAAACTTACAATCCATTATTTATTCAATCCGAAAATATCGGGTACTTGCAGAGCTGAGGAGGCTTCCATTGAATTCATATCGCGAGAGCAGGAAAGAGCGGCATGCCCGCATAAAGAAGCAGAGGGCGCGCAAACTGAAGCAATTAGCCGGGGTGGGATTGCTGGTAATTATCGGCCTTGGCTGCATGCTCGCGCTGACAGTGGCCATGCGCACTGTAGAGAACCAGCCTGATTTGGTTTCTCCACCTAATAAAAGTGTGACTCCTACGTCCCCACTGGAGCCAAATCACGAGCAAAAAAAGAAGAACATTGCAGCAAAGGACGAATCAAGTAAATTTGTGTTGCCTCCTTCGCAGGATCCCATCCGAATTGTCTTTGCAGGAGATGCACTCATGGATTGGTCCGTCAAGGAAACCATTCGCAAAAAAGGACCTGATTATCCATTTGAATACGTCAAGGACGAGGTCAGCAGCGCCGATTTTGCAGTTGTAAATCTGGAGACAGCTATCACACACCATACCGAGAAGGATACGAATCAACTGTATAATTTCAAGTCCGATCCGGAATCCTTGCAAGGAATTAAAAATACCGGGTTTGATCTGGTTACGATCGCTAACAATCACACCCTCGATTTTAAACAGAAGGGATTTCTCGACACACTATCATACTTGGAGCAATATGACATCCCCTATGTAGGCGGCGGAAGAAATAAAGAAGAAGCGTATCGGGCGCATACGGTGAAGATTAAGGGTCAAACAATTAAGATCCTCGCCTTCTCCCGATTTATCCCTCAAACGTACTGGTTCGCCGGAGAGAAGCGGCCAGGAATTGCGGAAGCATATAATAAATCAAGTGTTTTCCCTGTTATCAAAAGAGAACGTAAAGACTGTGATTACTTGCTTGTGTATCTCCATTGGGGGGTTGAGAAAAGTCATCGTCCAGAACCATGGCAGCGTACCTATGCGCGTGAAATCATTGATGCCGGTGCAGATGCCATCATCGGCAGTCATGTCCATGTTCTGCAGGGATTCGAATTTTATAAGGGCAAGCCAATTGCTTATTCGATCGGCAACTTCTTATTTCCAGATTATGTGCGAGGAGACAAAGCGGATACAGGGCTGTTGAATCTAACGCTGGATCAAGGAGATATCTCAATGCACTTCACCCCTTACTTCATCTATAAAGACCAAATAATTAAGAAAGATGAGGCTTATGATCGAAAGCAATTAAAGTATTTGGAATCCATCTCGTTTGATGTTAAAATGGACGGCAAACAGGTACAGGATGCAGTGAAGGCAAATGGGCGCGCAACTGCTCCGCCAACACGCTAACCATGCTAGATATGCCGACATCTCGGTCATAAGACGCGAACCTGTACGCAGGATTCGCGTCTTATTGTATGTAAGGCATAATGCCGCAGCATACACAGCAAGCAAGAGGAAGGAAGATGTAATGTGACACAGCCAAAAATAACAATCATCGGAAGCTTGAACATGGATCTCGTAACGGTCACCTCCACAGTGCCAGCACAAGGTGAAACGGTAACTGGTCAATCGTTCGCGACCATGTACGGAGGGAAGGGCGCCAACCAAGCGGTAGCCTGCGCACGTCTAGGGGCTGATGTCAGCTTCATCGGATGTGTCGGTAATGACACATTCGGCACAATGATGTTAGATAACTTGAATCGTGAAGGCATACATACTGAAGCTGTTGAAGTACTTCGTGATGTATCTTCAGGAACCGCTTCCATTATTGTGAAGGATGGAGATAATCGCATTATTGTTGTACCGGGTGCAAATGCACAGGTAACAGCTGAACGAGTTCGCGAACACGCCGATGTCATTCGCCAATCGGACATCATCGTTCTGCAGCTTGAAATTCCACTTCCTTCGGTACGAGCTGCCATCGAGATCGCGGCTGAGTCAGCAATCCCTGTCATCCTTAATCCAGCGCCAGCAATGGAACTGGATCATCAATTGCTCAGCCAAGTCACTGTGCTCACGCCGAATGAGTATGAGCTTGCCGAGCTTCTCGGGCAAGCGGATCAGGCAGGCGCCTTCGATTGGCAATCTGCTCTGCAAGCGATGCCAGGTAAAATCGTGTTAACCAAAGGGGCTGATGGAGCCTATTGGTCAGACGCCAAGGGACAACTTCACCATAGTCCAAGCCACCGGGTCGACGTTGTTGATACTACGGGAGCTGGTGACACATTTAACGGCGCTCTGGCCGTAATGCTTGCGGAAGGCCGCTCTATGGAGGAAGCAATTCCGTTCGCGACAGCCGCAGGGGCATTGTCTGTGACCGTATTCGGCGCGCAGGGAGGAATGCCGACTCGAGAGCAATTGACGCATTGGATCGCGCAGCACCAAGAGTAATAGCCCATTTAAAAGGAGGAAGCAATATATGGCAACGATTCGCATGCTGCAGGCACTTGATTATGATGCTGCAGCCAGATTGTCTGATGACGTGTTTCGCAATGAAAAGCAGATGTCGATGGCACATAGTTTTTCGTACTTGTTCTCCCCTATTACCGCTCACTCATTTGGTGCGTTTGAGGACGGGGAACTGCTCGCACATATGGGATTGCTTCCATCGGTTGTCCGTATCGGACGATCTCGACTACCTGTATTCTCACTCGGCTCGGTATGCACATCCGAGGCTGCTCGCGGCAAAGGATTCGGTACGGATCTGCTGCACAAGGTTCAAGATCATGTTGCTTCTACAGGCGGAGTGATGATGTTCGTGTCCGGAGGACGATCGCTCTATACTCGCAATCGTTGTTATCCCTTCGGTCAAACACAGATTTATACGGTTACCGCAGATGCAAATGTTGCTGAAGAATCGGGTGTTACAGCTCGCGTTCTTACTGAGAATGACTGTTTTGCTTGGTATGAACTTGCGCAGCAACGAGAAGCTGCTTTTGACTTAAGCTTATGGGATATGCACGGACTTGAGCATGGCGGTGCATTCGCTTCCTGCGTCATGATGAAGCCTAAGGTATACGTACTGGAACGCAACGGTCACATTACTGCATACATCTATATCCTGTTCCCTTCTGCCAAACAGCAGGATGCTGCACCTCGTGTATATGAGTATGGCGGCGCCGCTGAAGAGGTTGCATACTTGCTGCAGCTTGTAATGAAACAGAAGCAAATCACTGCTTCCCAACTGTACGTACCATGGCAGGATACGGAAGTCAGCACTTGTCTGCATGGCTATTCTTCGGAAGAGGAGCCAAACCAAGGGACGTTGTATGTTCCGAGCATAGAGCGATTATTCCGCTATATGCAGAACTGGTGGAGTGATCAAGGGGCACTGGCTGCCCATATTCAGGTCACAGAGCTTGAAGGCGGCAATGTTCGCCTTGAGTATCCAGATGCAGCGTCAGTTGAACTTACTGAGAGTCAATTGTTCTCCCTGCTATTCGATCCGAAGGCAACTGACATTCTCCCTCCTGAATGGCCTTCTGCCGAGCAATTGAAGATCACAATACCACTTCCTTATACGATCGGACTTTTTTACGTATAACTTAATGTTCTCATCATCATTTCTTCTATCGCAGTTGTACTGCTTCAAAGCGCACTAAAATTAGTGCGCTTTTACTTTTGAAGTATACAAAGTTCCACACTGTTTCGCCTTGCCCCAAGCTTTCCTCTTGATGTGAACCTGAATTTTCGCATACAATGAACAAAAGTAGTAGGATATAATCAGAAGGTGAATCCTAGAAATGATTACCCCTTATACTTCCAAGTATCCACATCCCGATGCAGCCTTCTTTTAATTTGTATAATAGGAGCATTTTCATATGGCTACCATTTATGATATTGCGAGACAAGCCAACGTCTCCGCAATGACCGTATCACGCGTCATTAATAATACAGGCAGGGTCAGCGAAAAGACCCGAACCAAAGTTAAGCAAGTGATGGAAGAGATGCAGTACATACCAAATTCGGTTGCTCGCTGTCTCGTCACCCAAGAGAGCAAAATATTATCTCTACTTATTACAGATATCACAAACCCATTCTTCACAACAATGGCCCGTGGAGCGGAAGATGCCGCCATGCAGCATGGATATCGTCTTATGTTCGGCAATAGTGATGAGAGCTTAGTGAAGGAAAAAGACTATGTTCAAATGATACTGTCCATGCGGGTGGATGGTGTCCTATTTGCGCCCAGTGGAGACCAATCCAAAGAACATCTGGAATGGCTGACAAGACAAAATGTCCCGTTCGTGCTGCTTGATCGTGAGGTTCCAGGGATCGATTGTGATGCAGTACTCGGGGATAGTCGTGGCGGTGCCAAACAGATGGTCAGTGAATTAATTCGGTATGGACATCGACGGATTGCCCTATTGAACGGGTCTGAAGAAGTATCGACCGCCAGGGAGCGCAAAGCAGGCTATATCGCCGCCTTGCAGGAAGCCGGCATCCCATTTGACGAACAACTATGCATGCAGATGGGCTATTTACATGATCGGGATGCGCTCGATTTATCTCATTGGACGGAATTGGAGCCGCAATCTCGCCCTACGGCTATCTTTGCTGCCAACAACATGCTTGCGCTCTCTATCTTTACGGCGCTGAATCATGTCGGACTGCGAGTTCCGGATGATATCTCGATCGCTTGCTTTGACGATTTTGGGTGGGTAGAAGAAGCGAATCCGTTCTTTTCTGTTGCTTCACAGCCTGCATATCAATTTGGAGAGACCGGAATGCAGCTGCTGCTTGAGCGAATCAAGGATCGGGATCAAGCCTCCCGCCGAATTATTTTGCCCTGCCAAGTCCACATGCGGCAATCTGTACGACAGCTATAGAACCATAATAAGCTCGAGCACGTTCACGGCCTATTCGAACGGGATTTCATCCCTGTTCAGAACAGGCCGGTCTTTTTTGTCCAGTGAATACCACGAAGCTGCCCCAATCGTGTTCCTTGCCTCTTTCTCCGACTCTAATGTATTTTCTTACCTGTAGACCTAGTAAATCAAGCGTACTAGAATAGAAACATTGACGCTTCTTTTTCTTTTATGCATAAAAGCGTGTAAGCGTAAAAGCATCTATCCGATCTTTACATACTAAAAACGTTACCATCAAGGAGTTGAATAACTATGAATACGAATGATGAACAATCAGTCAAGCAGCCACTCCGCTTCGTGCAGAGTGTTACCATCTTTGCGGTCATCATCGCCATTTTACTGCTTACAATACTTGGCTGGGGTGCACAGCCGCACATCCCACTGCTAACAGCAACTGTTGCCACAGGCTGTCTGCTCTTGCTGTTCGGACAATCGTGGAATCTAGTAGAACGATCATTGATTAAGGGACTTCAAGCTTCTGTTATGCCTGCCTTGCTCCTATCTCTTATCGGAATCCTGATTGCAGTATGGATGATGAGCGGGACAGTTCCTACGCTACTCGTATATGGAACCTCTTGGTTTCAGCCTCAATGGTTCACGATTAGCGCTCTGTTGCTTACGGTTATCGTCTCGATGTTCGTCGGCAGCTCAGTGACGACAGTCGGAACATTCGGCGTAGCCTTGATAGGCATGTCGGATTCCATGGGCGTCCATCCCGCAATCGTAGCAGGGGCTGTCGTGTCTGGTGCCTGTTTTGGGGATAAGATGTCTCCGCTCTCTGATACGACGAATTTCGCCTCTGCCGTTGCACGTGTCAGTATGCCTGATCATATTCGCAATATGACGAAGACGACCGTACCCGCATTTCTTATTACCTGCATCGCCTTTTTATTTTTCGGTTCTTCCGCTCAATCCAATATGGATCAATTGCTGTCGATGCAGCAGGATATCCGCAGTGTATTTCATATTCATCCGCTAACTTTACTGCCGCTTGCTGTCGTGCTTATCGCTGCATTTAAGCGATTGCCAATCATCATTACGATGCTGCTCGGTATTGGATCGGGTCTGCTAGTTACTGCGCTCATTCAAGGAGACGTAAATGTTCCACAATGGATGGAAGTGATGCAGGGAGGATTCCAAGGGTCATTCCAGCTGGAGGAAGTAAGCCGCATCGTGAACCGAGGTGGCCTTCAGTCTATGACTTGGGCAATATCGCTCATTGCGATTGCCTTCGCTCTAGGAGGATTGCTGCAGCATGCAGGCATCATTGAAACGATGTTCAATCGTCTGATTGCACCTGTGAAGACCAAGGAAGGACTTGTTGTCACAAGCGGACTTAGTTCAATCGGGGTGAACATGATTACAGGGGAACAATACATGTCGATTCTGATTCCGGGCCAATTGTTCGAATCCGAATATGATAAGCGCGGCATTCCACGACTCACCTTATCTCGTACATTGGAGGATTGCGGAACATTAGTGAATCCGCTTATTCCTTGGGGGGTCAGCGGTGCAATGATGACAAGCGCTCTTGGTCTTACCGTACTGGATTACATGCCATATGCTTTCTTCCTGTGGGTATCCCCACTGGTTACATTTGCTTTTGCACTATTGCCCGGGTTAAAACGTGTGACACTCGGTAATTCACAATAGCAACTTCATTACAGGTCATCAGTCGCAACGAGATGATGACTAAGCGGTAGGATACAGAAGACCCTATTGCTTCTTCCAATCCAGTTATGATACTGTCTTCTTAACTAGTCATGGATTATAGACAGGAAGGAGGGGATAAGATGCGCCTTATACATGCCCGTATGCCAAGGTATATATTGCTTGTACTTAGTGTGCTTGCTATCGTATGTACAGCACTTACCCCTCTTGCTTCGAATGAAACGATGTTCATGCATCCTGATGAATCCGCATTTACGTATCCCGAGCATGTAAGCTCTGTAGTAGGCATTCATCAGGTTCAGTCTATTAAGCATTTTTCCATGCCTTTATGGTTCATCTTATTCATTCTCTATATCGCGATCGCCCTCTTGAGGAGCCGGCTGCCCAGTTACAGATTTGATACGCCGTATATGATTTTACTGCGCAGTCAATTCTTGAGGCCTCTCAAATTCACTTCTAGGTTCGTGGCTCGTCCCCTCGCCTGTACAACTCAACAATCACTTACAGACGAGGAGAATAACAATGACGACAACGAACACGAACACGGAGAAACAAATGAAGCAAGAGAGCGGGCCTTCCGGCAAAGAGCAAGCATTGAAAACAGATATACAGGTTCTTAATCGGGATTTGAAGCATATGATATGGTTTATTATCCTGTCAGCGGTAGTCATTACCGCACTTTATTTTCTCATGTAACGAACTACAAGCATCCCACACAGCCTCTGCTGAATGGGATGCTTTTTTTATGGATCCCATCACGAAAGCGCATTCAAAAATATAGACACCCTGACGGCTTTCCACTCTGCATCTCAGTTCGATGTGAGGAAGGAGAGTGTAAATACCATTTTTTATACAATTTCGAGAAATAAAGAGCATCTTCGTAGCCGACAGCCGCAGCAATTTGCTCGATTGTTAACCTTGTCGTCATCAGCAATGTTTTGGCGCGCTCCATCCGGATGCGCAGCAAAAACTGCATAGGCGATTCCCCCATTTGTTTGCGGAACATCTTCGATAAATAGGTGCGGTGATAGCCTAGCGTATGTGCAAGTTCGTCTATGGATATGGATTTATCAAACTGCAGCGACAGCCAGCGAGCTGCTTGTTCTACCTGACGTTCGATATCGGAGCGTTTATCATCGTTATTCGCATCAGAACCTTTGTCAGTAGTACGTGCATATTCAGCAAGAACAACACGCATATAGCCCTCAGCTTCCATGTCCCCAGCACTGCCTCCTATTTGAAGTGCTTTATATACATTCCGGAACAACGCTTCTACTCGATGTATGCGATAGCCTTGAACAACTGGTGCATGCGGCCCAATGCCGATTATCGCCAACAGCTGTTCGACACCGCTGCCGCGATATCCTATCCAGCGGTACTGCCAAGGATCTGCTTCATCAGCTACATAATGATGAAGCTCCCCCGGGAAGATGAAGAAGCTCTCTCCTGCCCCAACTTCATAGGCAACCCCTCTAATCGTAAATTTCCCTCTGCCAGACTGTACACAATGCACGATCCCGTAATCATGAACGCTAGGACCTACGTGGTGCAGAGGTTCCGTGATTGATTGGCCGCAGAACAATACGGACAGTTCTCCCTTGGAAGGTGCTTCATTAATTGCGAGATTTGCTCGTTCACCCATCCGGTTCCCTCCTAACTGACAACAATCCTCCATATTCACATTCGTTTTCCCCATACCAAGCCTTAATCGATTCAGATACATTAATTGTACAACAATCATTTCCAAGTTGCATCACACCATGCCGATGATCCCTTACATTTCATGACAGCAGCTTGGAACGAAAGGAGACAAGATGTATGAGTAAAATTACATTTCTCGGAGCAGGAAGCACCGTATTTGCCAAAAACGTATTAGGTGACTGCATGCTCACTCCATCACTGCAAGGATTTGAGCTTGCCTTGTTCGATATTGACCACGAGCGTCTTCGTGATTCCGAAAGCATGTTGACCAACATGCTTGGAACGACTGGCAGCACCTGCCGAGTTGTTGCCTACACAGACCGCAAAGAGGCACTGCGCGGCGCTAAATATGTAGTGAATGCGATTCAAGTTGGCGGGTACGATCCATGTACAATTACAGACTTCGAAATTCCGAAGAAGTATGGCCTTCGCCAAACCATTGCAGATACGCTCGGAATTGGGGGTATCTTCCGCAATCTGAGAACGATCCCTGTCATGCTTGATTTCGCCAAAGATATGCAGGAAGTATGCCCAGATGCTTGGTTCCTGAACTATACAAATCCAATGGCCGTGTTGACCAATGTGATGAACACATACGGCGGGATCAAAACAGTAGGACTCTGTCATAGTGTTCAAGTATGCGTACCTTGGCTGTTCCATGATCTTGGCATCGACAGTGAAGGTGTAAGTGCGAAGATTGCAGGCATTAATCATATGGCGTGGCTGCTCGAGGTAACTCGCAACGGCGAGGACTTATATCCAGAAATTAAACGCCTTGCCTTGGAGAAACAAAAGACAAAGCACACCGACATGGTACGTTACGAACTTATGTTCAAATTCGGCTATTACGTGACGGAATCCTCCGAGCATAACGCTGAATACCATCCATACTTCATTAAGAAACAGTATCCAGAACTGATCGAGAAGTATAACATTCCTCTTGATGAATACCCTCGACGCTGCATCAACCAAATTGAAGGTTGGAAAAATATGCGTGAACAGCTCGTCAATAACCAGCATATCGAACACCACCGTACCCATGAATATGCCTCATATATTTTCGATGCTATGGAAACAGGAACACCATTCAAACTAGGTGGTAACGTTATGAATACGGGACTTATCACCAATTTGCCGCGCAATGCATGTGTTGAGGTTCCATGCTTCGTTGATCGCAACGGAGTTACGCCTACCTATGTTGGCGATCTGCCGCCACAGCTTGCAGCGTTGAACCGCACGAATATCAATACTCAGCTTCTTACGATCGAAGCGGCTATTACAGGGAAGAAGGAACACATCTACCACGCGGCCATGCTCGATCCGCATACGGCAGCTGAGCTTAGCCTTGATGATATCGTATCCTTATGCGATGAACTGATCGAGGCTCACGGAGATTGGCTTCCGAAGTTCGTATAGGGAAGAACTCATGCAAAAGCGGTACAGTTGATCGACAACTGTACCGCTTTTTCTACTGCTATATCTTGAAGACCGCACATTATTCCCCTTGTGCACGTTTATGCACTTGTGATGCCTGCGCTGCTTTCTTGGCCTGCATGCTTCGTTTAATGGACAGTCCAGCTGCCACGACAACGATCACCAGTGCGATCTCAAATCCATACTTGATGGATGGATTCGAGAAGAGACCGGCTAGCGAATCGAGCTTCATGAACTCACCGACGAACATTTTCGCTGCGGTCCACGCGAGCACCGCTGATCCGATGATAATAATGATCGGGTAGCGCTCGATGAGTTTCAGTACAATTGTGCTTCCCCACACGACAATAGGAACGGAAATTGCAAGTCCCAGCACGACTAGCAATCCATGTCCATTCGCCGCACCCGCTACAGCTAGCACATTATCGAGCCCCATCGCTGCATCCGCAATAATAATCGTTCGAACTGCCGCCCAAAAGCTGCCTCCCGCCTGCACATTATGCTCTTTCTCTTCGACCATGAGCTTGATCGCAATCCATATGAGCACGGCTCCGCCAATCACGAGCAAGAACGGAATTTTGAGCAGCCATACAACTCCTAAAGTGGCCAGTGCTCGAATGATTACTGCTCCGATCGTACCAAAGATGATGACTTTCTTCTGATCTTGCTTCGGTAGGTTGCGAGCCGCTAGACCGATAACAATCGCGTTATCTCCTGCTAACACCAAGTCAATGACGACAATGGACAGCAGCGTGGTCCAGAACTCTAATGAAAATAGCTCCATTGATAGTTCCCCCTTGACGTTAGTATGTATAAATACTGTAAAAAACATGAACGCCGCTACCACATTCGTGGTAACGGCGTTCCGATCAGAAAGAGACCTTCACCAACGCAACCATCGTGGCAAAGGTCTCGCAAACAACGTTATACGTTGCCAGTAGCGCCGAGGATGCGCGTTGTGGCGTATCCCGTAATGACGACGGTTACTGTGCTAGCTACTCCCCTTTGGAGTATTCGTTTTTTCAGTGAACTAATCATAACACCGGCAATCGAATTGTTCAACCATCATTTCTCTCTATTTTCTCGCTCTATTACAGATCTGGCGTTGTTCGAATGATAACAATTGGGTATGATGAAGATATACGTATTTAATCATAAGGAGGCTTCCCCATCGTGAGCAAAGAACTATCCAATCATCATCCTTCACTTGAAAAAGCAACCTTTGCCGGTGGCTGCTTCTGGTGTATGGTCACGCCGTTCGAAGAGCTTCCTGGCATCCATTCGATTGTGTCTGGCTATACAGGAGGACACACTGACAGTCCTACATACGAAGAAGTATGCTCAGAGACAACCGGGCATGCCGAAGCCGTCCAAATTACATTCGACCCTGCCCTATTCCCTTATAAGAAGCTGCTCGAGCTATTCTGGCAGCAAATTGATCCTACAGATGAAGGCGGACAGTTCCATGATCGCGGTTCGTCTTATCGAACAGCTGTCTTCTATCACAATGAGGAACAACATCAGCTTGCACTGCAATCCAAGCAAGAATTGGAGCAGAGCGGTAGATTCGATAAACCAATTGCTACTGAGATCGTTCCCGCTGGCACGTTCTACCCAGCAGAAGAGCATCATCAAAACTATCATCAGAAGAATCCAGCCCATTACAAGCGCTATCGCTCCGCATCGGGCAGAGATGCCTTCATCGTGAACCATTGGGGAATCTCCGATGAAGAGCGTACAGCCCTTCAAGGGAAGCTGACGCCAATCCAGTATCGGGTAACCCAGCAGAATGGCACAGAGCCCCCTTTTTCCAATGAATACTGGAACCATGAAGCAGAAGGAATCTATGTGGATATCGTATCTGGTGAGCCGCTCTTTAGTTCGTTGGATAAGTTCGATGCAGGCTGCGGCTGGCCTAGCTTCTCGAAGCCGCTTCGTTCCAATCATGTGGAGAATAAGCTGGACACTTCTCACGGCATGGTTCGTGTGGAAGTAAGGAGCAAACTGGCCGACTCCCATTTGGGACATGTATTCGATGATGGCCCTACCCCAACTGGACTTCGTTATTGCATTAACTCTGCAGCCCTGCGGTTCATTCCGAAGGAGAAGCTGGAGCAAGAAGGATATGGGGAATTCGCATCCCTTTTTTCGCACAAATAGGGTTCTCTAGTACGAAGGCCCAAATGAGGAACGACCTAACCGTTCTCATTTGGGCCTATATTTAGATTCGCTCAATTGTTAACAAAATACCGCTCTTGTCGTCGCACATTTTGAATCGGGGTATTTGATTACAGTAGGCATCCATTCGTTCTCGCGCCTCCAAGGCGGCGGCACATTGCTCCATCCCAGTAGTAATGATGTATTGGAACCACCGCTCCATACTGCTCTGTTCCTCGTCAACACGCCAAGGATAAATGCCATCCGATACAAGCAGAATATGCGTAACTCCCTGGAGTGGGAGAGCTCCATATTCCAGACGATGCTGCACGGCCTCATCTCCATTAAGGACACTGTAACCGAACTCTGTATTCGCACGGGAACGATTCTGCCTCAGCAGCTGCCGAATCTCTTCTGGCTGCCTATGCTCCCTCCAATCCTCCTCATGCTCCATCCACGCTGACAAGGCACGCTCATCGAAGGGGGCAACTCGATCATAAGTTACAGCTCGAACCTCCCCGGATTCATATAGCGCGTATATCATGCAATCACCCGTCTGCGTCCAATACGCATAATACTCATCAAGCCACACAGCGGCATGAACCGCACCGAACCTTCGTCCTGTATCGTATGGAGCGATACCGTATTGGCGCATCGTATCATCCAACATCCGATTTGCTTCCAAGAGTCGAGCACGCATCACATCAAGCGGAGAAGCCATAGCTGCTATTGCAGTAGTGATAGATTCCAGACCACGAGCAATACTTAAGGCAGCCATCTCTCCTGCCGTATGCCCTTCCTCATCTGTAATCGGCTCCAATCCAGATACACCATCGATGACCGCATATAGCTGCTGTTCGGGAAGTGCAATTATCCGGTCTTCATTTCGACTGCCCTGTCCCTGTCTCGTTGCCGCATCACAATGAATTCGAATCACTGCTGTTCCCCCTTCAATCGATCTTAGGCTCAGCTACCTGACTTCTGCACCATCTTCGCAGCTTGACCGAACAATCCCATTAGCATGAACACAACGATAATATATAGCAAGAACATCGGCGCCGCCATTGCGGAGAACACCATCGGTGATGCAAACGCGAATCCAAGCATACTTAATGAACAAGCGAGTGCAACTGTAAAATAGATGGATCGTCTACGGGCCATATGTGCGATGTAGCCCCAGTCACGGCGCAGTGCATATTCCCGCAAACCACTGCACATGAAGGTTACTAGTGTAATGTTCAACCCCGTCTCTGCTATACTGCGAAACACTCCAATCCATGCTCTCGCTTCCGCACTGACTCCGCCTAACAGCATCGGCTGCAGCAGCTCATACACCGCTAGAACGATCAGCGGGATACATACTCGCTTCGCATGCAGAAAGCGATCAGATACGGATATCAATTGTGTTACACCGCTAAATACCAAGGCAAAGCCTACGATATCCGGCAGCAGATCAACGCCCCTCGGCGCGTAATCAATAAAAAATAACAAACCCCATTGAATTCGTCTAAATGCCTTTGCTTCCATATTCATCTTGTTCATCTTTGTTGTCTGCATGTCCTTTCCGTATGTACTTCCACAAGCAAGCTGTACGCAATCATGAAACAGTTCAGCATGCTGTTATCTTGCTTCAGTATAACGTGACGTCTTAAGCGAACGCAATCTCGCGTCGTATTTGGAATATTTTTTCAGCCTATTCACTCAATTCGGATTATGTAAGTCCATTCCTTTTGCAGTATAATGGTTAAATGTCTAGTTGAGTAACATTCCTTATAGCCTAATAAAAGCTACATACCTTTCAGGAGGAAGCATAATGAATCACATTAAAATATTTTCGGACAGCACATGCGATTTGCCGAAATCACTACTTGAACGTTATGACATTGGCATTATCCCTTTATATGTTACTTTCGGTGACGACGCTTATCGTGATGGAGTGGATATGACCCCTCCGGAATTGTACAAGCGTGTAGATGCATGCGGCAAGCTGCCGAAGACATCTTCGCCATCTCCAGCTGATTTTGTAAAGGCATTTGAGCCATTTGTGAACGAAGGCCGCAAAATTCTGTATATCGGGTTGTCTTCCCACTTATCTTCCACCATTCAGAATGCCATTATTGCCGGGGATATGCTTGGTGAAGATACTGTAACTGTCATTGACTCCTTAAATTTATCTACCGGCATCGGGATTCAAGTTCTCAAGGCAGCGATGGCACTGGAATCTGGTTCATCTCTGGAGGAAACTGTAGAGCTTGTTGAGGACGTTCGTGGCAAAATGGAAACCGAGTTCATTATAGATACATTAGATTATCTATATAAGGGCGGACGCTGCAACAGTCTGCAGAACTTGATCGGCAGCTTGCTTCGCATTCGTCCTGTCATTAAAGTTGTCGATGGAAAAATGATTGCGGCCAATAAAATTCGCGGCAAACGCGAGAAAGCACTTGAGCAGTTGAAGCAAAATGCACTGGATCATGTGGATGAGATGGACAAGGATATCGTATTCGTCACTCATTCCTTATCGCCTGAAGATGCCAAAATGATTCAGGCCGAATTGCAAGAGAAGACGGGCGCAAAACATGTGATCCTGTCGGATTGTGGTTGCGTCATCTCCAGCCACTGTGGACCAAACACAATTGGAATCGTATACGCGCGCAAATAAATATACAGCGGCTGACCTCGCCAATAGAGCAAGGTGCAGCCGCTGTATTTATGTAGAGAACTAACCGTATTTTATTCCATTGAACGAGTAAAAAAACGAGCAATCCCACCCGCCCCAACAGCAAGGCAGATCCCAAGAAGCATCTGTACAATCACTTCTATGAACTTGGCGCTGTCATCCGTCCAAGCCCGCTCTGCAAATAAAGCCACTTCTTGATTCGAGAGCATAATCAATAGCTTGATAAATTCCGGGATGCTGTTCACGAGAAGCATAATACCAGCAATACCTAGTCCGATTTGAAGGGTGGTGCGAAGCACCGGGTTCGCAGAATGCGTCTGGCTGCGCATCGGTAGCACACTTTCCTCGCCGCTACTAGATACGTCTGCATCTTGTGTCTTCACTAGAGTCACATCACGTAGTTTAGATGGTGCTAGCGCCTTCGATAATGATCCTGCCGTGCACCATAGGATGATTCCTCCTATAAGCGGAACAAGGACAGGGAGAAGCAGTATGACGAAATTTGTGTATACCATATTTTCACTTCCAACCTCCATATGAATCATCGAGGAGATCATATTTACCAGCGCAGCTGCAATCTTCGCCAACTCTAGGAAGGCGGTCACGATCCAATAGAGAGCGCCGAGCCGAACAGCCAAGAAGGCCAATGATCGAGCATTCAATTGATTTTCCTCCATTTCTGAGCATGGATTCATAATCATCTATTATACAGGATGTCTGGCGCTTATTGGGAAGTTATTTGCTCTGATGCCTCAGCTGGTATACGTATGGATACAGATGTGCCAATGCCAAGTCCGCTCACAATCGTTACTCCATACTCAGCACCATAGTGCAGTTTAATACGTTGATCTACATTTCGAATGCCGTAGCCTGTATTCACATGGTCTCTTCCATCAAAAATATCATGGATTCGCTGAGCGGTCATACCTACCCCATCATCGATGATCCGGAACAGCAGGTCATCCACATCCTTCTTTGCTACAATTCGAATGAAGATTCGATCTCCACACCAAGCATGTTCCAACACATTTTCAATAAATGGCTGTACAATCAGCTTTACCGTACGATACGGCCATACTGCTGGGTCAATATCGAACATAACACTAATGCGATCACCGTATTTAATCTTCTGAATATCCACATAAGCCTGTGCCTGCTCTAACTCATTATGTACCGGTATCATCAGCTTGCCATTGTTAAGCGCAAGTCGATAAAACTTAGCCAGCCCTAATACCATCTGCTGCAGCTTCTCATTCTCCCCGAACTTCGCTAGCCGATTAATGGAGGACAGGGTGTTATACAGGAAATGAGGATTGATTTGCGATTGCAGCATCTCCAATTCCGCTTCCTTCTTCTGCAGCTGTGTCAAATACACTTCCTTAATTAGCGCCTCAACATTTTCGCCCATGTTATTCAATGCAGTAGCTATTTGGGAAAATTCGTCTTTGCCCCGATAGGAAATTCGTTTGTGCAGATCGCCTTCCCGAAAAGCATTAAGCACGGACACGAACTTCGTAATCCGAATCGAGAAATATCTCGAAATGAACACTCCTGCGAATGACAACACAATAAAGCAAATCAAGCAAATAAAAATAACAAACAATCGAACCTTCATCGAATCTTCCTGTATAATGGAGAGAGGAACATGAGCGACCAGCTTCCAAGATTGCTTCCCTACCGTCTCTTGGATCGTCAAATAGTTGCTCTGCGTATCCGCTTCATTAGCAGGCAACTTGCCAGACTGATAGATGCTTCTCCCCTGTTCATCCACTAGGTAGATTACACTGTCATTTCCAATCTTCGAATAATTAATACTATCGAACAGCTCCGAGATCGCAACATTAATGCGCAAAAATCCAACTTCTTGCAGCTTCAGAGGATTATTAGTGTCCACAAGCCGACGCAGCAGGGAAATTCGACTATTCTCCGCATCACGCTCAATTTGGCTCCACTTCATTGTGATGCTGTACTTCTCGGGTGGAAAGCTCTTATACCAATCCTTATCTGTAATTCGATTCAAATGATAAATTTCATACGGCCAGTTATAATCCGTAGGATTCTCTTTCCCAAATGTACTGTGATGGATCTCATTTATGGATTCATTACGAAAAAAAACAGAAATCCACAGCTTCATTCCAGTTGCCGAAGATGCCGCTTCTATCTTAGGAATAACATACTTCGTAATGCGATCATAATTTTCCCAGCCTTCCTCGTAGCTGCGCAAATATCGATACAGCTCATAGTCGCCGTACAATATAGAAGATATGCGAATTATATCCTGCATCTTATATTCAATATTATCGCGAATCTGCAGCAGTGTTCCTTGTATATTGTTCCGTGTATGCTTGCGAATCGATTGATCATACATGGAATGGGAGACAAGTCCTATGACTAATACAGGAACAATGATGAAAACCATATAAGTCAGCATGAGTTTGTAGCCAATCGGCAAATAGCGGAACTTCGGTCGCTGTTCGTTCATTGACTTCTCCCCTATCATGTTTCCCGCTTGCGATATTCCATCGGAGTCATGCCGTATGCTTCCTTGAATTGTCTGCTAAAATAGGGAAGGTATCGATAGCCTACCTGATTAGCAATTTCATAGATTTTGATGGAGCTCTCATGGAGCAGCTCGCGTGCCCGCTCCATACGAAGCTGTATAAGGACTTCACTGAACGATTTCCCAGTCTCCTCCCTGAACATGTACCCCAAGTAGTTCGGTGAGAATGAGAATTGATTCGCCACGTCCTTCAGTGTAATGTTCTCGCTCATTTTATCCTTCATCACTTGAATCATTTCTCGAATGAGCCGATTATTCTTGGAGGTAGATTTGCTTCGCAAATATTCAGATATTTCAAATGTCTTCCTGACGAGCCAGGAGCGAATATCGCTCACCGTATCAAATTGCAGCAGAATATCCAAGTTATGCAGCTCCATACCCAATATATCGAACAGATTCTCATCCTTTGTCTTCAATTGCTCATCCAGCTTCCATATGATGAACATCGCAAGATTATGTACGGTAAACTTAGAACGGAGCATGCTCACAGATTCGAACAGCCTCTCTATCTCATCGTAAATACAAACCAGTTCATATTCCATCAAGGCGTGAAATAGTGCCTCCATACGTTGTTCCAATGTACGCGCATCCATCATTTCGGGCTTCAAACTCACCGCTTCGTAGCGGATAAGCCTCCCTTTGCCAATAAACATTTTGCCATCAACCGCTTTGGTTGCCTGTTGGAACGAGAGATAGAGCTGTTCCAATCCGTTTACTGGTTCCCCTACCCCAACTGTCATCGTCACGGAGAACTGAGTCTCAATCACCTTATATAAATCATCAATGAAAGGGTCTAAATACTGATCATGAATCAACACCATCATCCGATGAGGCGTCAACTTGCAGCAATGTGGCATATGATGCTTCAATCCAACCTCATTGACCGCATACAGGAATTCCTTCGTTGTAACCTCATGTGACAAGCTCGTATGTTCTTGCGTCCAAGTCATATAGTCAAGTTCCATAACAGCAACTCGGACAGGCCAATTCAGTTTGTCAAGCCCATAAGAGGCAACTAGCTTCATCATTCCATCCTGCTGCTCACTTCTCCACTGCCCGTCAACCAACCGCAACAGCAAATCATTCTTCGCCATTGGAATCATATGCTGATAGGCTTCCTCCACATCACGACGCTTCCGGTCATCATCAAGATCCTGCTTCACCTTCTCGAGTGCAGCGATAAGCTCATCATCATTCATCGGCTTGAGTACATAACTGTAGGCCTTCAAAGATAATGCCTGTTTCACATAACTGAAATCTTGATGACCGCTTACAAAAATAATTCGGATATTGGAATTTACCTCAATCGCCCTGCGGGCCAGCTCCAACCCGGACATATTCGGCATATTAACGTCACTGACGATAATATCGATAGGCGTACTATCAATAATATGACAAGCCTCAAAGGCGTTATTTACCGCTGCTGCAACTTCTAACCCAAGCTCTTCCCAAGGAATGAATTGCTTCATTCCTTCCAGATCAAGCATCTCGTCATCAACTAACAACACGTTATACATGAATGAGGCCCCCCAAACGATGCAGTCATACAATTCTCATTCCAGCATTTCCCTAAACAAAGTATAACAAGTTCAACTATCATTTGAACAGTCAGATGATTTCAAAATAAAAGATTTGATCAAAAGAACGAAGACCCGCTGGCAGACAGCGAGCCTTCGTTCCGAAGATTATTTACCCATTGCTTTCTTATTCTCCGTCCAAACTTTTGTAACATGGTCAAGGAACTTCTGATAACCAACCTTCATGGAATCATCATGTGCTTTATCCAGAATTTGCAGTGCTTCTTCATCGGATTTCGCGTACATGGATTTTGCTCTAGCTGTCAACCAAATATCTCTAACACTTTGTCTAGCAATCCCCTCTTCACTATCTGGAGTCGGCTCCCAGCCGAGGAACTCCGTGAAGTCACCTTGCGAAGCCCATGTTACTTCCATTTGCCAGCGGTTGCTGAAATCAATCTTATCTGCTGGTACAGTAGACAACATTTGCTTTTTCGTATTATCCATGAACATTGTATTGCCCACCCATACCAAGTCGCCAGCTTTACCATTTATTTCAGAAAGCGTTTTCGGATCATTCATGTATTTATCTTTATTAAATTTCGGTGTCAGACCATCAGCTTCAAATCCATCCCAATAACCATCAGCTCCTGGAGGTCCCCAGTTCAGCACCATGCTGCCTTCAGGTCCTGTCATCCAGTCAAGCATCGCGAATATGGCCTCTGGATTTTTCGCATTTGTCGTAATGGCAGCTACGTTCCATCCAAGTTGGTTATATGTTCCCGGATAGATTTTGCTAGCATCCAGACCTTGTTTTACAATCGGTTTAATAAACATATAGCCGTCTTCCGGATCCTTCTTCTTCAATTCCTCATCTGCTACAGCTAGCATCTTCATCGGATCGAAAGTTGCAATAACGGCAAACTTGCCATTCATCGCTTTTTCTCTTACTTGGTCTTCTGTTTGCGTATTCGCATCTTGCGTCATCAGCTTCTCACGCATCAGCTTCGCCGTATATACTACGGATTCACGGAAGCCTGGATCCTTATAAATGGAGACCATTTTATCACCATCTGGAACTGCGAAGAAGCGAGTAAGGGACAAGTTATTTTCTTTAAAGGAAGAGAAGAGTTGGTCAATACCGTGACCGTCTTTTGCCAATCCCGTTTCAAATGGAGTGACGTCAGGGTACTTCTTATGAACAGCTTGCAAGTATGCATACAAGTCGTCAGTCGTCTCCAATTTTGGAGAGCCGAGCTCTTTATAGATTTTTTTGTTGATTGCATAGCCCGCGTTTCCGTTTGGCTGCTGTGTATAATAGTTCGGTACCTGATAGATCTTGCCGTCAGGCGAACGGAGCAATGCTTTGTGATTTTCAGTCAAATACTTCTTGAAATTCGGGTACTTGTCAATATACTCATCCAATGGTACGAGCATACCAGCCTCACGAAGACGTTCTATATCGGCCCCTCTGTCAGTCCAGATAATATCAGGAAGCTCATTGCCCGCAATCATCGTTTGCAGCTTCTGTGCATTGTTGCCACCTGAACTGATTCCATTGACCGTAATTTTCAAGTTGTCCTGTATCCACTTCGAAGCAGGATCCTTACCCCATTTCGGCAGCTGGTACCAACCATAGTTGCCATAGAACGATACTTCAAGTGGTTCCTTGCCCAATTCGTACAGGTCACTCTTCGGAGTTTCACTTGATTCTTTGCCCGTGTCGCCTTGCTTCACAGGTTCATTCTCAGGTGGAGCACTTGTCTTCCCACTGCCGCATCCTACTAACAGAGTGAATACCATAAAGACAGACAACACACTCAGCAGAAGATTTTTTTTGTTCTTCACGGCTTTTTCCCCTTTCAATTTTGTAATCTATGTTTAAAGCAAGGTTGCTCTAAACGCATCCAAATGTCCAGCAGATTAAACAATCGCTACTCTTTCAACGAGCCAATCAATACACCTTTTACAAAGAAACGCTGCAAGAACGGGTACACACATACAATTGGAAGCGTTGCTACCATAATCGTCGCCATCGTCAATGCCTTAGAGGTTATTTTCTTGGCAGCATTGATGTGCACAAGCGCACTCGTATCTACATTGGACAACTGTTCAGATGCGATGTTGGAGAATAGTATCTGTCTTAGTATCGTCTGAATAGGAAGCAGATTCTCGTTCGTAATATAGATACTGGCTACGAACCATTCATTCCAGTGCGCAACCGCTGTGAACAGAGACAAGGTAGCAATAACAGGGCCAGATAACGGGAAGACAATACGGAAGAATGTACCCCAGTTACCGCAGCCGTCAATCTTCGCTGACTCTTCCAAGCCTTGCGGCAAGCCTTGGAAGAAGGTGCGGAATATAATCATATTCCATACACTAATAAGTGCTGGAATAATGAACACCCAGAAAGAGTTGAACAAACCAAGTCCGCGAATGAGCATATAGCTCGGAATGAGACCGCCTCCAAAATACATGGTAACGATACACATAATCATATAATACTTGCGGCCCATAAGCCCTCGCTTCGACATCCCGTATGCAAAAATGGCCGTCGCTAAGATGGATGCTACCGTTCCAATGACCGTTCGCAAGAGGGCAATCACAAACCCATTCATTAATCGCGAATCTTCGAATACGATTTTATAGTTCTCCAATGTAAACTCGCGTGGCCAAAAAGTAATGCCGCCCTTAGACGTATCCAATCCTTCATTAAACGATATGACAAGTGAATTCCAGAATGGATAAAAGGTCGAAAAGGCCAATAAGGTTAACACTACATAGATAAATACCGTAAAAATGCGGTCTCCTATACTATCACGTATCATTATTCAGTCCTCCTAGTTATGGAATGATTCATTACCATAAGCTATTGCCCGTCTTTCTGGCAATGAAGTTCGCAAATGTAAGCAACGTGACGCTGACAACAGCCTTGAACAGGCCGATTGCCGTTGCATAGGAGTACCTGTAATTATCAATACCGACACGAACTACATATACATCAAGCGAGTCAGATACTTCTCTCAAAGCTGGATTGGAAGCGAGAATGAGAATGTCCTCGAAGCCTGCATTGAGCAGGTTGCCGATTGCAAGAATCATAAAGATGATCACAACTGGCATAATGCAAGGCAGTGTAATGAGCGTCATCTGCTTGAATCGACTCGCACCATCTATCGATGCTGCTTCATACAAATGAGGATCGATCCCTGCAATCGCTGCCAAATATACAATGGAGGCAAACCCTATTTCCTTCCATACATTGGTTGCAACGAGAATCGACCAGAAATATTCTGCCATTGACATGAAGTTAATCGGCTCATCGATAATCCTGAGCTTCTCTAACAGCATATTTATGCTGCCATTGTCTACGGACAGTAAGGATGTAACCATGGATCCGATAACTACCCATGATAAGAAGTGAGGCAAGTACGTGACGGTTTGAATGACCCGTTTAAAGGCCATCTTGCGCACTTCATTAAGCATAAGCGCTAAAACAATTGGCGCTGGAAACCCGAAGATAAATTTCATAAAACTGATAATAATCGTATTGCGCATAACAGGTACAAATTCTGGTGAATTAAAAAAATCAATAAAGTGCTTTAATCCTACCCACTCATTGCTGAACAGATTGAAGCCTGCCTTAAGCTTATAATCTTGAAAAGCAATAAGAATGCCATACATAGGGATATAAGAAAATATAAAGATTAGAGCAAGTGCGGGCAGCACCATGAGCTGTATGTCTATTTGCATAAAAAATCGTTTTAATGCGCTTTTCTTATGCTTATCCAGGTTCAGGCCCGGTTCTATCTCTGCTCCCGTGGTTGCCTTCGCCATATGAAAATCCCTCCTTGATTCAATATAACTCTTGCTGAATTAAATCTTAACTCCTTCCAGATGTTGTCTTCTCCATTGTAAAAGCAAAGCGCTTTCACGGATATATGACAAACCAACGATTATTGATACTTTGACACGTTCTTTTATAAAAAATAACAATAACTTTTATAGACTTAAGTTATTCAGAAGAAGCGAACCTACCGCTCCAGCAAAATGAGTTGCGTCCAACACTAGTACTGCTCTAGTTAACTATAAAAAGTGCCCAAAGCACTGGTTTGCTTTGGGCACTTGCGTTATACAATATTCGAATACTAATTAGGATAAATTAATTTTCCACCTTCAGCTCTTCAACAGGACGAGTACGACAGCTGCCCTGCAGCACACGCTCGCTCACATTGCCGAAAGTATCTATTGCCTGTACCGCGATGGAGTATTCACAATCTGGCTTCAGCCCTGGTATTTCCAGACGAAGCTGCTCCGGAACCGGATTTTTATAAGATTCGGAAAATGCAGCGTACTGTACAACCTCTTCTACATCACTACGATTCTCAACCGTAACGTTGTAGGCATGTACAAGCTCATTATCGGACGCCTGATCGAAGACGATAACGATAGAATCTGAAGTTGTACACTCCTCTTCTACATGCAATTGTGCGTGATCAGGGAAGCATGGCGCATCTGTGTCACGATGAATGGTATATGTAAAGGTTGAAGTTGACGCCGGCAGCGACACAATCCAAGCGTCTCCAATCTGACGATCATATTCGAAATCAAGCCTATGAATCGCAACGCGATCCTCATATACCTCGACAAGCAAGCCTTGGCTGAACTTCTCGAACCCTAACGGCAAATTCCCTTGAAGCTTGCCATGTTCCACTTCCAAATAGCTAAGCGAAGCCGTTCCAACAGAAGTAAAGTCCTCCTGATGAATACTGCGCGGATCCTGAAGCGGGTAGTGGGAGTGCCCGGAGAACGTAATAACCTGCGGATATGGCCGCAATGCCTCCATAAGCGGTTCAATATTGTCCTGAATGCCCCAGTCCTCGCTGCCGTACACGGTGTCCTTCAAGTGCTGATGCAGGAAGACGAATATAGGACGCTCTGCTGAATCGGCTGCAGCCACCTGCAGTTGTTCGCGAAGCCATGCAATCTGATCCAATGAGAAGTACCCTGATGTAACCTTATCCTCTGTCGCCATGACAATGAAATGGTAACCCTTAATGACCTGATGAAAATATAAGGATGGCATCTCCGTTTTTGCAAGAAAGCGAGCCTGCGCTTCTTCAATCGGAAGTCCGTTCCAATAGTCGTGATTGCCGATCGTGATGAGCGGTGTCGCTCCTGGTAGCTTATGCTTGCGGAATACTTCTAAATTGCGATCGTATTCCTCCTCAAGTCCATTGTTTGTTAAATCCCCTACAATAACAAACGCATCCTGATGAGGCGCCCTTGCATTCAACTGCAACATCGCTCGTTCGAACTTGGCGACACTACCTTCACCCGAAGGATCAATATGTATGTCACTGATTACCGGAAAGACGAGTGTAGGCTGCATATGTGTTGACATCGATCGTTCATCTCCCTTGTCCTGTTCATTCTATTCGATCTGCAATGCATGAAGCATGGATTAATTCACCTCTAGTCTATAACCTTTTTCTAGAGATGAACAGAGTAGAATATTTACCTAATTCGTGTTGTGAAATAGTTATGCTTTCTTAACTCGTCAAAAATACCATATTTCGCTATAATAGAGGTCTACATGAAGCAAGATGCCACCATTGTCCACCTTATCGTGAGGATGTGTAAATGCCTTGTTAGCCATTGAACGCCGAAAACGCATCATGCAGCACCTGTTCCAGGACGGCAGAGTTCTCGTCGCAGAGCTTAGCAAGCAGTTTCGAGTGACGGAAGAAACAGTGCGAAGAGACTTGGATCGTATGGAGAAAGAAGGTCTCCTGCTAAGAACACATGGGGGAGCATTTTTAGCAGAGACATCCGTAAGCTCTGACGTCCCTGTATGGGTGCGCGAGGACTGCTATTTGTCTGAAAAGAAGTGGATCGGAACAAAGTGCGCTAGGCTTATCCAACATGGGGATACGATTATGCTTGATTCGAGTACAACTTCACTCCATATCGCCAAAATAATAAAAGCGCGCAAGCAATTGACTGTAATCACAAATTCACTAAATGTCATCATGGAACTATCAGATGCTGAACATATTAAATTAATTTGTACCGGTGGTACTCTTCGCCGCCGATCACTGTCCTATTCTGGACATGCTGCTGCCAACGCCCTCGCCCGATATACTGCCGACAAAGCCTTCCTCTCGTGCTCCGGTATCGATCTTACACACGGCGTAACTGACGCCAATGAAGAAGAAGCTGAAATACGCAAGATTATGCTGCATCATGCGAAGCAGAGTATATTAGTCGCAGATATAACGAAGTGCGAGAAAATAGGGCTTGTCAAAATTGCTGAATTGTCCAGCTTCCATACGCTGGTTACCAATTGTCCGCTGCCATTGCAATGGAGAGAGGGACTGGCGGCACAATCCATTATTCTCGATGATCAGTGCGATCCAAATAAGCAATATGCCGCGACGGCTCGATGCAGTATGAACAGTTAAATGAAAATAATGATTGATGATTACTCCCTAATTGGAGACCTCATCAATCCGCTTCCTGCTCGTTCTTGAACTTTTCTACCAAAATATCGCGTATCGTAATTGCCGCGGGGGATAATTCATCCCCCTGCTTCCATACAAGCCCATGGATTAGAGTTGGTACTTGTAGCGGAAGATAGCCAAGCGCTTCCTGCTCGATCTCCTCCTTTACCGTTCGATAAGGCAATAACGCCATGCCCATTCCCACCTTGATTGTCTGCTTCATCATCTCTAAGCTATGAAAGGTACTATATTGACTAGGCTTGATCCCGCTCTCTTGGAGAAGTTGAGATGCTACTGCTTGATAGACGCATTGCGAGCCAAATCCAATGACTCGAACATCATCCAGTGCTTCCCAGCCTTCCTCTTCCCAGCGGAGCTGCATCGACATAGGAACGACCCACACCATCCGTACATTAACAAGCGGCAGGAAGTCAACACCGCCCATTTGCGGCCGACCGGCCACAATTCCAAGCTCGCATTCCCCTTGAAGAATTCGCTGGCATGTATCCTCCATAAATCCCGGAAGCAGGTGAAGCTTGATTCGCGGATACTTAAGGAAAATTGCTGTTAACAAGTCCGTCATTCGCGTCGTGCAAAAGGATTCCAACACACTTAATGTGACTGTTCCCTCTATCGATTGGCCCGCCGGAAGCTCTTGGGTCAGCTCTCTGCCCAGCAGACTCCATTTCTCACTATAACGCAGGAAGATAGCCCCGGCCTCGGTCAGTTCTACACCACGCGGCAAGCGATGGAACAATGTTTGTCCAACCGTCTTCTCCACCATCTTTACATGTGAGGTAATTGTTGATTGTACGTATCCTAATTGCTCGGCCGCACGGCTAATGCTCTTCGTGTGGGCGACCACCCGTACGGTTTCGACTTGCTTCCCATCTAATAGCTCAAACATCCCTCTTCCCCCTTCATGAAACAGCTTCATACAATTCATGCACTTATCTAAGCGTAAATGATACTTCTCTCATCCCGTAATCGATACCACATAATACATCCCTCATACCGTAACGAGAACAATACATCTCACATCGATAAGAATTTGATATCGGAAAATGAAATGTGAGATATCATAATTATTCGTATTACAAATACCAAATCACATTATACAATATATTTCAAGCACCGGTGCAATCAATCAATCCGAGACACGAACTCATTACTTAGAAAGGAAACTATAGGATGAACAATTCTAACGTAACACAGAAAATGCTTAAAATTGGCCGAAAACGTCCATCACTTCAATATGTAAAAACATCACTACTCGCAGGTACAGGAGGGGGACTTGCTATCCTGGTACTAGCACTCCTTGAAGGCTGGTTGTCGTCCCCTTTTTTGATGGCTCCTTTTGGAGCGTCATGTGTTATTTTGTTTGCGCTGCCAGACAGTCCATTGGCACAGCCGCGCAATGTAATAGGGGGCCATCTCATCAGTTCACTGGTCGGGCTGACCATTAGCTCATGTGTTGGCGTGCATGTCTGGAGCCTCGCGCTAGCCGTCGGTCTGTCCATCGCCTTCATGCAATGGACCAGAACCATTCATCCACCTGCGGGCGCCGATCCACTGCTTATTATGATGACAGGCGCCCCTTGGACTTACCTGTTGTTTCCGGTCGGGTTAGGAGCCGTTGTCTTAGTACTGGCGGCGTGGACATATCATCGCACACAGGGAAATCAATATCCTAAGCATTGGTTCACCTCATAATGTTGCAAATAAATAATAAGGAGCAGATCGCAACGGCGACCTGCTCCTATCTTTTTTGGACTGCTTGATTACAGTACCTTCTTCAGTTTTTTCACATAATTTGCTCGAATGAATAAGAAATAGACAACCTGAATAACGAAGAATGTACCTAATACTAGAATGATTTCTTTTAAAATAGAGATTTGCGAGAACAAATTTTGCAGTGTGTTCAATGCAACGGCACCATGAATGATAGCTACGACAATCGGTACAAAGAACAGCAGTCCGATTTGAGTGGATACAACCTTTGACAGTTCCCCTTCAGTCAGACCCAGCTTGGAGATAGCTCGATACTGCACGATGTCGGAATCCAAATCCGAGAATAGTCGGAAATAAAGGAAGCTGCCTGCTGCCACGAAGAAAACAATTCCTACGAACAAACCCGTCAGCAGAATTTGGCCCATACCCTGATTCGCTTCCTGCATCGCAAGCGCTCGCGCCTGAAAACGATAGTGGGGATTGGTACTATCAGCATTCAACTGTGTATTCAGCTTCTCCGCTACTGCCTTCGTTCCCTGCCAGTCATCCATCGCAAATACATGCATATCCATATCGGTTTTCGACTTTGGAAGTGCGTTGAAATCTGAATCCGACATCACAAGCACATGATTTCCAGTGATGTATTGGCGGACATCTTTGCTCATGTCCGGTACATCTGTCAATTGAAGCTTGCTTCCACTGCTCAGAGTCAAAGTCTGCCCCTTCGACCAGTCCTTCTTCCCTCTGTTATATCCGAAGTCATCCATCTTGAATTGCATCAATACCGCACTTCCTGCATCTACACGGATCTTATCCTCCGAGATCAGGTTATAATCCGTTACGGAAATTGCATTGAATGAGTATTTATCCTTAAGCTCCGCATCTTTATTATGAATAACGAAGCTGTCATAGTTAACGTTTTCTTCCTTCAACTCTGTCTCAATGTATGCAAGATGTTTTTGCTCCTGTTTATTGTCGGCATAGGAATCATAAGACATCGGCGGCATCGATCCTGCAACGCCCTCAGTCAGCATCGCTTTGAACCCAACAAGCGTGCCGATGGCTGTAAACGCAACGGTTGAAATAATCGCGACAAGGAAAAACATGCGTGCATTATCCTTCATCCGATATGCCAAATCGGACAGTGTCAACATGTTTGTATTCCGGCGATACAACTTCTTGTTCTTCTTCAATTTATGAATGATATACACACTTAGCTGTGTGAATAAGAAGTATGTACCGATCGACACAAGAATGACGACAGGCAGCAGTGCAAACATAACAAGGGTTCCGCGTACGATAAAAGCTATCGCATAACCGATTAGCAGCAGTATAGCAGCCAGAATAGCCAGCCATACCGACGCCTTCGGCTCGGGTTTTGGCTTCGTCGAGGCTTTCAATAGATCAATAAGTGAGCTTGTTCGCAAGATCGTCGCCGTAAAGAACGAGATTACTAGGAACAACAGCATAAAGGCCACAAATGTAAACCAAAGCGCCTTTGTTGGGAAGTAGAACGATAACGAATGCTCCAAATACAACATGGACGAACCGAGCATAAGCATCCCTTTGGAAAAAATCAGTCCTGCTGCTATACCAGCCACAGTCGAAGCAAATCCAATGATCGTATTTTCTAAAAATACGAGACGCTTCAGCTGCATATTGGACATCCCCAGCATGATGCAGACACCGAATTCTTTCTTTCGCGTCTTCAAGAATACGCTCATCGAATAGAGGATGAAGAAAAACGTAAAGACGTAAATGATATACTGGGCAACCTGCATCCCTGTTTGTGCGCCTTTTCCGAATCCCCCACTCTCCGCCAAATTCAATTCTGGATGGAACGCCAGCATCGAATATACGAAAAAGATCATAACGGAGAAAGCACTGCTTATAAAATAACCGGCATACAGCCGCGCGTTGCGAATAACGTTTTTAAACGCGAACTGACGAAAGTTCATCTTCCGCGCCTCCTATTGCCGACAACACATTCATAATTTCTTGGAAGAACACTTGTCGTTGATCATGCTTATGCAGCTCTCGGTACAGCGAGCCGTCCTTGATGAAGATGACGCGATCACAGTAACTGGCAGCAAATGCGTCGTGAGTAACCATCATCATCGTCGTGCCGTCTTCCTTATTGATTTTCTGCATCATTTCGAGAACATCCTTGGCTGACTTCGAATCCAGATTCCCCGTCGGTTCATCCGCTAGAAGCAGCTTCGGATTATGGATCATAGCACGCGCAATCGCAGTCCGCTGGCATTGTCCCCCAGAGATTTCGTACGTGCGCTTGTCCAAAATTTGCTTGATGCCCAGTTTCTCCGCTATCGTTTGCACACGCTGCTCCTGCTCCTTAATGCTCACATTTTCCAGTGTTAATGGAAATACGATGTTTTCCTTCACCGTCAAGGTTTGCAGCAGGTTGAAATCCTGAAACACGAAGCCAAGCTGACGGCGGCGGAACAGTGCCAACTTGCGTTTATTTAAGGCGTGCGCATTGCTCCCACCAATCAATACTTCTCCTGATGTGGGCTTGTCGATTGTCGATACCACGTTTAAAAATGTCGTTTTCCCGCTTCCGGACGGCCCCATAATCCCAACGAACTCACCTTCGCCAATGGTTAGGTTTAAATTCGATAATGCTTGATAAGAGACTTTACCCTCGTATACTTTGGATACATTTTTAACCTCTAGCATAGTAGAATTACACGCTCCTTGTTGTTTTCGGTACCTTCACTTTACTCCCGATTAGCAAATACAACCATTGTTATTGCTTACATTTTCCTTTCAAAATTGTCACGTTCATTCCTCAGCTGCAATTCAAATAGAAAGAGAGCAAGCCACGATACGGCTTACTCTCTGATAAGGATATAACTGTGTTATTACAATACTTTTTTCAGCTTTCTTACATAGTTCGCACGAATGAGCAAGAAGTACACGACCTGAATGATGAAGAACGTGCCTAATACGAGTATGATTTCTTTCAAAATCGATACGTTCGGGAACAAATTCTGCAACGTATTCAGTGCAACCGCTCCATGAACGATTGCTACAATGATCGGAACAAAGAACAGAAGTCCGATTTGCGTCGTAACAACCTTGGATAGTTCCCCTTCTGTCAACCCCAGCTTCGAAATTGCCCGATACTGGACAATATCATTATCCAAATCTGAGAACAGGCGGAAGTACAGGAAGCTGCCTGCTGATACGAAGAATACGACTCCGACAAATAAGCCCGTCAGCAAGATTTGTCCCATTCCTTGATTGAGTTCTGACATCGATGTCGCTCTGGATTGGAAGCGATAGTCTTGCTGCTTTTCTTTTTGGAACTGCTTTTCCAGATCTGCTGACAATGTCTTTGTCGCCTGCCAGTTGTCCATGTTGAAGATATAATTTGTCTCGTCGAACTTCGTAAGCGGGATTGCCTTAAAGTCCTCATCTGACATTACCAGTACTTCGCCGCTCGATACATATTGTCTCACATCGTCGGTCATCTCAAGTGTGTCAACAAGCTTCAGCTTACCTGTCTTCTTCAATGTCAAGGACTGCCCCTTTGACCAATTCGAAGCTGTGCTCCTATTGCCAAAATCATTGCTTATCGTTTCCAGTACGAATCCTTCACCCTGACGGAGCTGAATGCGCTCTTTGGCGAATGAATTGTATTCCGATACCCCCATCACCTTCATAATCGATCCATCTTTGATTTCTGCTGTTTTGCTATGAATGATGTAGGCATCATACTTGATGTTTTCTTTCTTGAGTGCTGACTCAATCAAATCTACATGTTTCTGCTCTTGCTTATTGTTCATTGTATTCGATTCATACGACATAGGCGGCATCAAATCTGCCACACTATTTGTCAGCATTGCCTTGAAGCCAACGAGTGTACCAATAGCCGTAAAAGCTACAGTAGAAATAATGGCGACGAGGAAGAACATCCGTGCATTGTCCTTCATCCGATAGGCCAAGTCTGACAAGGTCAGCATATTTGTGTTTCTGCGGTACAGCTTCTGCTTCTTTTTCAGCCTATTAATAATGAACACGCTTAGCTGTGTGAATAAGAAATAAGTGCCTACCGAGACAAGAACGACTACAGGCAGCATGGCGAATAGGACCTGTTCCCCGCGGACTACGAACGCAGTTCCGTAGCCGCCTAAGATGCACAGTGCTGCAAATATCGCGAGCACCGCATTAGCCTTAGGCTCTGGCTTCGGTTTCGTTGAAGCTTTTAGCAGGTCGATCAAGGAACTTGTACGTAATATGGTAGCCGTAAATAATGAAATCGCAATAAACAGTGCCATGAAGGCTGCGAACGTGAACCACAACGCTGTCGTTGGGAAATAGAATGACAATGGGTCATCCAAATACAACAAGGATGAGCCTAGCATGAGCATTCCCTTTGACAATACTAATCCGGTCACTATCCCTGCAACCGTTGAAGCAAATCCGATAATGATATTTTCTACAAATACAAGGCGCTTCAACTGCATGTCAGACATCCCTTGCATAATACACACACCGAATTCTTTCTTCCGTGTCTTCAAGAAGACGCTCATGGAATACAGGATGAAGAAGAAGGAGAACACATAAATAATGTACTGAGCTACCTCCATCCCCGCCTGTGCACCCTTGCCGTACTTGCCGCTGCCAGCCATGTTCAATTCTGGGTGAAAAGCCAGCATCGAATAGACAAAGAAAATCATTACGGAGAAGGCGCAGCTTATGAAATACCCGGCATACAATCGCTTGTTCCGAAATACATTCTTAAACGCGAACTGACGAAAGTTCATCTTCCGCTCCCCCCAATGCTGACAAGACATTCATAATTTCTTGGAAGAATACTTGCCGTTCATCATGCTTGTGCAGCTCTTGGTACAGCGAACCGTCCTTGATGAAGATGACGCGGTCACAGTAACTTGCAGCAAATGCATCATGGGTAACCATCATCGTCGTGGTGCCGTCTTCCTTGTTGATCTTCTCCATCATTTCAAGCACGTCCTTGGCTGACTTGGAATCCAGATTACCAGTCGGCTCATCCGCAAGCAGCAGCTTCGGCTGATGGATGATTGCCCGCGCAATCGCAGTACGTTGACATTGACCACCCGAAATTTCATAGGTGCGCTTGTCCAGAATATGTCCGATTCCAAGCTTGTCCGCAATCACTTTTACACGCTGTTCCTGTTCCTTAATGCTGACATTCTCCAGCGTCAATGGGAAAATAATATTTTCCTTCACGGTCAAAGTCTGCAGCAAATTGAAATCCTGAAACACAAAGCCAAGCTCTCTGCGACGGAACAAGGCTAGTTTACGCTTACTAAGAGCGTGTGCATTGCTGCCGCCAATCAATACTTCTCCTGATGACGGCTTATCGATCGTGGACACCACATTCAAGAAAGTCGTCTTACCACTTCCGGATGGCCCCATGATGCCGACGAATTCGCCCTTGCCTATCGATAAATTCAAATCGGAAAGTGCTTTGTAAGACACTTTGCCTTCATATATTTTGGATACATTTCTGACTTCCAACATAGATGCTAATTACACTCCTTCGCGTACCTGTTCTGTACCACCTACTTTACTGGGTATGAAGAAATGTAACCATTGTTATGCCTTACAATTTCCTTTCATTTTTGTCATGTAATCCATTTTGACAGATTACTACTCCTATCAAAATAAAAAAGGATCCTCGCATGACAACATGCAAAGAATCCTTTTTACCGTTACATCGACAACTAGCTTACTGTCTACTAATGATGATCTCCTTTTCTCCGACTGAACGCAAACCCTCCAAAACCGCCGACAATCGCAAGATAGAATCCGAGATCATACCACCAGCCTGTATTATTGATCTCATATACACGGATTCCATCCTTGAAAAGCCCAAAAATCAGCGAGATCGGCGCAATCCAGCCATGCCAGATCCCCCAGAAGAAACCTGCTGGTGATTGATCCGTGTACGAACCGTCTCCAGGCATACAGCCGCTCAGCAGAATCGTCATGGCGATAAACACTACACATAAGAGAATAAATCGCTTGGAATGCTTCATTAAAATGTCATCCCTCCTATATTGAAATACGCTACTGTTCAGATGATACATTAACAGTGATGTCCCCTTGACCATTTCTCAACAATGGCGCATACATCATAATCGCTTCGTTCTCAGCTGTAGGCTCGTCTTCGCAGCACTCTCCTGTCTCATTATATATGGCTAGGAGCAGTACATTATGACGAACATAGCCTACTCGTCAAGCAATAGCTGCGATGTATCATCGAAATTTCATTGCTTTTTCAGGGTCAATATGATATATTAGTTCTTCTCTTTCCATATTTTGATGTGTTTCAACAAAGAAGTAGGAGAGATCACACAATCCTTTCTTAGGAGGTAACTGAAGGTGAGCGACACGTTTCAAAGTGCCTTTCAAGAAGAGCAGCACCGTCTGAAAGACACGCTCGACATCATCGAGCAGCAATACGACAAAGTTCATAATGTAGCCCCTTATACTGGGCACGACTTTACGCTGCAAGTATTAGAGGACAACCGCAAGCAGCAGGAAGAACGCTTGGCTCAAGCCCGTAAGGAGCCTTATTTCGGAAGAATCGATTTCGAAGAAAACGGCAAGGATGAAGCACTCAAGCTGTATGTCGGCAAACGAGGCGTTCATCGCAGTGCAGAAGTCGAGAATGAAGCGTACCCGCTAGTGATTGACTGGAGAGCCCCGATTGCGAGCTTATTTTATTCCTTCTCCGGAGGTACCGCTCCGGTATCTTATGATTCATTAGACGGCCCTATCGAGGGCATCGTGCATCTCAAGCGCAACCTGGCGATACGCGGACAACAATTGCAAAGAGTCGTCGATACCTACAATCGCTCCGAAGGCGAAAGCCATGTTACAGACGAATTTCTCGTCTACCGGCTAGGAGAGAACAAGGACAATCGACTGCGCGATATCGTATCTACGATTCAAGCGGAGCAGGATCGCATCATTCGCGCTCCGAAGAACACTGCCTTGTTCATACAAGGGGTCGCTGGTAGCGGTAAGACGACCGTTGCTCTGCACCGCCTTGCTTATTTGCTTTATCAATATCAGGAGCAGATTCGTGCCGAGAAGATGATGATTTTTGCGCCCAACCGCATGTTCCTGAACTATATATCCGATGTCTTGCCTGAACTGGGTGTCGGCAACATCCAGCAGCAGACGTTCCCTGAATGGGCTTTGGCGGTAATGGATATGCAGCTATCCGTAACACTCGCATCTCCGATGGAGCAAGTCGAGAAATGGTACGGTTCCTTGGATTCGCGTCCAGTTCTTGACGATCACGTTTCGGGACGATTCAAAGGCTCCCTCTCCTTGCTGTCTTATATGGATCAGCTTATGAAGGAGTACGAGCAGAACGCGGTTCCAAGCGGCGACTTCTCTCCTTGGGACGGAACCGTTCTCCCGTATGCAACCATATACAGCTGGTTCCATGAGGAGTATCGCTCCTACGAGCCGGCCAAGCGCAAGGAGCGCGTTATGGCCCGCATTCAGCGCTGGATTCAGATGGAACTGAAGCGAGAACACTCCAAGACAGTTCTTAAGGATAAGAAGAAGCTATCAACGCAGCGTCTCAAAGCCTATATGAAGAAATGGCCTGTCCTCGATACATGGGAAATGTATCGCTCCCTGTTCGAACCGAAGAAACAGGGCGACACGGATAGCGATAGCAGTATCGTCATTCCAGAGCCCGTGCGCAAAGAAACCTTAGCGTATTTGAAGAAAAAAGTGGTTCGTCACGAGGATCTGGCAGCACTGCTCTATTTGCATTCCCGTTTGCACGGGATTTCATCTGAGTACCGATACGATCATATTGTCATCGATGAGGCGCAAGACTTCTCGCCTTTACAAATTGCAGTACTCGACCACTTTGCCAAAAACCACTCCTTCACCATCTTAGGCGACCTCTCACAGGGGATTCATGCGTATGCCGGTATTCACGACTGGTCAGAGATGCGAGAACTGTTCGAAGCGGATGCAACGGATTACTTCGCCTTAACACGCAGTTATCGTTCGACGATGGAAATCATCCGGTTCGCGAACGTCATCCTAGATCGAGGTGTAGGAACAAACATGTTGGCCGTTCCGGTATTCCGCAGCGGTCAGAAGGTTCGTATTGTCAGCAGCAAGGCGAACGAGAGAGCAGAGCAGCTGAAGCAGATTATCACTGATTTCCAAGACAATGGGCATAATACGATTGCTTTATTGACTCGAACAGCGGATGAAGCCAGAGAATTGTACGCAGCACTCCATGCAAATATCGAAGGAGAACTGAAGCACAGCATCCACCTGATTGATGGCAACGAGCAGCAATACGAAGGCGGAATATCCGTTCTTCCGGTATACTTGTCCAAAGGCTTGGAATTCGATGCGGTTCTTGTTCTTGACGTCGATGAGCATCGATATCCATGCAGCTTGCTTGATGCGAAGCTGTTGTATGTCGGCTGTACTCGTGCGCTGCACGAGCTGTGGATTGTTCACGAACCTGTGAATCAGCTATCGCCGCTCGTGTGCACAGATGACGAAGATACGGTCGAATTGAAGTCTTAACCGATTTGTTCACTGAACCTAATAACTTGTTCACACAAAAGGACATTCTCTAGCAGCAGTAATATCTAGATGAATGTCCTTTGTTGTATGTTTCGCCATTCTATGGACTTGCAAAACCATATTCAGCCCTTACAAGTGAACTTGCTTATACTGTAGCACACAGGTAGTACCCTCGTCTGGGCGGCTGTAGTACGATATTGTGCCGTTCATCGATTTCACCAGACTAATAACGACCATTAGACCGAGCCCTGTTCCCTTCTCCTTCGTCGTATAGAATGGCATGCCAATTCGTTTAATTTGATAATCGCTCATGCCAACCCCAGTATCCTTAATATGAATATGCACTCCCTCGTTATCCGACCAGGTGGTAACCTTCAACGTACCTCCATCCGGCATGGACTCAACTGCATTTTTCATTATGTTTAGCAGCGACTGCTGAAATTTCTTCGACTCTCCCATAATGTACATCGGTTTTTGAGATAGATGCTGGACAACTACCTCCACCTTCGACAGTAAACAAAGTGGAGATACCATGGGCACGACGGTGTCTAGTTCTTCCTGAACATAGAGCGGACGAGCCACCTCGACCGTTGGTTTGGCGTAATTCAAATAATCTGTAATGATCGAATTCGCCTGTTCAATGCCGGAAGCTGCATAATTCCGATAGGTCTGAATTTGTTCCGGGGTCAAGTTTTTACGGTTCATAAGCTGTAGAAAGCCTTGTGCAGTTGTCAGTGGATTACGAATTTCATGAGAAATGGAAGCGGCTAGCTGACCGATAACTTGATATTTCTCAGCACGAAAAAGCTCTTCCCGCATCCGTTCCTGATTTTTGACATGATGATAGATGTAGCTTACATACATCGAGGACAAATAGGTTCCAATGACAGCAATCACCACCTCTACTCCCTGCACTTGATCCCATTGATCGAAGAAGAACAGATAGCCAGCTAAATATACCGTAATCAGCAGCAGCGACATGAGGAAAATCTTCAAATAGGTACTTTGCAGCACCTGCTTATAGTGCAGGATAAGTCCAGCTGCGAGCATCATCGTGGAACCAATGATTGTCGGTACCGAGTAAATCTGCAAGTATAGTAATGTGCACAGATTGAATGCCAACCATGTACATATCCCTGGCAGCAAACCCTCGAACAGAGCAGCCAGCGCAAGAGACACTGGAGTTAAGTGCAGCCCGTACAGCAATGGATCGATATCTTCATACCCAATATAAAAACAAGTCAGCAAAAATAAGATAAAGATAAATAACAGCTTGCGACGGTAATGAGCGAACATGAATTTCGGCGTGATGATGAGAAACATAAGACTTGCGCTCATAATATAGAGCAGCCCTTTGAATTCATGCGCTAATATGGAATGGATCAACATCATTATTCCTTTCCCTATCGATTCAATGCCTTGAACGTTGAGCATTCGAGTCAGCCAATGATTTTCCCGTTCCATGGAAGCCCTTTATGGAATCGGGAGCGGTCATTGGAACGCCATGCCGATAGCAATGGATAATCATACATATCCCATATTTTGCAGGGTGGGGCATCGATCGACGATCGTTCGATGATGCAATTGACCGCTCTTCGCGCAGCCTCATTCGCCCCTTCCATCGTAGCCAAATCTGTATTCGTTCGAACATAATCCGACGCAAGGAACAGATTCGGAATTGCTGTATATGCATTCGGCCGCAAGTTCCACGTGTGGACATGATTCACGAGCAGCGGCTCCATGTTGATCACTTCATGCGGGTTCGGGAATTGAATATCTTCATCGAGATACCAATGCACAATCATATCATCGTTCAGTATGGTCTCACCTTGATTCAAGCTCCGCTTCAGCTGCTCCCACACTTCTATCTTAATTTGCTCGCTAGTGCAGTGCATTGCCGGCTTCCCGAATACAATACCAGGCGTCTTCCAATCCGATACATCGATCGAGATGATACCTGCCACATCCCCATTGCCGAAATCGCTCATCTTGAAATGCGGCCAGAACTGAGCTTGGGATACGGAAGTCAATGCCCAAGGGCTGTCCATATAGATGACATGACCATGGATGATAGGGACATCTTTTTTCAAATAAAATTGGACGCCGTTCATCCATTCTACGTTCTTCGCTAGCTCGGGCAGTCCGCCCAGCAATGGATCACCCTCGATTAGATCCTCCGTAATCAGTTCCGCCATCACCTCAACGGGCAGTGCTGCGATATAGTAATCTGCGGTTACAATGTGGGAGCGGCCTTCTTCTTGAATGGTCACGCCTTGAATCCGGCCATTCTTGCAATGAATATGTTCAACTTTCGCTCTTAAGCGATAGTCGACTCCCCCCTGTCTCAAGTAAGTCAGCCAAGGATTGATCCACACATCATTGGTAGGGCCGTTCAGCAAGCGATCCGCACTACCTCCTGGCAGCACCATATCCAGCATTACGGTTGCAGCTACCGTGCCTACTGTGCAGGCATTCGCTTCCTTCGCCCGTGCTGCGACCAATATACGCGTTAGGCCAGTGAAGATGTGTCTGAATTCCGCTGACTGCTTCTCCGCCTGTAGAAAATCCCACCATGCTACACGCTGATAATCCAGCAGCCGGCGTTCATCACAGCTAGTCAGAACCTGCCACAGACAGTTCACATAACGGTCGACGTCCTTCTCACTTAAACCAAGTTTATTATCGAATAGTGATTTAAGCAGTGTGCGCCAGCCGCGTATCGTTTGCGGGAATTCAGTAAGAAAAGGAAGCATAGGACGATTGAAGAAGGCAAGTCCCAAGTTCGTTCCTTCGATTAGATTATCAAATACGGTTGAACTCTTGGTGCTGTTCGGACGCTGATAGGGAATACGCTTCATGGTGTCCGTAACGTGCTTATAGAATTTTGGGAAGAACCGGAATCCGTGTTCTCCTGGCAAATCTGGTCGACCATTCGTCCCCGAATTGGGAACCGGCATACTTCGTGCCTTGCCCCCTGGAATGGTTCTCCATTCATACACAGAGACGCGAAATCCACGCTCCATTAGTTCGTGCGCTGCACTCATGCCGGCGATACCACCGCCTAACACGATCACACTTGGGCGATCTTTCCCCACCATAAACAATTGAGCACTCCTATTCCATTATTATCATTGGAAAAATAAACTAGTTTCATATTACTATAAATCGACGGATTACAACACCTCTCAACGCAGATCTACAAGAAAAACAGAATGTAAGTTAGAAACGTGCCCCTTTCTACCATTTTACATCATAGATTTGGAACCTATTTGCAAGAAATCAACAACAAAAAACCTGCCCTTTGATTCATTGAGCAGGCATGTATTTCGCTGGGTTTCACGGAGAAGAACGGTTCATTTTTCATAAATATGGGTAATGACAATTTGTCGAACGCGAGTTCATCACCTAGATGACTTGAACGACCCAAGCAATCCATGCAGCAGCTGGATAGAACAGCAACTGAGCGATAATCGTACCTACCACTCTTGAGAACATCAAGAGCGCGAATATTTTACCTAAGCGATTCCATTCTGTCGCATCGCCCATTGCGCGATCGGTAAGCATTGCCATTTGCGGATCGACGAAGATCGTGAGTATGATCGTAGCTAGTCCGTTAATTAGTCCAGATGATTGCGAGGCGGCCGTACTATACTCTGGATTCAAAGCAGATGCGTACAGTGCTGCCAGAACCCCGATCGTATAGATGCTGGTGACCAGACAATTCAATAGCAGCAAGCGCTTCGGAATTCCCATGATCCGCAGCGAGCGGAGCATGTTCCATGTTGGCGTTCGCAGATGATGCTTCACATGCCGAATCTGATCGAGGGATACGGATGAAATCAATTTCGGTATAGAGCCTGACACTTCCATATGACGTATCACTCTAGTTGCAATCAAGACAGCCGTTGGAAAAAAGAGCATTGCCAGCAGCGTTCCTACCGTTGATGAGCCGATTACAATACGGAACTGGCCTTCCAAATCAAATTCCGGATGCTGCTTTGCATAATCGATAATTTTCCCTGTCATTGGGCCCTGAAGCAAATTCGAAGTACGAGATACAAGGACAATTATGCCGGTTAATGATAGAGCAACTGCAAGTCTACCTGTACGTACGCCCGCGTAGCGAACCGCATAGGACAATGTCTCAAATAAATGGATAAGCATAGTTAGTAAGGAGATGATGATAATTTTATCCAACGTGAACTCCCCCACAGGAAATCGTTGTTATACCAATTATAGCTTAGAATCATGTTTTTTATTTTCTCACGTCGTTTCCGTACTTGTCCAGATCAAAAAAGACTTTTAAATGTTGCAACTTTTTCATTCTATCATCGTTATTATTGTTAAAGGGGGTTTCGGGCTTACATGAGAGATGTTACTCGTACATTGAAATACAGCCTATCCATTCTAGTAGGCTGTCTACTTATAACACTGATTGGTTCAAGCTTCGCCTATGCTGGTGATGGTGCCGCGCATAAGGTTCAAATGCAACCGGCTCCGATTCCGGTCGTACGTGTGGTAGATACGGATGGGAATACCTTATCCCATGACGCCTTGATCGAGAATGGGCTGACATATATCCCTATTAAGGATCTAAGCACGCATTTGAATTTGAAGGTACGATGGGAATCATACAGCCATACTGTATATATTGAAGGGGACAAATCAGATATTACGTGGAGTTCACTAACTGGCAAGATGAAGGTGAATGGCAAGGATACGGTGCTCACGACATTCCCTCAAATTATTAACAATAAAACCTTTATCCCGCTTCGTCTTCTGCAGAATGTATTTACTTATCAATTTGACTGGGATAGCAAAACGAAAACCGTTACCCTGCTCAACAATTGGTAGAAGGTTGGATGATATACGCAGCAATAATTCCATAGAGCGGATAGATTTGAAATCTAGAAAGAGCAATACGGGCTGTTCCTACCTGTACTGCTCTTTTTTATGCTTGCTGCCCATCCAACAAGTCTTCGTTAATAATGGAGAACAAAAGAACATCCTCGTAGCGCCCTTTTGCAAAAATATGCTTACGAAGCACTCCCTCCTGTTGAAAACCGCACTTCACCAACACGCGTATCGAGGCAGTATTATCTGGATAGCATCTAGCTTCAATCCGTACAAGCTTCATCGAAGTAAATCCATAACGAATCACCTCGTTCACAACCTCTGTCATGAGGCCATGTCCCCAGCAGGATCTGGACAACGCATAGCCTATCTCGGCACGTGCATGCTGCTGATTCCAATTCCCAAAGCCGCATGTGCCGATAAGCCGCTCCGACTGCTTGCAGTAAATTCCCCACGGAGCAATCTCTCCGCGACTATAACGCTGGATAATCCAGTTCAGAAAACGCTGCGAATCAGCAATCGTCTGGTGAGCAGGCCATGTTGCAAACCGCGAAATCTCTTCATCAGAAGCATATTCAAACATATCCTCAGCATCCTGAAGCTTCATTTCCTTCATACGTGTACGGGCTGTCTCTAGGACTGGAACGGGAAAGAACAGCTCTGTCTTGCGCATCATGATTTCCCTCCTTATGGATCTGGGATTCACCTTATTCTTCTACACAAGATCATGCCATAACTGCCCGCTATTGTCTAACCATGCCGTATTTCTATCTCTATCTCTATCTCTTTCTCTTCAACGTGACAAAGACAAAAAGCCCGTCACCTTCAATAAGGGCACGAGCTGATGTCTGTTTTAGATGCTGTTATTAGAATTATCGCTTTGGATGATTGCGAAATAACAGAGGTAGAACTAGACTTGATTATGAACGAAGCTTGCCAACGAAAGTATTCCCGAATTGTCTACACAGTTCCTTCTCGTCAGCCTTAGGCGTCAATTCTACCTTCAAGCCATCCAACACAACCTCGCAGCCGCGCTGACGCAGCTTCTCAATGAGAATGTCCACTGCGGCACCATATTGTGCGTACGAAGAATCACAAGAACCAAACACGGCCGCCTTCTTGCCCGTCAGATCCACATCATCCATCTCATCGAAGAAATCAAGGAATTCATCGGGCAGTTCACCATCCCCCCATGTGTACGCGCCAAGCAGAATTCCATCGTACTCTGCCATCTCCGATGCATAGGCATCCATGACTTCCTTCATCGTAAGCTCCTCATCAGTTCCTTTGACGCCTTCGGCCACAGCTTCCGCCATTTCTTCTGTATTCCCTGTCATACTCGCATAAATTAACAATGTGCTCATGTATATAACCTCCAACTTTTTTATGTACAAAAATTGATATTGATAATCATTATCATTATAGTTGGAGTCGTTGCATTGCGCAAGCAGCAATCTTCTGCCAATTAAAAAAGGATAAGGCAGCTCTATCGAGCTCCTCATCCCAGATCTAGCCTTCAACGCTATTCTTAAATACCGAAGGTTAAAACGTTAGCGTATATGTTAATTCGTGTCTCCCATATAGACGTCTTTTTCCCCTCTACCCTGCAGCTTGGGTATCAATTGTGCAGGATAAACTCGAATGTGATCAAGCGCTGATAAGGCAACCCACTCTACACCAACCTGATACTCGTCAGGATTCGTTCCTGCAAAGATCTGAGCCTCTTGCTCTGTCGGTGGAATACGCTCATCAAGTTCAGCGACAAAATAAAATTCAACCTGATGGACATCGGCATCCCATTCTGCAAATTGATGATTTTTACCTATGTACTCACGAACATACGTGAGGTCGTGCACACGGATATGACAACCTATTTCTTCCATACATTCCCGCTTCAACGCATCACTTAACTGCTCTCCATGTTCCTGTCCACCACCTGGGAACAGATAGAAGAATCCTTCCTGATCCTTGTTTTTCGTAAGCAGCACTTTTCCGTCGTATATGATGATTGCCTTGGCTGAATTTCGTATGGGCTTCATATGTCTTCCCCCTTGATAAAAGTGTTCTAACAGTTAATTGTACCTTAATTAGCAAGCTGTCAATGCGGTAATCGTTACGAATTTGATAAATTTTTTATAAAATCATCGAAAAAGATAAAGACGAACACCTAACATTATGGTAGTATATGGTACAAACCAGGTGTCAATTATCTCCTCTGACCTGCATCTAGTAAGGTTGGCGTATGGTGTAAACGATTATTCCATTGAGAGGGGAACTGTACACGTATGAAACGTAGATCCATGATGCTTATGTTGACGCTTTTACTGGCAATAAGTGCGTTTGTAAGCGCTTGCGGAAGCAGCAGCACGCCTGCCCCTGAGTCCAAGCCGAGCGAGACTCAGAAACCTGGCGACAGCGGGACAGGTGAGAAAAAAGAAGAGAACAAGGACGTGGCACTCGCCTCAGATCAGACCTTCCGCTTCAACATGAAGAGTGATCCTCCTTCCCTTGATCCTGGTACATCTCAGGATACGACTTCCTTCCAAGTATTGAGCCATATCTTTGAAGGGCTCACACGATTGGATGAGCACGGCAAAGTTATTCCAGGTACCGCAGAGAGCTGGGAAGAAGATGCTACGAAGACGAAGTATGTCTTCCATCTCCGCAAAGATGCCAAATGGTCGAACGGCGATCCTGTAAAAGCAAAAGATTACGAGAACGCTTGGAAACGTGTTCTCGATCCTAAGATGTTGCCAGCTCCACCATATGCCTATCAGCTGTACTACATTAAAGGTGCAGAAGATTACAACACGAAGAAATCCACGGATCCAAATTCCGTAGCAGTAAAAGCCACTGACGATTACACGTTGGAAGTCGAACTTACGACACCAACTGCTTACTTCTTAAGCTTACTCTCCTTCCAATCCTACTTCCCTGTACACACGGATGCCCGCGATTCGAAATGGGCTTCTGAGGCAAGTACTATCATATCGAACGGCCCATTCAAAATGTCAGACTGGAAGCATCAAAACTCACTTGAACTGATTCCAAACGAACACTACTATGCAAAAGATGAAATCAAATTTACGAAAGTACAAATTACAATTGTCGAGGATCCTGGTACCGAAGTCAGCATGTATGAAACAGGAGCACTTGAATTCGCAGGTCAGCCGACTGGTGAAATTCCGGTCGACCAAATTGCGATGCTGAAGGAGTCGAAGCCAGATGAGCTTCAAATCAAAGGTATTGCTTCCTCGTATTACTACCTGTTCAACAATAAGCAGAAGCCATTCGACAATGTCAATATTCGCAAGGCACTGGCAATGGCTATTGATCGTAAGCAAATTGTTGAGAAAGTCACGCTTGGTGGTCAAACACCTGCATTTGGTATTGTTGCGAAAGGTATCGCAGGGATAAATGATGAGTATCGCAATGAATCTGATGACAGCGCCTATTTCAAGGAAGATGCTGCTGAAGCAAAGGCTCTTCTCGAAAAAGGCTTGAAGGAATCCGGATTGTCAGAAATGCCTGAATTTACACTCACTCACAATACCAATGAAATGCATAAGAAAGTTGCTCAAGCCGTCGCGAATATGTGGAAAAATACGCTTGGACTGAAAGTAAAGGTTGAAAATCAGGAGTGGGGTGTCTTCCTAAAGAACCGGACGGCATTGAACTATCAAGTCGCTCGCGCCGGCTGGACGACAGACTATAATGATCCAATGTCATTCATCGATCTCTATACGACTGGCAGCGGCAATAATGATATTGGGTACAACAATCCTGAATTCGATAAACTGGTGAAAGATGCGAAGATTTCTGTGGATCCAAATGCACGTATGGACTTGATTAAGCAAGCTGAGAAGAAGCTGATTGCAGACGATATGGCGATCATACCGATTTTCTATCATACAAATGTTCATTTACAGAAGCCGTACGTCAAAAATGTATTTATCGACTACCAAGGACAAATAAACTTCACTCGCGGTTATATTGCAGAACACTAATCGATCGATCGTGACATTGAGCATGTAAATAGTCGGGGTACATATGCAGGCAATGTTCATATGTATCCCGACTTTAGCATTATAGGTTGAAATTATCCTTCAGGAGGCTGGTGGAATGTGATTCGCTATGTCCTTACCAAGCTAATGTATCTCATCATTTCCTTATGGGTTCTGGCTACACTTACCTTTCTATTGATGAAGGCTGTCCCAGGCGACCCATTTCTGTCAGAGAAAGCCGTTCCTCCAGAAATACGTGCAAGGCTCATGGAGCAATATGGACTCGACAAGCCATTATATGAACAGTATGTCGTTTATTTGAACAAGCTCGTTCAAGGTAATCTTGGTATTTCCATGAAAATGCAGGATCGTGAAGTCGTTCAGGCCATCCGCGAATCCTTCCCCTACTCACTTAAGCTCGGTATCTGTGCCTTAATTGTAGCCGTCACGATCGGGATAGGACTCGGGATTGCTGCAGCAATGCGGCATCGCAAGCTGATTGATACGTCCTCCATGGTACTCGCTGTCGTTGGCGTATCTGTCCCCAGCTTTGTTCTTGCCTCATTTATGCAATACGTGCTTGGGGTAAAACTGAAGCTGCTGCCCGTCTTTGGACTAGCTGGCCCCCTCACCTATGTCATGCCCACCATTGCGCTATCAGCTCTACCGATTGCTTTCATCGCCAGATTAACTCGCTCCAGTATGCTGGAGGTTCTGCATTCTGATTATATTAAGACAGCCAAGTCCAAAGGTCTGTCTGCCGGTGTCATTGTGCGCAGACATATTTTACGCAACGGAATCTTGCCTGTTGTTACGTATCTTGGCCCACTTACTGCAGGTATTGTTACCGGTTCATTCATTGTGGAGCATATTTTCGGAATCGGTGGTCTTGGTAAAATATTCGTAATGAGTATTACGAACCGCGACTATTCTCTCATCATGGGGATCACTATGTTCTATGGCGTTATATTGATGGTGGCTCGCTTCCTTACTGACTTGGCTTATGGTGTTATCGATCCTCGCATTAAGCTTGCCAAAGGAAAGGAGAAAGCGGCATGATTACCTACAACAAACAGAATCCATTGCAGCAGCCCCCTATCAAGCCCGAGCAATTCAAAAAAGCGAACATCGACGAACATGCGGCGGAGGCGATCGAACGCGAGAGTATATCCGCTTGGCGCGATTCGTGGCTTCGATTGCGCAGTAATTGGGCAGCAATGACAGGCCTCGTTATTCTTGTTCTGCTCATTATTATGGCCATCATCGGACCAATGTTAACTTCTTATGACTACGAAACCAATTATTTGGACAAGACGAATTTGCCACCTTCCTCAGAGCATTGGTTCGGCACGGACGATCTCGGCCGCGACATGTTCGCCCGTACTTGGATGGGCGCTCGTATTTCACTTATCGTCGGCTTCTCCGCAGCCCTCATTAACTTGATTGTCGGCGTCATATATGGTGGCATAATGGGGTATGTGGGAGGCAAACTCGATGAAATCATGAACAAGGCATCTGAAATTATATTCACACTTCCTGACCTTCTTGTAGCCATTCTACTGGTAGTAGTACTAGAACCAAGTCTTGGCGTTATTATATTGGCGCTGTGCTTCACTGGCTGGATAAATATGGCCTGGATTGTGCGCGGGCAAATGATGCAGCTCAAAAATCAGGAGTTCGTCCTTGCCTCCCGTTCTCTCGGCGCATCGGGAGCACGGATCTTGTTCCGGCATCTGATTCCAAATTCACTCGGCCCGATTATCGTTACGCTAACCTTAGCAATTCCTGTATCGATCTTCGGCGAAGCGGTTCTTAGCTTCCTCGGGCTTGGTGTACAATCCCCAGCTGCCTCTTGGGGAACGATGATTAGCGATGCATTGAAGGCGATGACCGTCTATCCATGGCGTATCGCATTCCCTGCATTCTTTATCAGCTTGACGATGCTTGCATTCAACATGTTTGGCGATGGACTGCGTGATGCACTCGATCCGAAGATGAAAAAGTAGACGAGGAGGATGACGAATATGAAGCCTTTATTGGAAATCAACGACCTTCACGTCTCTTTCCACGTCCGTGGCGGCGAGGTGAAGGCAGTACGCGGTATCAATTTTCATGTGAATCAAGGCGAGGCCGTGGCGATCGTAGGCGAGTCCGGCTGTGGCAAGAGTGTTACGGCGCAATCGATATTGCGGCTGCTGCCAAGCCCACCTAGCAAGGTGAAGCAAGGCGAGATACGCTTCAAGGGAAATGATCTTCTGAAGCTGAAAGAACGTGACATGCAATCGATTCGCGGCAAGGACATCGGCATGATCTTCCAAGATCCCATGACTTCATTAAATCCGACGATGACGATAGGTCGACAGATTACTGAAGTATTAATGAAGCATCAACAAATGACCGCTTCACAGGCGAAGGCACGGGCTATCGAGATGCTGTCTATGGTTGGCATTCCGAATCCAGCTTCTCGCTTCCAGCAATACCCGCATGAATTCTCGGGAGGAATGCGCCAGCGCGCGATGATTGCCATCGCACTTGCCTGCAAACCATCCCTGCTAATCGCAGATGAACCGACTACAGCGCTTGACGTAACTATACAAGCTCAAATCTTGCGCGTTATGAAACAGCTGCAGCAGGAGATGGGCACATCCATTATATTAATTACACATGATCTCGGAATTGTCGCTGATCTATGCGACCGAGTCATTGTTATGTATGCTGGTAAAATCGTTGAGACCGGAACGAAATGGGATATATTCAAAAATCCACAGCATCCTTATACGAAGGGCTTGCTCCGTTCCTTGCCTCGTCTGGATCAGAAGAAGGAGGAGCCGCTTATTCCGATTTACGGCACACCGCCAGATCTGATTAAGCCGCCAGCAGGGTGCGGGTTCTGCGCTCGCTGCAATGAAGCGATGGAAGTCTGCATGTCCTACGATCCGGAAGTAACGAAGGTAGGCGATTCGCATCAAGCGAAATGCTGGCTTCTCCATCCGCTGGCGCAGGAGGTGGCTCGATGAGCAGAGAGGCATTGCTTGAAGTACAGGGATTGAAGAAGTATTTCAATCTAGGCCGCGGCAATATATTAAAAGCGGTTAACGATGTCAGCTTCACCATCCATAAGGGTGAGACCCTCGGTATGGTTGGTGAATCCGGCTGCGGGAAGTCCACTGTAGGACGAACTGTCCTGCGCCTTTACGAGCCGACAGGCGGTAAGACAATCTACAATGGAACGAATATTTACAGCCTGAAGCGCAAGCAGATGGCAGCGGTGCGCCGAGAAATGCAGATGATCTTCCAAGATCCGTACGCTTCGCTTAATCCGCGGCTCACCATCTCTGATATTATTGGAGAAGCTATCGACATTCACAAGCTAGCTGCGAGCCGCGCAGAAAAGAAGAAACAGATCGAAGATCTCCTTGATCTTGTTGGCTTGAATCCAGATCACGCTACTCGCTATCCGCATGAATTCTCAGGCGGCCAACGACAGCGTATCGGCATCGCTCGCGCGCTTGCCGTAGATCCAAAGCTCATTATTTGTGACGAGCCGATCTCCGCACTTGATGTGTCCATCCAAGCACAAGTCGTTAACTTGCTAAAGGATCTGCAGGCTCGGCTTGGACTCACCTATTTGTTCATCGCCCATGATTTGTCCATGGTCAAGCATATTAGCGATCGCGTGGCCGTTATGTACTTGGGCAAAATGGTTGAACTGACTGATAGTGAGACGCTCTACAATGAGCCGCTTCATCCTTATACGCAAGCGCTCATGTCCGCCATTCCTGTTCCCGATCCAGATATCGAGGCGCAGAAGGAGCGAATTGTGTTAAGCGGTGAACTCCCAAGTCCAATCAATCCACCGAGCGGTTGTCATTTCCGTACGAGATGCCCCGCGGCAACTGAGCAGTGTGCGGCTGCTGTACCGGAATTCCGTGAAGCCAAGCCTGGTCATTATGTAGCCTGCCATCTCGTTTAGGATGTATCCAATTATTTCAGACCAAGCAATAAAGGCAGAGAAGAGAATCAGGAGACGTTCCTCCTATCTCTACTCTGCCTTTTTCATGTCGTTTCCAATCTATCTTGGAAGTGACGTATGCCTCTTACTTAATCAAACTTCACTAACAATGAGTGATGACACACAGTCTGCAAGTCCCGATATATTTGATTGATTGGCGCATCCTCCATAACTGCATGGATGCCCAAGTACGGGAATAGCGCATTGGCCGATGATAAGGCTGCTTGTCCAGCTTCCTTACACCGAAGTGATACTTCCTGTACATCCGTGTCCGTGAGTACCGTGCCCTGTGTATGCTCGTTCCACGATTTCTCGATAGCCTGATAGAACGCACTTACCGCTTCCGTCAGCAATTCGTTCTGAATGATGATTTTATTCGATATAGAATCATAACGGTTCACCGAAGCATTCTGCCATACAGTGCGATTCCGCTCCGCAATATTTCGTGCCTCTTCCAGGAAGTGCATTGCCAGCCCTATGCTTACAGCAGCGAATGAGGCTTCTGCAAAAGGCAGGAACGGATATCTGTATATCGGGTTATCGTAAAGACCATTTGGCTCCATAATGCTAAAGGTTCGTTCATCAGGTACAAATACATCATGTACGACAATGGAATGACTTTCTGTAGCCTTCAGGCCAAATGCGTTCCAATCCTTCACGATCTCGACTTCATCCGGCCAGAATACGAATGAACGAATGACCGGCTCCGCTGCAGATTCCACTCCAGTATCCGATTCGGCATGCTTTTGAACCACACAATTGGCGGTGAACACAGTCGCATATGTGGAGCCGCTGCAGAACTTCCAGCGCCCATTCACCCGGTATCCGCCCTCAACCTTCACAGCCGTGCCGCTTGGATGCCCCGATCCTGCTACAACCGCATCCTTCCTCGTATAAGCATCCTTCGCCACTTCTGGCGTCATAAATGGTGCAAAGAAGCCGCCTCCAGAGCCAATCGTTACGAGCCAGCCGAAGCTGCCATTAATCCAGGACGTATGCTCGAACCATTTCAACGCTTCGGGAAGTTCTGTCATATTCCCCTGTAATTCAGCTGGTACGAACAGCTTGAACAATCCCCGCTCATAAATCCATTGCAGCAGCTGCTGGGGAAGCTTCCCCTCTTGTTCAATGGTCAAGGCCTGATCTCGAATGATGCGAATTTCTTCATCGGTAAAATGATTCATCGGTAACACGCTCCCACTCTTATCAACGTATGGATAAATGCAAATCTATCTATTTATCCATTATAGTACACGTTTACAAGATAAGGCGGAGACGAATCATATCTACGCAAGGAATTCCATTCTCTTCGATCGGTTCATCATAGTGAATGACGAAGAAATCGGTATCGATTCCGCAAATACGGAAGCCGCATTTCTGATATAAGCCGAGCTGTGACAGACTGGAGTTCCCAGTACCTACCTCCAGCACTTGATAACCAAGCTCTCGAGCGCACTGAATGGCATGCTGTACAAGCTGCTTTCCATAGCCCTTGCCCTGCCACTCTTCTGCAACCGCCACATTCACAAGCTCAAGGGTGTGCGGGCGCGTCGGAAGCAGAAGTACAGCTCCAATCGTCTCTCCATTCACATTCAATGTATAACCGATACTGCGATGCAAGTATTGATTCACGGCAGCTTCTTCCGGATCAGCAAGCAGCAGCAAATCTAGTGGGATGTTACGAGTTTCCGTAGGAATAATGAGTGCTTCCAAGACAATTGTCCTCCTCTAAGCTGTCTCTCACTTCTCACCTGCATGGTTGAATCAAGTGAAGGACAGAGTTTGTGTGTGGATTCATGAGCATGCAACTTACGCCATCTGACCATATTCCTGGGCATATGCACCATGCTGTAAATAATGCTTGTACAGGTGGAAAAACACACGTATTCCCCCATAAAAGTTAGAGTCATGCTCACTCTTGCGTATTAAATAAACCGTATCCTCAATCGAAGGTACTTGCCCTTCCTCACACATCCGTTCATACTCCACAAAGTCGACTTCGAACAATCCTTTCTCCTCGCCTGTCTCCGTAGCGTAAGCGTATAATGCCGTGGAACCTTCCAACTTCTTCAATTGATAATGTATCGTTGAAGCCATTGCAAATCACCTACTTATGTATAATGTAGAATCTGTCCCGCTTCCCGTGTGTGGTGAGCGATTGTTCACAACGGAGTAGTCGGATATCTGCCTGTTATAACGACAGTTGTCTCCATTCCATAGCGATTTCCGTATGCGGTTCTCCACCAATCTCAATTTCCTTCTCGCCGACGATTATTGCACCGGTACGACGATAAAATTGAAGAGCACGATTCCCTTTCAAAACCCACACCAACATATTCGTATGTCCGAACGACTTCGAATGCTCCATCACGTGTGAAACCAGCTTGCTACCGAGCCCTTGTCCTTGAACGGTCGACAGCAAGTAGAGTGCATATAATTCTGCTCGATCCGGAAATTGTTCGCTCCGGCTTGGGCCACCCATCGCAAAACCAGCGATTTCCTCAGTATCCTGTACTGCGACATATATACACTTGTCAGCTGTCAAATGTCCTATTGCATGTTCCCACATATTTTGTCTAGCTTGTACAGATAAGCCTGACAAATAAGTATCTGATACAATCCCTTGATAGGTAGTGCGCCAGCTGTCAACATGAACACGTGCAATACCAGGCGCATCGCCAGCCATCGCTTTTCGAATTTGCAATTGACTCCCTCCTCTACAGGTGAGTTCATCCTCTACTTGGGATGATGAGAACCTCTTCCACTCCATTTCGCGTGCATGGCAGCCAATAATAGACCTAGTAACGATCCAGAGAATGGTGCAACAACTAGGATACCGATCCAATTCGTTCGGCTGCTGAATAATAGCTTAGCCATAAGAGTAAGCATTGCGACGAGTACGACAATTGCCCAGAAGGTACGCTTCCTTGCGCTCGGCACACGCTGCAGCTGAGAAGACAGAAGCGTAGGGGACACTTGTCTGCCTATTCGATAAATCCAATACACTTCAACAGCAAGTCCTACCATGGATAAGGAATGCTGAATCCATTTATAGATTGGGATACCGACAGCGGTTGCTTGAAGCTGAGGCAACTGCTGAACGGCCCATCCGCTTTGATGGGTGAAGCTGTCCACCAAGACATGAGAACCAAATCCGATTGAAACCGACAGGATAAATAGCAGCCACGCTCCAATTGACGGTAATCGCCAGGTAGAGACGAACGCCAAGGATCGCCGATCAAGCTCGAAGTACGAGGGCAAATGACGAGCAAGCTGCTCCTTCATGATGAGATGAAATAGGAAAGCAAACAATACACTCAGAGGGATTGCTTCCAACAGCAATCCCTTCCACGTATGGCCCATTAATTGGTACGGTTCAAGCATGATAAAATATTCAAAGTCAGGTGCCATGCTTCCAAGAACTAGCCCCGTCACACTTAAGTATTGCGGCGCAAGACGCTGAACAGGTGCAGCATACAGTGGATGTGCGAAGGTAAAAGGCATGATTATCTGCTGCCCTTCTCCGATTTCTTCATTGCATATAGATCCTCTTCAATGCCAGCCATACGCTGCTCCAACATCGCACGCGCATCCTCGATGGCCTGATTATATAAGTAGGGCTCGAACATCTTCAGTAGATAGTCAACTAGCTCCTCTGCCTCGAACATGCCCAGGGATTCTCCACGCTCTGTCTCAAAATACTGCTTCAAATCCTCTATCCATTTCTCCTTCTGCTCTCTAGGCAGCTTCTTTACATTCATGATGTCCCTCCTAAGTTGCTAAGTCGCTTGTTTACTTCCTTCTATCGATGAACTTATTATAGACGACCTGCGAATTCAACAGTCAGCGAGTTGAAATACTCCATCTTCTCATCAATAAAATCATCGCCCGACTCGATGCTTCCGACAATATGCGAATCATGGAGACATAGTCCCATTAACCACAACTGACGTGCAGCAACGAATACGGGAACTGCTCGAATATCGTCTTCGTGAAGTTGACGTACAGACTGATAGCCTTCTAGGAATGCGTCCCACAACTCTGACAGCTTTCCATGATCATTGCCTAAGCGCACCTCTCGAGCCAAGCGAAATTCTGCTATATCATAAGCGCGGTAGCCATAACCGCACAAGTCAAAGTCATAATGAGTATACGTCTGATCGCCGCTGTAACTAATATTGGTATTTCCATGCAAATCCCCGTGACATACTCCCCAATCCAGCGCTGAGAACTGTGTAATTTGCTCCTTCAATGCGCTGCCAATGGCCATCAACTTCTGAACATCTTCGGGCCTATGCTGAATTCGGTCAGCAATCACCTGCAGCGGCTTATCTATTAGATAATTCTGATCCATTACAGGACGCTCATATGAACTTGTAAACGTATCTGCTGCACTGTGCAGTTGCGCTACTGCTTGTCCGAACAATCGGCTAATGTCGGCATTGTCGATTGAGCGTTCTTCTCCCACAGCATAGGTGAACAGGACGCCAAATCGAATACCTTCAGGCGCTTGGAGCGGATGAACACGTTCCCCATTCAATGCCGTAATCGGTGAGGATACGGATATCCCCTCAGCTTGTAGATGAAGAAGGAAATCCATCTCAAATTCAACCACTGCCTGGTGTCTTCTCCAATCCCCACGATATACACGGAAAATATACAGGGCGTCATCGCCATGCACCTTATAGGTATCGTTCATTCCGCGCAGCAAAAATTCAACCCGCTGAACCTTGCCTACAGCATAATTCTCTTCTATCCATTCCTTTAGTGCTTGCTCGCATAATGTAGAATATACAACTGGAAAATGCATTTGACCCCCACCCTTTTCATGTCAGACTGACATACTCTCTTTTTACGTTCCCTTCCTATTTGCGCAATGTGAGTACAGCAGCGAAAAGAAGCAAGGCCAGTGTGAGCGCATACATGACAATTGCTGTTGGGCTGGTATATCCATACCCACAGCTCAACGAAGAATAGGCTGTTCACTTCTGTATCAACCAAACTGCAAGGTACATATCTTAGACGCATCAGGTATGGAAAAAGTTTCAACCCATACCCATCCCTTGGTCAAATGAGAGTTGAAAATTGGTTGGCTTACGGTGACTAGAACTAGACTAGCCTACTGTATACCAATACGAAATAATTTCCAGTTATAGATAGGATTTAAATACGGGTCAAGTTATGCAGAAATGCGAACAAGTGCTATAAAGAAATAAAGAAGACTGATATCAGTCTTCTCTCATGGCACAAGCAATTGCTGCATCATTATAAAGTCCTCTTTACTTCGTCTAACTAATGGGTGTTCCTTCACTTCATGAACGAGTCGGGAAGCTTCTTTCACAGCTGTGCTGTATTGATCATGGGTAATGCGTCCCCACTCCAGAGCTTCTTCCAGCTCATCTTCATCCAAGAGGAAGATATGGCCCGATGGCAGCAGCACAACGTCCAAGTACAAGTCGTCGAAATAGGGGATGCCCCGATCATCCGTTCCGACCGGTTCACAAACATCCACGTACCACTGCATGACCTCTCCCTGTTCATCAAATACAGTCGTAATTGAATAATGCTCATGCAAGGGGAAATATTGCATCCAGCAATATCCTGTATCTACGAGCTTTATTCTCTTCCCGTCCATTGTCACTGTTAACGGCTGCCGCACCGCATTGAATTTAATCAGAGAGATGTAGCCTGTAAATTCCGGAGAATCTACTTCAGTTAGCGCGAACTGCTTGGACAAAATCCGTTTCCAATCGTAGCGATCTGCGTGTTTTCTCTTCATGTGGCAACCTTCCTCAGCTCGGATGCCGTCTCTTTATTTCCCATTGTCGAGCACTGCAGTTCGTCACCTGTATCTGCAGATAGACAAGAGAGGCCCAGCTTCAAATTTCCTTTGCTACGATTATACCTTACTCGCAAGCGTTCGGCATGTGATATATTGTCATATCTCCTTATTTTCCGCAAGATGACCAGCTTATGTCGAGCAGAGACACATCATCCTCCAGCATTTCTCCATTTCGATGCTCCAGCTTGTGGCGAAGCAGTTCGTCTGCAGGCGGATACGACAGGCTGTCCAATTCGGATAACCCGTCGGTATACACCATCAGCCGAAAGGGTGCATTGCCTTCAATATGGTGGTGCAAGGTATGAGCTCTTCCGCCGATGAGACCACGATAGACTGACCACCGTTCTCCACTTGAGCTGGAAGTCTCGAACAGATTGCAGCTTTCTTGTCCATGCTGCCATAACCGACGTCGCCCGTCCCCATGCCATGCAAGCCATATTCGACTATACGGCTCTGCTTCATCCGTTCCATCAGTGCCATCGATCCGCCCGCAGGTGAACATCGCCTCGCTCCCGATTCGTTTCTTGTCTTCCAATACTTCCTTTACAAGTGGAGGGAGTCCCGAGGGAATCGGCAGCCCAGACATTTGCTCAGCTGCTGCATCACGTAGAGAATCCAGATAAGCATGCAAAGACTCGGCATTCAATTCAGACTGAACAGCAATCCAGTCCAATAGATGGGCACCTAGAAACCTCGCAGCAAAATCTCCTTGGTAGCTCAAACTGACCCCATCGCATAATACAAAGCTGAGCGAACCACCATCTATGCGAAAGGCCAAATAATCTTGATTGTTATCCTTATATTGCGCCGTCTCTCCCGCTCGTGCGTAAGCAAATCTACAGCGAAAAGAGGATTGCTCGATCGTCATTAACGGCTGATCCACCTGTTGGGAACAACGGTAGTGAAAGGATGTCAGACTCAATCGGATTCACCCTGCCTTTCTTACGTAATCCAAGCTGTATCGTTGTACAATAGGCATACGGAGATTGAATAGCTTCCTGCAATCTCTCCTCATTGTGAAGTCCCTTCGTTAGGAATCAATTAACGCACAGGAGTAGCGGCAGACATTTGGAATCCGATCGAGACCAGCTCTGGACAATTTCCGGGCAGCATCATGTGGGCTCCTGATGAGAGGTGATAATCCGCCTCCACCAACATCTCACGATAGCTTTCCGGCAAGATCGAAGACATGCTTCGCAGCTTCTGTGCATGTTCATCGGTAAGAATGGTATCCTGCACGATCCCCTTCCACCTGCGGGGTTCTTCAATTGGTGTATCCAACATGTGATCCGTAATAAATATATTCTCGATAAGCACATTGCCATCCGGCACACTCATTTGCATAATCCGCCTAGCAATTGGCGCTGGATCATCCCCAGTAGCTACTCCATCTGTCATATGGCAAATTAGCGGAGCAGGGCAGTCCTGCATATGAGGCAGCTCGGCCTCCAGCAGTCTCTCTGCCTGAAGGAACGCCTTGGCTGCATCAGAGAAGCGAACCGGCGTCAAATCCGGCAATGCCCCCATGCTTGCAATTTCGTCAATTCCCTTGATGCCATTCAGCACATCATAGACATCGTCACTGTAGGCCAATATTGCAATGCGATAGCGCGGTGTCAGACGATTTCCTTTCGTAGAACGGAATACCATCTGTCGAATCGCTTGGGATAATGCTTCATATACCACATCGATTCGCCGTCTTCCGGCCATCGTCATATTCATGGAAGCACTGATATCAATTAAATAGATGAGAAGTGCAGGCGTGCGCTGTGAAGCCTGTATCGTGTAGTTCATCCGTCCAATTCACCTCATAGCATGTTATTTCAATCGTGCCTGATCCGCGCTAAATATCAGGCAGCATATAGGACGTATCATTCAAGAACTTATAAATATGTCCGGCCCTCGTCCCCACCTTGCCTACATTTTTGAAGTAGTCTGGATCCTTTTCATACCGTTCTGTAAACTCTAATGCATACTTTGAAGCATTATTCACATTATTTCTTGATAGTGCATTATACGCCTTATTGTAAGAGGCAATCAGCAGTACCACATCACGACTGCGAATCTTCTTTATTTGAGCAGCTTTCTCCGCAGCCTGTGCGGCCTGTGCCGCTTCCAGCCGTTTGCGCTCCTGCTCGCGAGCCTGTTCTATTTTCAGCTGTTCATCCCGCTTCTTCTTCCACTCCACATACTTCTCATATTGCTCTTGTTGATCATACTGGGCCTGCAGGCGTTTCCGCTCCGCATCCTTCTTCTTCTGTTCCTCCAGCTTCTTGATGCGCTGCTGTTCCTCTATGCGCTTCTGCTCATCTTCCTTGCGTTGCTGTTCCTCTTGCTTGCGCGCTTCCTCCTTGCGCTGTTCTTCCTCACGAAGCCGTTTTGCTTCTTCCTGCTTCCGTTCCTCTCCCGCCTTCAAATGTTGAGTCTTCGCGTCAAGCAGCGCTTGTTCTTCCGCAGCCTTCTTGACCGCATCTTCGTTCATCTGATTCACCACAAAAGCTCCACAGCCAAGCAATAGGAGTGCTGACGCTACACTAATGATCGCAATCGCTCGCTTCCCTAGCTTGACCTTAGACCGTGGCATTTGATCTGCTTCCCTTGCAAGCTTCTGCTCCAAGTCTTGAATCGCCGCAGCCAGCTCAATATGCATCGGACTTTCCTTCTCAACAAAATGATGAGCCGATCGGTACACTTCCAAGGCACTTTGCAGTTGATTTTGCTCTTCTAGTTCTCTTGCCTGCCGGAACAGGCGATTGACCACATCCGGATCAACATCGGCCCGGGCAGGAATAAGGGGGGCGGATACTGCATCGGGTTGTACAGCAGAATTCTTTGTGCATCCTTCCGCCTCTTTATCTATCGCTTTATCCTCTGAACGCTGCTCATGAATCGCTTGCGTTCCTTCTGGCGCATTCTGCTGCTTAATGTCCATAACGATCTGTTCTTCTTCGTCTACGCCATTAAGCACAATCAACCATTCACCGAAGGTCGGACAACTGCTCAAATCCTGGCTTTCCCAAGCGCGTGAGAACAGATCCGATACTTTGCCGCCATATCGTTCTGTTAATACATGCTTCAATCCCTCATAACGCTCGCAGGAGGTTTGCATTTCACGTTGGTCGAAATAGCTCTCGCCCCATGCCTTATCCACGATCTGCTGAGATGACCAACCAAGCATCTCTGCAAGAAGAATGCTGCCTGCGAATCGATCTGCATATGCACTCCACATCCCTGTCAGCAGCGCACGATGTGCAGCATATCCTGGAGAGCCACTGAACAGCACATCCGGTCGATCCATCTTAGGACTATAGAGCTGCTCCACATCTACCAGTTCAATCGATAATGCCTTCGAACTCTGCTTAACTTCCGAGAAAAACGGAAGCATGACATTCGGCGCAGACAAATCGCAATGTGCCAGACCTCGCTGCTCCATGCCGGAGCATACTCGTGCCAGCGATTTGGCAATCTGCAGGCTGTCTTGGCGTGTCAGCCGATTATGTTCTGCAACGATATCCAGCCACGTCGGGCCATGTATCCACGGCATTACCACTGCATAGAGCAAATCCGTGCTCTTCTGGATAAGTCCTCCGTTTTTCTCAGGGGTCAATACGTTCCGACTGCACACGCTTAGTCCTGGAAGCTCACTATAGGTATCGAGCAGCTCAGATTGATATACCATCGCAGGGATACGATACTTCGGATGGAACACTTTGAGCGCCTTTGCCTCTACAGCATCTCCTCGGGTTGGAAGCAGCTGATAGATGACACCCTGTCTGCCAGCCTGCGCATATACGAGGCCAGGAGCTGCCGGATGTTCGCCGAACCGATATTCGATATCTTGAATAATGATCGTATCTCCTGATTGTGGCTGAAATGACATAATTCCTATCCTCCCGAGATGATGCATCTGTATGATGTAAGAAAAACCGGGAGTGTCCTACGCCCGGCTTCCTCTTTGTATTCAAGTAAGAATTGAACGATTAGCGCTGTTCATCCACAGAGCGGAACTTCTGCGCAATAGCCTTCAATTCTTCGCTAATTGTGTTCAAGGTTTGAACGAAGGATTGCATCTGCTTGCTTGCTTCTTGGAATTCTTGGAAGAAGCGCTGTTTCGTCATCCCTTCCCATTGACCTTCCATTCCTTGAATAGCCTGTGTCAGGGTAGCTACGATCTGTTGACTCTGATCTCCACCCTGCTTGAATTGATTCGACACTTGATCAACCTGTTCCGGTGTAATTAAAATGCGACCCGCCATGTTTGTTCCTCCTTTTGGTAGACATAGACATTTGAACGACAAATAAATTATGCAAATATTTCTATTCATAATTGTACATGAAATCTATTACAAATTTAAAAGAGTCTGCAGTCCTAATTCTAAAATGTGGACTCCTGAGCCTGAGGAACGCTCTGAAGTACGAGTTGGAACTGCTCTTCTTCCACATCGGTATAGCCAACGTGGACAATCATTTCAATGTCTTCCTGATTGAATAAATAGGAGTAGTTCTCGTCAATATACCCTTCAGGATATATGACTCCCAAATAGTCGAACAAACGGTTCGTAGTGATCTGCAGCTGCTTGCGGCCATATATCATTAATTTTTTGCTTCCTTCATGCAGCAGTACGATAGAGCCGAGTGGAAGCAATGCATCCTCTCCATTCCCAACATGTTGTTGTTCAGTCTGATTCCCCATAATTCATCCTTCCCTTTCTACTCTTGCATCCTACAATTCTTATCGAAGCTGCACACGCGATGCGACGAGCTGATCATATTAACCAATGTACAAATAACATGAGCAGTATTCTGATCCTACAGAGCGATAAATAAATATCATAATATAGTTCCTATGTCATAAATTAGGTCAGTCTATTAGACCCGTTTTAATAGCTTCAACTAGGCAGCAGTTTACCTACTGAACCGAACATATCTGAAACCTTATTCACGACTTTGCCAGCAGCCTTCGTTGCACCGCTCTTCACCGCTTTAACGCCATCTTGAACGGCTTCAGTTGCCGCTTTCGTTCCGCTCGCAACGGTATCAGTCATGGTATCCACCACAGTGTCAACGGCATCAACCGCATGGGTCTTGATAGACTTGCCGTTAATGGTTACCTCCGTAACCATAGAGATAGCAGCTCCTGTTGCTAGCCCTACACCTGCCCCTACAATAGTGCCGGCAACAGGAACGACTGAACCTACCCAGGCTCCCACGGCAGCACTCGCTGCCATGGTACCTACTCCGATTGATCCATTCACAACAGTACTGGCAGCTGCACGACTAGGGCCACCCTTCTCGTAATCCGTCATGACTGCGGTACCTGTATCGTATGCAAGCCCCGCATATCCAAGCTTGGCACTCCATCCCTTGATAGAGAGCGATTCCTTGGCTGCAACTACTGGATCAACGAATTTCCACACATTTGCATGATTCCCTGCATTCGATGCCGCATATCTCGTTCCTCGAATCCCCTCAGACAGTGCGAATTTCGATCTTGCACCGCTGATTGTCACATAGCCGTCTCCACGAACATTCACATTGAACCCGCTCTTCGCCATATTGATCATGCGGTATCCGTCTTTGCCATAGCCATACATTTCAGGAGTCGTTGGCTTCCAATTCCAACCGCCTGAACCTTTATCCTCTTGTGTGCCAATCGCCCGAACAACCGCATTTGGGTTCGATATGGCGCCTACCTGTGTCCCTAGAGCAGGGATAATCAGTGATGCCCCCCCTATCCCTATCGTTGAATATAATGACGCCGCCGAACCGATTTGATAGGCATGGCCTAGAATCGGGTGCGCTTGCTGATCAGCTGATTGAAACTGATCCGCCTTGGACTGAAGCTGCTGGCTTAAATCAAACAAAAGCGTATGTATTTGAGCCGATAACCGAGAAGCTTGCTGCCATTTTTCTCCGATCGCAGCCTTAATAGAAACCTCCCACTCCAGCGTCTGCAGAGAACGTTCCAATGACGATTGAATCGCATTTAATTGCTCCGCTGTTGCCTGCAACTGACGGCTCCCCTGACGAAGCGCATCCGGCGTTACGATAATGCGCACGATGTCACCTTCCTTCTTCTATAGAATGCTGGCGTTCCCACTCGATTAACAGGCCTTCTAGTTGTTCCTTTGTTGTTAATGTGGCAGTCAGCCAATCCTCATCACCTTTGGAGCTTTGCCGAATAAGCCAATTGCGGGAACCTCCGACGAGAAAAGCAGCTCCCTGTACATCCCAGCTTTTCTCATTCCACACAAGAAACAAGAGCTCCCCTTCTGCGGTACGATGCTTCAGCGAATGCGCCAGGGCCATTGCTCCCGCTTCCTCTCCATCGAAGGTCATTAGCTGACTAGTCATTTGCTCTACGGTAAGCTCAGCCGCATGCTCATACAGTTTATGGAAATGCCTCTTAGACAACATAACAGCGGTTATCTCACTTTCCGGCTGATCAGCCCAGTTCATACGGTTCACAATGACGGAACATGCCTCATTTGTCGAGTCATATTCTCGAAAGGAGCAAATTTCCGGTTGGAGCCGCTTCTGTGCTCGTTCGATGACTAATTCATTCGTAAAATGAAAATAGCCTTCGTATACTTCGCGATTAGGCCCCTCATCTGCTGCATTTGAAAACCGAACCCAGCAGGATCGATTTGCCAATCCCGTTACCGCTACCGTTGAATAGACGTGAGATGGCATAGCCAGCTCTCTGCCTCCAGGCTCTTCTGTTAAGTATCCCTTGCGCAGCAGCGCAGCTTTGACCTTATTCCATTCTTCTGCAATTTCCTCAGTTAGATAGCCCCGAAATGGATCCTCGATCCCAAGCAAGCGATCAGATCCAATGATTCCAGCAAGAAAATACAATTCTTTTACGTGAAGCTCAATACCACTTCTGCCATCTTGCGCTTGTAGATATGGTTCGTTACTCGTCACCAATGTGTCCACCCCCCATCAGACCCGCACTTTCCAACGTTTATGTATATGTGTTGTCCATGCGGCCGGAGTCCATTTTTCATCGTAGGGTATTGCTGTCTTTATTTTTGTAAATTTACGTCTAACAAAATATCCTTGACCAGGTGGAAGCACCTTCGACCCACTAGGACCAGAAGACTGCGACTCTGAGATCGGGATTCGGAAGAAGGACAGATCATTCGCATCAATCGTCCCAAATAAAAATCCAGCTTGCGATGCTTTGACATCGTTAAACCAGTCCACCCCGAAGGTTGGAAAATCAGACGGAACCCCTGCCAATACGAGATGTACCCCTTTATCCCGACCTTGGCGTACGATCGCAGACAGTTGATCTTTGACCGTGTAATCTGTGAGCTGCTTGCACAGCATATCTGCATCATCCATAACCAGCAGTAGGATTGGATCCCCTCCATCCTTACTTCGGGACGCGACCTGATCATATACTTGCTGAATGAATCCAGGAATTCGCTCTTCCTCTGTTACAATCTCCCTTACATGAGGCAAGTCTCTTAGCGAAGCAACGCCATTGTCCCCATATCGAACATCAATCGCATAGATATGCAAACGTTCTGGAGACATATGATAAGCCAAAGACAGCATCCAGCTCGTAAGGAATGAGGTCTTGCCGCTCTCCATAGGACTTGCGACGACGAAGTGAGGACCTTCCTTCAAATTGACCAGATATGGCTCCAAATCATCTGTGCGCACGCCAACAGGCACGGGTTGCAACCGTTCCGAGCATTGCAACTGCTCCGCTTCTATGATCTCGATTTCCTCGTATGAATCGTCGTGCAGCTTCAGCAGTTCACTAAGACGCACACGCTCAGGCAAGCTGCGAATGAGTGGGGCTGCAGCCCCTTGCCAGGAATTGTGCATCAATCGAATCTGTGAACGCAACTGAAGAACACGTTCTACATCATTGTTCCCATCCGCAGGATAAGCAGTCTGGAATTCGATCGGTACTCCGTTATGCTTAATGAGTCCGCGACCTGCCTGCAGCCGCGCCGGCGTTCTAGCCGGTCTGCCCACAGCAAAGTAATAGTCGCTTGGATCGGCTAACTCATACGAAATCGCATTCGATATATTGCTACGAAATTTGTCAAAAATATCGGTTACTCGATTGGCTGTAATCACGAATGAAATGGCCAAGCTGCCGCCTTCTCGAAGCAAATATTCCAAACATTCATTCTCATCCGGATAGGAAGTTCGGAAATTCAAATACCCGTCAATGATAACAACAATATTCGGCACCAATAGCTGTGTTACCTGCCGATAAGAAGCAATCGTCTTGACGCCGGCTTCGGACAACATCTCTGTTCGTTCCTTTACCTTCGCTAGAAGATAGCGGAACAGCCGCTTAAGTCTATCTTCATCCTCACCTGCAATTACCGCGCCCACATGAGGCAAGTCAGCATAATCCTTCAGCATACGCCCCATATCCACAACATAGCCGTGCCAGACATCAGGTTCATACTGCTCAGCGAGAGACATGAGAAGTGTCTGCACAAATGTTGTCTTGCCCGTTCCCGGCATTCCGTATACTGCCCAATGTTCATGATCCATTTCGATGGCAAGCGGCTCCTGCCGTTGGTTCATGACATCATCCAGCAAGCCTACAATTGGTTGTATTCCCTTAGAATCACCTGTAACACCTGACAACGTCCGTGTACGCTTGAACAATTCACTGCGTCCTAGCTCTTGTGGCAGCGGGTCGAGCCATGGCCCTTGCAATCGATTAATTCCCTCACACCATGCCGCCTCGGCAACAGCATCAATGAATACTTGAAGCTGCTTCAGCTGATCTTGCTCATCATAGGCCGACAATAGTGTATCACTAGGCAGCAAAGCCTCCATCTTCCCGTTCAGACGAACCTCGCTCACTTCAATTCGCAGCGGCTGACCTTCCTGACGCTTTACCAGATAAGGGGCTCCGCTCCATGCGAATTGCATCTCCTCGAACACTTCGTCACTGCCCACCTGAAAATACCCGCGCCCCGGATGCGTAATCCAAGCTGCATTCGGAATTTTGAGCATATCCCGGCTATCGCCTTCACTCTGAACACGAAGGCAGATGCGGAATCGTGTATTGCTCCATATCTTCTCATCCACTACCCCGGCAGGCTTCTGAGTCGCCAGCAGCAAGTGAACACCTAATGTACGTCCAATAGCTGCTATACTGATCAACTCATCCATGAATTCTGGCTGCTCCTTCTTAAGCTGAGCAAATTCATCAATGATGATGATCAAGTGAGGCAGCGGATTCTGATAGCGAAGCGGCGACTTGTAATACTCGTCAATATGCTGCATGTTTCCCGCATCATTCAAGATGTGTTGTCTGCGAATCAGCTCAGCACGAAGCGATACCTGTGCACGTTCGATCAGGCTCTCGTCTAGATTCGTAATGGTTCCTACGACATGAGGAAGTTTCTCGAACGTATTAGACATTCCTCCGCCCTTGTAGTCGATCAGCATGAAGGCCACATCATGAGGGTGGTATTCAGCTGCCAGTGAAGCAATTAGCGACTGAATAACCTCACTTTTGCCTGAGCCTGTTGTTCCTGCGAGAAGTCCATGTGGACCATGCCCCTTGCGTTCAATCTTGTCATGGAGATTCAAGGACACCAGCTTGCCACCAGCACGCACACCTACGGGCACTGGCAATGTATCTGGATATCGATTTCGATTCCAGCGTTCCACCAGCTTCAATTGCTCAACTTGTTCTACACCGAACATATCGAACAACGATAGAACGGGTGGAAGATCTGAAGCAGCCGAACGCTTCAAGCGAATCGGCGCCATATATCTTGCCAGCGTATCGATCTTGTCAGCAGATAAATGATCCATATGGAAGGAATGCTGAACGATCCCCTCCTGATCCGTTTTTTGCGTAGATACAGCAGTATCTGCACCGACTTCTACAATAAGGCGGCATTGCATCGGAAGCCGCTCCTTGCGATCAGACAGCACTAGGGTACAGCTGTCCACTCGGCTCGCTTCTTCTAATAGAAGAGGATATAGCGGCTCTTCCTCGATCATTTGGCTATCCTGCAGCAGAACAACATAAATGGGAAGCTGCTTCTTCTTCTCGCCGGTCGTCTGGAAACTCTTGCGACGATTTAGAATTCCATACAATTGATCAGCCAATTGATGCGCCGTACTACGCCGATCAGCCAAATAACGCTGTGTGCGATCATCATTCCATGTATGCGGAAGCCATCGCAGCCAGCCCCAATTCTCTGCTTCCTGCTCATCGTAGAGCGCAGCTAGCTTCACCTCATCAGGCGAATGCCTTGTCGTCAGCTGAGCAATCACAATCCGTACTGCTTCCATAACGGAAGCTCTGTCTCCAACGATTCCGACTACCTTCGACTCATACAACGGCAAGGTAATTGGAACCTCATCTACACTGCGAGAATCTTGTTCGAGCTTATGAGCCGCCTCGATAAGCGGATCCTTCTCGTAGCCATCGGTTCGCGGAGTAATGATTGGCATATAAAAAGGCACTTCTCCGGTGCCAATGCGAACATCCATAAAATCAACATCAAAAGGCCCGCGTTCCCACAGGCTGCTGTTGCGATTTTTCACAATTTGATGGCACACATCTGGATCACCATGAATCGCATACATCGCTGCTCGCTGCTCGTGTTGCTTCTCGATAATCTCCAGGCGATGCTTCTCCAATTGAGCCAGATACATCTGACTTCGTTCCGCCTGCTTGCGCACGTACTGTCTTTTGTTGCTCAAATACAAGAAAAATGGAAGCGTATAAGACATAAGCATCATCGAAATGGTAATCATTTGAAACATCATATAGTTACTATTGCCCATCTTCCCTGACATGGACATATATATGTAGAATCCGATACTGACCAAGGTCATCACAATCGGAATAATCAGTGTAACGATAGAGAACGTCGGACGCGACGGTTCAGCAGGAGGCCGTAATATCTCAAGCTTCTCCTCTGGTAATTCCGGCTTAATGCGAGGCGATCTCTGATACATCACGTTCACATTGAACAACTCCTCGTCTCGTTCCTCTTGTCACGACTACTCAGTATGTTCATCAGCCTCATCGAGTTGGAACAATGCTCGGCGACCAAACGATGGTGCTGAATCTGTAGTCGTGGAGAACGCTCGCTGTACGCGAATGTATGCCCCTTCACGGACACCTGCCTCCAGCAAACGCTGCTGCTCAGGAACAGTACTCCATAATCCTTCTGGCTGCTTGACTTCCAATATATATTGCATATGATTCTTCGGTGGTTCTCCGAATAGCTTCAGTCCAAGTATTGCCTTCAACTGAACTACTGTACAATCATCCGCTACATCAATATCGAACCACTCACGGCCTTGTCTTCCAAAAGAGACGGTAAGTATCATAAGCTAAGGCACCTCTCACACCAGCACGTAGTGATAAGTCAACTCTAGCACCATTTGACTATTATTGTCAATTTATGTGAAATAACACTCTATTAATTCGTTATTCCTACCAAATTTACTCCAAATCTATTACTTCTCTGTTTAGTATATATTGGGATCACACAATTACAATAAGCCCAAAGACGGGGTTTAACCCCAGAATATCCCTCAAATAGACTGGTAATAGAGATTCATAGTGTACCTCTCTTAGTGTTGATATTGTGCAATTAACTGCTTCGCCTTCTGCTGAATCAACTCTATAATCTCTGGAGGTTCGATGACATGCGCATCTGTCCCCATTCCAAACAGAATGTCCGCCAAATAGCCTACTTCAGTCGCCGCGATCACGTGATTGATCACACCCGTTCCATCTTCGCGCACAGTCAGCGACTTATCCAACCATGGATCGGTTTGACATTTCCGAACCCCAAGCTTCGTCAATTCAACATAAATGGCAACAACATCGCCCTTCAGTTGGGGAGGCTCGAACCACTCTTCCAAGCTCATTAGCTCTAACATAGGTACCGTATGCTGCTCTACCTCGCTCACCTCAAGCATGCAATCCGCACGGAACAACCGATACCCTTTCCGCTCCATACAGTAGGCTGGGCAATACCAATATCCATTATGGGCATATAGGCCGATTGGGACGATGTCGCGCAATTCCTCTCCTCTGATGGAAGCATAACGGATCTGGATCACCTTATTGTCGAGCGAAGCATGCAGCAATTGCTGCAAATGCGGTATATCCTGTTCACGAGGAGGAACCCAAAATCGTACACAGCGCTTCATCGCGTCGATTTGCTTTTGTGTATGTGGAGACAGCACCTGATAGAACTTCGATAACGCTCTCGTGGTATCCTTGCCAAATGGGATTGTCTTATATTCTTGCAGCAGCTGAACGGCGAAAAAGATAGCAAACGCCTCCTGCTCCAGAAATGTCAGCGGCGGAAGCAGCTTCTCCTTCAACAAACGAAACCCGCCCCTAGGTCCATACTCCGTATATAGAGGAACACCAAGCTCTTCTAATTGGCGCAAATCCCGCAATATTGTCCGTACCGATACACCACTTTCTTCCGCCAGCTCACGCGCGGTAAACTGCTGCTTCTTGTTCACGATCATCATCAACTCAATGAGTCGCTGGGATTTGTTCATGTCCAAGACTCCCCCTATCGTAAAACGATTTCATAACCATGACATCATTTGTCATAGTTAGATGGTACAGTATGAGCAGTACGAGATACAAGGAGGAAATAGAATGATACGAAAAATGGAATGTGCCGCATTATATACTGCCAACATAGAGGAATCCGTTGCTTTCTACACCGCAATTGGGTTAAAAGAGAGTTGGACGATCACACGCCCTCTTCCAAATGGGGAATCATGGACAATTGTGGGGTTGTCTTTCCCAGATGAACGCAGCTCAGAGCTTGTGCTGCAGAACAACCCTGAGTTGAAAGAAATCGATATCGAACTTCTCGTTGATGATGTACGAGAGACGTATGCGAAGCTGCAAGAGCGGACTGATATTCATTGGATTCGAGAACCGTTCCCTACCGAATCTGGACACGTTGCCGTTATGGAAGCTCCAGATCACAACGTGTTCGTTCTAGTTGGCAAATAGTGAAGAATATTGAGGATGGGATTGCGGTGTACATACGACTGGCAAAATGGGAAGAAACGAGCGCAATTACGCATTTCTTCAATGAAAGAATAGATCTGCATCATGATGGGGTGACAAGCGGAGAGCTTCGCTGTCCAGATGGGGTTGCTGCTGCAATAAGACGCAAGCAGCTGCTTGTCGCCGTCATCGGCCTGCGCTTGGCTGGAGCATTGCGGTTCTACCCTCGCAAAGGGAGTGAGCGCCTCTCTCTCTATCAATTTGCTGTAGCGGAACCGTTCAGGGGGCAGCATCTGTTGCGACAAATGCTGGATACTTTTGCTCCTCATCCGATAGAATCAGCCTGCCCTATTCAGTCCAGCTTCAATGGATACTATGAGCATAATGGATGGAAGCTGGAAGGTTCGAGTGCAACCCGCAATCGTTGGGTTCTCTACGTCTAGATGAACAAGGAGGAAAGAGGGAAGGATGCATACTCGCTCCTTCCCCCTTTATTCATGGTTTGATGCTAGACATTAGTTAGCTGTTAGCCAAGTATCCCTTCTCCACTGAACTGCGGATGAGTTCTTCTGCTAGCTTCCCCAGTTCCGGAGCCCCATCTCGGATTGCTTGAATCCGCGCCAACACTTGCTCACTCGTTACCTTATGCTCTTTCCACGACTTGCCTTCTGTCACATAGTTGTGAAGCAGCGGCTGCAAGCGATCAAGTGCAACTGCAAATTGCGCTTCCGGTGTCTGACGCTGCTCATATTCCGTCCATAATTGTGTTAGCGCCAGTTTCTGATCCTCTGGCAGGATGCCAAACAACCGCTTGGCCGCCTTTGACTCGCGCTCGAACTTGCTTGCATTGCCTTCAGCGTCATATGCAAAGGTATCCCCTGCATCAATCTCGACCACATCATGAATAATTAACATTTTGAGCACACGGAGCAAATTCATATTACGCTCACTTGTATATTCGTGCAGCAGCATTGCCATCGCTGTCAAATGCCATGTGTGCTCGGCATCATTCTCATGGCGGCTTCCATCAAGCAAATACGAACGACGAAACACCTTCTTTAATTTATCCAATTCCTTCACAAATTCAAGTTGCTTCATTAATCTTTCATTTATGCCCGCCATGAACGTCATTCCCCTTCGTCATCCTTACGCTATCCGTGCAGGATTCCCCTGCTGCAGATGCTTCTACATCTCATTATCTCACAGCCATTCGAAATTGCATAATGGCAAAAAACACGATAATCATTGACCTATCTCGTCATTTCTCAAATATTTCCTAGTTCTTAAGAGGTGGTGGAACTATAATAGAATTGATCCATAATACCTATGCGAATAGAAAGGGGTTACCACGATGAAACGTGTAAGATGGAGTAAGCTGATAGCCGTAAGTACTGCTTGTATCGTTGCGATGACGACATTCTCATCGATCTCAATCGCACACCCTGGCCGAACAGATAGCAACGGGGGTCATACGTGTAGAACGAATTGCGAAAAATGGGGACTGGAGTATGGGGAATACCACTATCACAATGGTGGATCTAAGTCTTCTTCTAAGAAGAGTTCGTCATCCAAATCATCCAACTCTTCCAAATCTTCATCATCTAGTAAATCAACAACAAAAAACAAAAACAACGCTAAACCTGGTAACACAACAAACACAACTAATAAACAGGCAAAAGAAAACAAACCTGTCGTCACGGAAGTAGCTGCTGCCATCACTCTTAACAAGGAAGCAACTAAACTGCCTATTCAGGCTGTACGCCATGACAGCCAGCTTATGCTTCCACTTATCGATACCTTAAAGGCACTACAAGCAAACTATTCGGTTAAAGACAACAAAATCTACATATCTTCATCGGAACGGCAAGTGATTGTCCCAATTAAGCATAACCATTACACCTTCTCCATTGACGGAACGATTAATAAACTTACGGCTCCCATGATTGTATACAAAGGCAAGTTCATGGTTCCACTTCAGTTGCTTCGTGATGCATTGCCAAGCACTGTGGAATGGAATGAGTCAGCGAAAACAATAAATATCTCCCTTTAGAAAAAGTAACAGCCCCAAAGATATCGCATCCGATGCAGCTGCATGGATTGTGACTATTCTTTGGGGCTGTATGTGTCTGAAATTAGAATCAAAATCCATCCTGAATTTCTAGTAATCCCTTCACCTTGCCGACTTCGGGATCTGTCTCGATGAAACGCATATCTACGAATTTAATTTGGATAACACTCGTTCTACTATCTTATCCGCAAGTCGATCGAAGAGGGTGTCTTCCTCCCGCCGCCTTAACGATGGATTTCCACCGCTTGTAACGCCCATCCGGCTTCGTATGTCTACGAGTTCCGCGACCTGCTCACTTGACAATTCATTCGTGCGGCCAAGCAACCTGCTCGCATACATGTACATCAGTGCATAATGCTCTAGCGATTCCATTCGGAAATAGGCTTCTGTCATATCCCTCCCCCACGTTAATGCACCATGATTCGCTAGGAGCACAGCATGATATCCTTTGCAATATGGGGCAATCGAATCGGGAACCTCCTGCGTACCTGGTGTCGCATAGGGCGCAACGGCTACTCGTCCCAGATTAACAATTGCCTCGGGAGAAATAGCTTGATCCAGATCAATCCCCGCAATAGCAAATGCCGTTGCCACTGGAGGGTGCGCATGAACAACAGCACGTACCTCCGAGTTCTCCTGATATACTCGCAAATGCATCTTAATTTCAGAAGAAGGCTTGTATGTACCCGACAAAACATTACCCTGCATATCCATCTCCACCAGCATGTCAGGTGTCATATAGCCCTTGCTTACCCCTGTCGGTGTCGCCCAAATGGTACCCGCTTCCGTCTTCATCGTAATATTCCCATCATTTGCAGCCACATAATTCCGTGCATACATCCTTCTACCGATTTCACAGATGAGTTCTTTCATTTCCGTATCTGAGTTAGCTTGCAGCTTATTCAATCCTTCACACCCCCTGTGTCTCTGGCTTGTCTCCACATCAAACATAAAGAGGCTTATATCTAAAGTTTGAATCCTCGTATGCCATATATTTAATATTCGTACTTTATATCCGTTTTGTCAATGTATTGTGTTGTTTTGTGTGGATTGTTTATGTATAAAGTTGGCAAGCTATAGAGAGGAGATATGATATAATGGAGTTAAAATCAAACATAAGCGGAGAGAACGGACAATATGCTGCCTATTACGAGAAAAGCGAAAATTAAAGATATCATCCAAGAGGAGAAGAGCGTTACGGTCGCCAAGCTTACTTCACTATTTCAAGTCACGGAGGAGACCATTCGTCGAGATTTGAAACAACTAGAGGAGGAAGGCGTATTGACTCGAACTTATGGAGGTGCGTACATACCTGATGGTGTTCAAAATGATATCAATTTCCAGCTCCGTGAACATATCCATGTTGATGGCAAGAAGCGAATTGCAGCGCAATGCGCTCAATTTATTTCAAACGGCGACTCTATTTTCTTAGATGCCTCTACCACCTCGCTGTACATCGCACAACAGATTCAAGAGCAGCGTCTGACGGTCGTAACCAATTCAATTAAAATTATTAATGTATTGATGGACAGTCCACAAGTGCATCTCGTTGTCATTGGCGGCGGTATATCCTCCAGTTCCATGTCGGCTCTGGGCAGAAATGCGGAAATGAATATGAAGAGCTATTTCTTCGATATGGCATTCATTTCCGGCCGATCAGTCAGCATCCAGCATGGACTGACAGACTCCAATGAACAACAAGCTGAGGTACGGCGCATTGCCGCAGAACGGGCAAACAAGGTATATTTAGCTGCGGACTATACGAAATTCGACCGAACTTCTTTCGCAAGTATTTGTGATTTGGATCAAATCCACACCATTGTTACTGATCAGCGTTTGGATGAAACATGGCATGAGGTCACTAGCACGAAGGGGATCTCCTTATACGAATGCGAATAAATACATGTACAATAAATGATCCCCTGACAGACAAATCGCCTTGTTCGTTGTCGATTTGCACTCAGGGGATTTTTGTTTAGATACGGATTCGTCTCATTATATAAACTCGATTACTTTAAGCAGTCGATCAACCCTTCTTAGACGCAGCTTCCTTGCGGAACATCTCTGGCAGAGAATCTGCAAACGGCGGATAAGCAATGCCATGCTGCGTGATGATTGCTGTGATGAGAGAATGATCGGTCACATCGAAGCTAGGATTGTATACCTTAACCCCTTCTGGCGCCATTGGCTGCTCATACCACTTGCTCGTTACTTCACTGTCAGGACGCAGCTCGATATGAATATCGTCGCCTGTCTGGCACTCCAAATCCACCGTAGATAATGGCGCGCATACATAGAACGGGATGCCATAATGCTTTGCCAGGATGGCCACACCAGAAGTGCCAATCTTGTTCGCTGCATCACCGTTCGCCGCCACTCGATCGCAGCCGACCAATACAGCTTGTATCTTGCCTTCCTTCATAACGATAGATGCCATATTGTCACAGATCAACGTTACATCCACGCCTGCTTCCTTAAGCTCCCAGGCCGTTAAGCGAGCCCCTTGCAGCAATGGACGCGTCTCATCTGCGTATACCTTGAACTGATAGCCCTGCTCTTGGCCGAGATGGATAGGTGCAAGAGCTGTTCCATACTTCGCTGTTGCAATGGCCCCCGCATTGCAATGTGTCAAGATGCCCCAGTTCGGTTGAAGCAGAGACAATGCATAGCGGCCGATGCTCTCGCATACCTGTTCATCCTCTGCGCGAATCGCTTCTGCTTCCTCTTTCAACGCTGCCTTAATCTCAGCAACAGAGCGTTCTTGCACCTGTTCCAGCCTTGCTTCCATACGATTCAGCGCCCAGAACAGATTCACTGCCGTTGGTCGCGACGAACCCAAGTATTGCTTCGCTTTGCCGAAGTCTGCGAAGAATTCCTCATACGTGTCCGCAGGGGATCCCTTCACACCCAAATATACCCCGAATGCCGCCGCAATGCCGATAGCAGGCGCACCTCGCACCTTCAAATGATAGATAGCATCCCAAATATCTTCGAGCTTCTGAAGCTCGAGATATACGGTTTCATTTGGGAGACGTGTCTGATCTAGAATGATTAGCGTATTCTTCTCATCCTCTAACCGAACTGACGATATCATGCTGACTGTTTGACTGCTGTTCACTTGACTCATCCTTCCACCCTCCCATTCTATCGGCTGTACATCTCGCTGCTTGAACTGATGATACGGAAATAGTCACTGCCTCGCTTCATGTCAGAACGATCCATAATGAGCTGCTTGCCCATGATGAGACACATCCGCTCAGCACGCTCTCTTGCATCAGCATCAGCAATGGATGCAATCTCTCTCACATGCGCGATGCCGAGTGTGCGACGGCACAATTCGAGCCCCGCAACACCCGCTGCATCCTTCATAATCAGATCAAGATAATATCGATCGAACCCGGGATACGAAGCTGACTTATCTAGAACAGATGTTGACCATAAGGATAAGAATTTCGTTTGGAATTGGTCAACAACGTCTTGAATCGTTTCAATGATCCATTCCATATGACGTTCCTTCAAGTCGCCCGCTTCCATTGTACATTCTGCATTCACATAGGCAAAGATTAAGTTTGCAATAATATTGCCCACATCGTATCCTGCTGGCCCGTAGAAAGCGAACTCCGGATCAATCACTTTGGTCGAATCCTGCTTCACGAAGATTGATCCTGTATGTAAATCGCCGTGAATCAGAGATTGAGTATGCGTCATAAATTCAAACTTCATCTTCGCCGTTTCCAGCAGCAACGCTTCATCTTCCCACAAATGCTTAGCTGCGAATTCACGAATCGGCTCGTAGACATCGTTTCTCGCACAATTGTAGAAAGGCTCCGTATATACAAGATCTTCGGTAATCTCACATAAGTCGGGATTAATAAATGTTTTAACCCGTTCTTTCTTCTCCTTATGATTCATGACAACATCAGATGTCAACAGCAACGTGTTCGCCATAAATGTCGTAATATGCTCCACGAACAGAGGGAACTGCTCCCGGTTCAATAACGCGGTGCGCATAATGACATGATCGGACAAGTCCTCCATTACACAGCAGTTCATGATCGGATCATAGTTGTATACTTCCGGGACAAGTCCAGGTGCAAGCTCATTTTGGATTTTCAGAATCTCGCTTTCGATGCGATTGCGGTCAGGAGATACCTTGAATTCATCCGATATCCGTGCTACAGGGCCTGCTTGCTTAATGATAATAGAACGCTTCGACTGCTCATCGACGAGCCGGAACACGTAATTTAAGTTGCCGTCCCCAATCTCCTTGCAGGTCAAGCTCGCATCTTCGGAGAATACATCCAGCTTCGTTAACGCATAGTCGATTACATCTGCTTCTTGCATTGTAAAGTACGTAGTATATTTCATTCCTTCCTTTTCCCTCCCGTAAGCCTTATTTTTTCTTGTAATACGTTAATGCCAGTGCAAATGCGAGCACCGTCCCCTTCACGATGTCCATCGCATAGTATGGAACCGACATCATGACAAGACCATTTTGCAAGATCCCAATCAGGATTGCTCCAATGAATGTACCGAACGCATTCGGTTTCCCAGCACCTGCTACGGAGAAGCCGATGAAGGCTGCCGCTACTGCATCCATCAAATACGGCGCACCAGCATTCACCTCTGCTGTCATAACACGCGAAGCGAGAATAATGCCGCCAATCGCTGCGAACCCCGCTGATAGAATATAAGCAAGCACTCGGTACTTATTGACGGCGATTCCTGACAGCTTCGCCGCCTCCATATTTCCCCCGATTACATACATATATCTGCCATGTTTTGTATAGTTCAAGAATACGTGCACAACAGCGACTACAATGAGCATTATGACAATAATCCAAGGAACTTGCCCGATCTTAGCAAATAAAGCACTTATCTTCCCCGTTGCGAACGAGCCATCCGGCATCACCATATTTTGCGAGACAGTCGCCCCTCTTGTATAGGTAAGCGCCAAGCCTTGTATAATGAACATCGTTGCCAGCGTCATGAGCATGTCCGGTATTTTCACCTTCACAATCATGAACGAGTTCACTACACCTGCAATCAGACATACCAGGATCGCAGCAATGATCGAGATGAATGTATTTTGCGAATGCCATACGAACATAGAAATAACGATCGCATTTGCAAGCGAGGCGACGGAACCAACGGACAGGTCAAAACCGCCTACCGCAAGCGAGATCGTGATCCCAATAGAAATAATGGTTACAATCGAGATCGAACGCAAAATATTAATAATATTGGACGGCAGCAAAAAGCTGCTTGACAGCGTTCCGAACACAGCGATCAATAGCAAGATTGTAATGATGGTGCCGTATTTATATAAAAAATCGAAAAAGTCAAACGACTTGGGTGTCTGTCCTTGAGCTTGACTACGCCGAATTATGCTCATACCTATTTACCTCCTGTTGAATAGAACAATAATTCCTCTTCATTCGTATCGTACGTGTGCAGTTCCTTCACAATCTGTCCGTCGTACAGCACATACACACGATCCGTAATACCTACGATTTCCGACAATTCACAGGAGGCGTAGATTACACTCTTCCCTTGCTCCGCCAGCCTCGTAATTAGCTCGAAGATGTCCTTCTTCGCCCCGACGTCCACACCCTTGGTTGGCTCGTCAAATATGTATACTTCCGCATCAGCCAGCAGCCACTTTCCAATCGCAACCTTCTGCTGATTGCCGCCCGATAAATTCTGCACTTTCGTATGTTCGCTAGGCGTCTTAATGCCAAGTTCCTCAATAAGCCTTCTTGCCTCTTCTCTTTCTTTGCGAAATTGAAGGAACGGCCCCCACTTGCAATACCTCGATAGATTCGCTGCCGAGATGTTATGCACGACAGATTCAAATATCAATATCCCTTCCTTGCGCCGCTCTTCGGGAACAAGCGCAATTCCTGCCTTCACGGCATCATGTGAATTGCGAATGGTTATCGGTCGATCATCGAGCTTATGCTGTCCCGACTGAATCTCGGAAGCCCCGAACAGCGCTTTGCATAATTCCGTCTTGCCCGCTCCAACCAATCCTGCGACGCCGACAATTTCCCCTTTGCGCACATGCATATGAATATCTGCAATCTTATGAAAGTCAGATAGATTGCTAACTTCAAAATGCATGCCTCCAATGGAAGATGCACGCCCTGGGAACTGCTCGCCAAGCTTCTTGCCCAGCATGTATTCAATCGTCTCAACAGGGGTGGTATCCGCAATCCGCATCTTCGTCACGAGTTCCCCGTCGCGCATGATCGTGATATCATCGCAGATCTCGAACAGTTCCGGCAAGCGGTGAGAAATAAAGATTACCCCTACATTGTTCGCCTTCAGATCGCGTACAATGCGGAACAGTTCAGTCGTCTCTGCATGACTTAGCGGCGCTGTTGGCTCGTCCAAGATAAGAAAGCGGCATTTCGTAGAGATTGCTCTCGCGATTAACACCATCTGCTTCTCCGCCAGCGTTAATTCACTGACCAGTTTCTTGGTTGGTACCTGAACATTCATTCGCTTCAATATGTGCCCAGCGGAATCATGAAGTCTCCTCCATCTGATCCATTGCTTCGGCCCCATATCATGAACCATATCTTCCAACATGATATTCTCGCCTACTGTCAAGTAAGGAATCAGCGCAGTATCAACTTCCTGATAGACAATCTGAATCCCTAGGTTTTTCGCCTGACGCGGCGAACGGATCGTCACCGCTTCACCATTAATCAAGATTCCCCCGGTATAGTGACTATACGCACCGGACAATGCCTTCATTAAAGTAGACTTCCCTGCCCCATTAGCGCCAATCAGCGCATGCGCATTCCCCGTCTCTGTTGTAAAATGAACGTTCTTAAGCGCTTGTACACCGGGAAACTCTATCGAGATATCCTTCATTTCCAGGAGTATCTTGCTCGTCTTCCCCATCTCCCTGACCCCCTGTTCACGATGAGCAGGCAAGCGCTTCGCGCGCCTAACCAGTTGTCTGATCCGGCGCTTGCCTGTTCGCTGTCACTGTGCGAGACTAGCTTCGACCTGTTATTGCACCTTGTTAGCCTTCTTAAGCGCCTTCATCCAGTCTTCTTCGAAGTCCGTGCTTACACCCCAGCCCGGAATAATCTTGTTCAGGCTCTCCATGTTGACAGCATCACCTATGGAGTTCAATTGAACTTGAGTAATCAAAGTCGGCTTCAAATCATATTTCGAAGGTGTATCTTCACCAGCAATCTTCTTTGCCAGCAAGCGCAAATTGACTGCCCCAATTACCTTCGGATCTACTGCCGCCGTGGAAGCCCAAGGACTGTTGTTCTCTTGCATGAGCTGCAGATCAGCATTCGATACATCGATACCGTAGATTTTAACCTCTTCACGACCCGCTTCCTTCAACGCCCGTGCTGCTCCAATTGCGAACGCGTCCCATGTTGCGAAGATCGCATCGATTTCCCCTTTGCCGTGCTTCGTCAGCATCGCTGCAACAGCATTCTGTGTCTGAACAGATGTGTCTGTTGCAGCCACACCGAAACGCTCCACTTCCTTAATACCAGGATTGTCTTTCAAAAATTGCTGATAGATTCCGTTACGAGCTACCATTGGCGGGAATCCATCTACCCATAGGTATACAATATTCCCTTTGCCGTTAAGCTGCTTATTCAAGCTGTCTAGCGCTAGACTTGCCAATTGGCCATCATCCTGTGATGTCATGGTTACCCCATTCACCGAAGACACTTCTGGAACAGAGTCAAATGTAACGACCGGGATTCCCTTTTCCGTCAGCTTCTTCACATCTTCAACCGTTGCCGCATCATCACCGTGCGAGATGATAACGCCGTCATATTTTTTATCCATCGCTTGAGCGATCGCATCATGAAATTTGGCAGAATCGTTATTCGCGGAGAAGGTATCTACTACGAAGCCCAGCGATTCGCCCTCTTGTTTGGCTCCAGCTAGAAACTGTGCGGTATGGTCATCACCGCCGATTTTGCGAATAACCATAATTTTTATGTCTTTGTCTTTAATCGATTGTGGAAGATCAGCAATTGCCCCCTTGTCTACGGCGGCCTTGCCTGAGGATGACTTGCCGCTTGTTGAACAGCCTGTTGCAACAAGAACTACAGCCATTAATGATAGGATCAGTACTTTGAACATGTTTCTTTTCATAGAACACACTCCTCGATATCATATGAAAATGATGAATGCCCTGCACTAAAATTGGTTTGATTTTCCTGTAATTGACTTCATACTAACACCTACATTGTGGAATCGCAACGAATAATATTGTTTATTATTGATTCTTGTTGTTTTTTGTCTGTTTCGCTGCGGTGATATCCCCCCTCTTGCCTAATTACTCATCTTACCTGTGTTCATCGTTAGCAGGCATCCCTCCTTGGCAAAATATAAGCCAATACCATAATGCGAATGGCAAGTGATAAGAATAGGAAGAGATGAAGAGATAACCCCTCCTACCTAATTAGAAGCAAGCTCCTAACTGATGGGTCATCATTCTCGATCAAAAACGTGAAATTCAAGGATTGCATGGAATAATGTCAGGAATGCAGCAGGATGAAATATAGTCAGGATACCGTTCGGGGGTTCGTTTCTATGGTGAGTTTCCTTAAGGAGTCCCGATTGCGGAGATCGAAATCTGCTATTTTTTGTCATGTGGTAGCCTATATTATACTATAATTATATGCTTACTAGTGTTATTTTTTTCAAAGATTCGACATCGGTTTTCACTTCAGCTGCTGTCACATAGATATTGGTTTTTATTGTCGATATCCTCCATTTTATGAACATGTTTACCATCGTCTTTTGTCAATTGAAGACAAAAAAAAAGGATAACTGCATCATACAGTCATCCTTCATCCATTTCATCGATATGAAGTGGAGCTATTTATAAATTCACCTGGCGTCAATCCCAATCCCAGCGCTTCATGCTCCGTTTGCATTGCTTCCTGTCCACACCTTGACTCCCGCCTCGTCATATTGATCCTGAACTTCCTTCAGGAACTCATGCACAGCAGACTCGTACTTCTGACGATCGGTTGGGTATGCATTCGCATGCACAGCATCGTCGATAATAACCAGCTTCGTTAATCCCTCTGTCTTCTCTTGATAGATCTGTTCGCTCATCCGTGTTGGCACGAATGTGTCTGCCTTGCCGTGTATGAGCAGTAGAGGGATGTCCTTGTTCGCAACCTCTCGAATCGGCTTCACCTGCTTCATCGAGAACTGCGCTATCCGGTTCAAGTTCCTTTCCAACAGCGCAATAAATGGAAAATGCGGAACATGGTTCAGTTCCTTCATTTGATATTTCATTAAGTCTTCCATGTCCGAATAGGGGCAATCCGCAATGATGAATTTGGCATGCTTATTAATGCCTGCATACATCAGTACTGTGCCTCCACCCATCGATTGCCCATGAAGACCGATGAAGGCATCATGACCAACTCGTTCACGTACCCATGCAACCCACCGATCGAGGTCTTGACGCTCATAGTAGCCATACGTTGCATACGTCCCTTCGCTTCGCCCATGGCTCCGTTGATCCACAAGGAGCACATTATAGCCTTCCTCGGTAAATAGACGAATAAATTGCGATCCAATAATATGATTTGCCGTATAGCCGTGGACGATAATCATGACTTTCTTGCGCTCTGGATAGGGCTCGATATAGTACCCGCGCAGCGTCAGACCGTCCTCCGAAGTGATGAATACATCTTCCTTGGCCATTTCAGCGAATTCCTGCCTGCTCATCAAGCCGAACCCTTCAACCGCGTCAAATGCTTTGTCCAGCGTGCTTCTCTCCCACATCGTTACCTGACGGAAAGCATACCGGCTCACTGCAATCGTTGAAATCACAATAATCAGGATAAGAATGAACGCACCCGCTCCAATCCACCACATGTACAATCATCCTTTGCAAAGTTCCTATTCTGTCTGTCTCTCTATATGATAGCTGCTCCAACATCATTTCGCTAGTTCCATGCCCACTGTATCGTCTAGCTGCGCGTATGATACCATCCTTCTCTCAACGAACGTGATACCGCTCGAACTCATAAAACCTCGTCCCTTGAAATGTCAACTTCCCGCGATCTCCTGTGGCCAGCAATCCGTAGTCCGATTTCTTCACATGGAACTCCATCCGATCCCCGCTCTCCACTTCGAACGTCGCGTAATAATGGGTTGAATAATGGCTGTGATGATCCGCGTGATGACTATTGGACACTTCTGTTCGCTTATCCGTCACTTTCGCTTCCACAGTTAGAACAGGCTGTTGATTGTTGTAGTTCCATTGCATAATACCCTTAATAATCACAAAGATGAAGACAGCTATAAACAGAACAATGAAAATTGGGAAGATCGTAGACATCAGATTGAACATTGATGCTGGCTCATTGAATCCTCCTACGCCCATGCAGTCCCCTGCTCCTTTATCTGTTGACTCTGAGTATAACCCCGGCTGATAACTTACCCCGTCTTGATCGTAATCCAATACTTGCAAATTCCATCCTTGGTGTCGCTTAATACGCCCTCGTTGCCTTCAATCACTCTTCGTGAGCGAAGATTATCTTCATCGACTGTCAACAGCACTTCTGTCAACCCAAGTCCCGCTGCTTCACGAACAAGTTCACGGAGTAAGAGCGTTCCATATCCTTTGCCTCGCTCATCTAGCCGGATGACGTAGCCAATATGACCGCCTCGTTCAAGCAGCGCTTCATTCAATCTGTGCCGAAGCTTCCCATATCCAACCGGTCGGCCATCCACATACAGCCAATATATCGTCTGCTGCACATATTGCGGCATTAGATTTATCCCTTGCGATATATTCCAGTGCTGTCTCAGGTAGCTTCGGAATTGGCCTCTTCTTATGCCGTACGCACTATTGACGAAGCCATTCTCACCTGGGCCGATCCCCTGCAGCATCTCGTAAATATCATAACCATCTGTAAGCTTGAGCGATCTCAGCTCTATCATCTTCTCAGTCCCACCCATGGTGTAATGCCTCCAATCCCATCTATTCAAACATTACAATCTTAGGCTCCCCCACATGCTCACACAGCAAGGTGAACAACTGACCCCGGTGATGCGCCAAATGAAGGATGATTTCCAGCATCCACTCAAAGCGCGAATATGCAACTCCCCAATACGCGGTTTTGACTTCAAGCCATTGCTCCTCCGACCATGAATGCATCGCTTCGACTAATGATTGGTGAGCGTCTGCCAACGTTTCCTTCATTTCTTCGATTGTATGTGGTGTATGTTCTTCATAGAAACGATCCATATCGGTCTGAGTTGCTTCGTTCATAATATGCAGATCGGCCGCGCAAATGAGAGTCAAATGAGCGAGCATGTCTCGCAAGGAACGCTTATGCGGCATAGGCTGCTGATTCAACTGCTCTTCTGTCACCTGTTCCAAGATACCGCGAATTGATTGAACAGCTAGATTCAATTGATGAATAATTGATAGTTTATGAGCTTCCATGTCGATTGAAATCTCTCCTTGTGTCAATGATGTATGTCTTGCAATTTGATATTTTCGCACTCCAATATGAACGTTTGACAACATATTCATGGGTGCTATAGTAGTATTGTTAAATCATTACATAGAAAAACTTAGAAAAGGGGTAACAGCTATGAATCTCTCAACAGGTGTGTTAATCCGCTTTACCAAAGCATTAGCCGTGATGTTCTTCGGGCTGTATGTGTTCCTCGTTGCCTTCGGCAATATTACAGATTACAATACGAACTTCCAATTCGTGAAGCATGTGCTTAGTATGGACACCACATTTCCCGATAACAACATTATGTACCGCGCCATAACGGGAACGACGATTCATCATATTGGTTATATTGCGATTATCATCACAGAGGCAGCTGTCGCATTCATTTGCATCTGGGGATCACTTCGCCTGTTCTCCCACTTGCATGCAGATGCAGAATCCTTCCACAAAGCGAAGAACGTATCGATCGCGGGTCTTATTCTTGGCTTGTGCGTGTGGTTCCTAGGTTTTCAGGTAATCGGTGGCGAATGGTTCGGCATGTGGATGTCCTCAGAGTGGAATGGCTTGTTCCCTGCGGATCGACTGACTACATTCATGATGGGTGTCCTCATTTTTCTAACAATGAAAAACGATGAAGTGAACTAATATACCATTTCCCTATTTTGCCAATCTATTATAATACGAAAAAGGCGACAAATCCAATTTGACGCCTTTCTTTTCGATAAATTTAGTTGTTCTTCCTACGATTCTTCCTTCTGTGTTCGACCCGCTCTACGATCCAGCAAGCGGCTTCCCTGCTCCATCGCCATGCACAGGATCATGCCTACGATCAATCCGTTGTTCGCCATAGTCTTCAGCAGTCCTGGCAATTGCCCAACTGCTTCAGCCGGGATGAACATACAGCCAATCCCCATCATAATAGATACGCCGAGGATGAAGCGATTGCGCTCATTCATAGGAATCGATTGGAACTCCTTCAATCCCAATCCGACCATAGAAGCGAATGGAATGAATATCGTTGCATACCCTACCGGCATGGGAATCGATGCAAAAAAGGCCGTCGCTGGCGGAAAGAAGCTAATCCCTGCAATGAGCACACAGGCAATAACGAATGGCAGACGCTCATAAATTCGAGTCGTCATGATGAAGCCCGCTGTCCCTGAAATCGGAACACATCCCATTGCGGAGAAAATGCCTCCTAAGCCTGTATTCGCACCCATCATCAGCATTGTACGATCATAATTGACAGGCTTGGATGTCTTTCCTGAATTATCCATCACACCCTCCATGACGCGAATGCTCGTCATCATATTCGCAATGAGAAGAAGACTGACGAACAAGGACGTCATCAAGATGCCAGAATCCAGTTCAGGCAGGCCCCAAGCGAATGGCATAGGCGCTGATACCCATGAAGCAGAAGGCTGTATAGGCTCTGTGATGCCGAGCAGATAGAACAACAGCCAACCAATACACAAGCTAATGAGCACAGAATAGTTGCGCAAAAAGGCCTTCGAACTCCGCGGCAGCAGCATGGCACACAATAATGTAATAATTGCGGGAATCGCAACCTGAAGCTCTACATGTGTAGAGGCACGATAGCCAACTCCGAGCATTCCCTTCATGAAGGATCCGCTAAGCTGTGCAACAAGCAGAAGCAGATACGTCCCTACGACAAGCGGTGTGAACAGCTTGCCAATTGCCGACGTTAAGCGCAGCACAGCAATGATAATGAAGAGCGCGCCTGCAATCAGCATCCCCATCTCCAGCTGCCGCAGTCCGCCTTCGAGCGATATTGTTCCTGCCGCGATGAGGCCGCCGTAGACTGCGAAGACGCCCCACCATAAACCAGCCGGATTCTCCATAATCGGCAGCCGATGACCGAACATCGTCTGCAATATACCTGATATCCCGATAATCAAAAACGTGCGCTGCATGAATTCCGCAATATCCTGCGGAGAAAATCCAAACGCATGTCCAACAGCCAGCGGAGCAACAAGGCTTCCCGCCAAAATAAATACGAGCCATTGGAATGAGGCCAATCCTAATTTCATGATGTCTCACCTGTTCCTATCTCTATCTAAGATGTCTATTCTATGATGCAGTTGTAATGCTATGAACCTTCCAGTCCATACTGCCTAATCTTATAATACAACGCTCCGCGCGATATGCCGAGCTGTCTAGCTGCCTTGGCCTTGTTGCCCTTCGTTCGCTGCAGCGTCTCCGAGATAAGCGCTCGTTCCATCTCTTCCGAATGAACGCTCAGCGGGAGTTCGGGCTGCGTCAACTCATTCAGTGTCGTAAGCCGGGCATAGTCGGGCAGATCCTGAGCAGCAATGACCCCGCCTCCGCCGCGCCCTAGATGAGACGCTAGCGCATATTGCATCGCATTGGCCAATTGCGCCATGTTGCCAGGCCAACGATAAGACGTTATCGCCGCCATTGCATCCGCGCCTATACTCGGTATAGCCGCGCCAACCTTCTCCGCAGCTTCGCTTAAGTAGAAGCGTGACAATTCCGGGAGCTCCTGCTGGCGCTCCATGAGAGAAGGAATATGCTCGATCTGAAACACATAGTACATCTCCTTCAACAATTGAGCAGATTGTTCCCGCTCAGATCCAGCCCACTCACCGTTCTCTTCTGGAATCGAGGCTATCACATGCGCATCGAGCGTGACGGCTTCCTTCGATTCCATCTCTCCCGACCGAACATATTGACCTTCTTGCAGTGCTTCTATTAACCTCTCCTGCACCGAAGTTGGAAGCATATGCACATCCTTCAAATACAAGGTTCCATTCTGCGCCAGCTCAAGCTTGCCTATTCGTGGTTGCTCTCCTTCATAGCCGAACAATTCAGCCTCCAGCAGGCCTGCTGGAATCCCACTACAGCTTACATAGACGAACTGTCCTTCACGACCACAGTGAGCATGCATCCACTTCGCAACCGACTTCTTCCCCGCTCCTGCAGATCCGGTTAGCAGCAGCGGACACTTCATCCGAGCCAGGGCGCCTAGACTGCTCTGCTTCTCCGCGGACAGCGGCAGTAAGGCTGTCGTCACTCCCTCTTCACTTGGACGGCTGACCATCTCTGCGCTCAATTTCACATATTGCGTTACATTCCGTTCAATCGAAATGGCGCCCATAAGCTCCTGATTCTGATCGAATACAGGAATGGCATTGATCATCACATGCATCCCCGGACGCGGTTCATGATAGACCTCGCGCACTTCCTGTCCGCTCTCCATCACTTGCAGCAGCATAATCGATTCCCGTTGGAAGTAGTCTCCGATCTTCCGCCCTACGATGACAGTCCGCTCAATGCCATACGTACGCTCAGCGGCACCATTCCAATAGATAACCGTACCCTCAGGATCAACAATCGTCACTGCATCATTCGTCGCTTTCAACACGCCTTCGAGCCATGATTGTATTTGTTGCGACTCTAGCATTCTATCACCGATTCTTCTCTATTTTTTCTTAAATTATGGCAAAAAGAGTGGGAAAAAGCAACGAAAACACAAATAGACACCTGTTCCGTGCACATGTAGAGCCCAACCCATTTTCCATATGATGCTAAAATAATGATTTACTTTATGCGCTTGATGTGATTATAATTAATCATAAATTGTATTTGTGTATAATTTTTGAACACTTATTCCAGTGCTAATGAACGTATTGCGAATGAGAAGAATGTAAAAATACCATTACAGTAAAGAGAGGAAGCTGCACGCCATGGAGGCAATCATGCGCAATGCATTTCTCTTTCTCTCGAAGAATCGGCTGGCCAATCGCACAGCGAAGAAATACGGACTGCGATTTGGCGCTAAACGATTCGTCGCGGGAGAGCAAATTTCGGAAGCGATTACAACGGTTAAGCAATTAAATGATCGTGGAATCGTAGCCACGCTCGACCATCTTGGCGAGTTTATTTCCACCAAAGAGGAAGCAGCAGAATCAGCACAGTATTGTATCCGCACCTTAAATGAAATAGCAGCGCATCAAGTTACGTCCAATCTCTCAGTCAAGCTAACTCAGCTCGGCTTGGACATCTCGCAACAGCTCTGTATGGATCATATGCGCGCCATCCTAGATACTGCTCGCCGTCATAATAACTTCGTGCGCATCGACATGGAAGACTACGCTCGCAACGAAGCTTCCATCGACATCTTCAATCAGCTTCGCGAAGAGTTCGGCAGCACGGTTGGCCTTGTCATTCAGGCTTATCTGTACAAGAGCAGCGAGGATATCGAACATCTTAACCGCTACAAACCCAATCTGCGGCTGGTTAAGGGAGCATACAAAGAATCACCACAGGTTGCATACCCGAACAAGGTTGATGTCGACCGCAATTTCATCCACATCATTGAACAACATCTAGCCAACGGCAATTATGCCGCGATCGCCACACACGACGACCACATCATCGATCACGTCAAACAAATCGCACAAACTCACAATATTCCACGCACACAATTCGAATTTCAAATGTTATACGGCATTCGGACTCAAGCACAGCAGCAGCTTGCTGACGAAGGTTACACCATGCGCGTATATGTCCCATACGGAAATGACTGGTATGGATATTTCATGCGCCGACTTGCAGAACGTCCTGCGAACGTCGGGTTCGTTCTCAAATCGATGTTTAAGGCATAGCATCCTGCATGCTATAGCAGATCCATCTCATACAAATTGACAGCACTCAACTCCATATTACTAAGTATCCATTCGTTAAGGAGGTCATCTAGATGACAGTAATCGATTATCGGAATGAGCCATTTACGGATTTCACAGCAGAGGGCAATCGCACGGCAATGCAAGGAGCATTGCTCAGAGTGCGTGAGCAGCTGGGTAATACCTACCCATTGGTCATCGGCGGCGAGCGAATCTTGACAGAGAAGCGAAGCACCTCTTCGAACCCAGGCGACCTTGATCAAATTGTGGGCCATGTTGCTCAAGCTGGCGTCGAGCTCGCAGAATCAGCAATTGCAGCTGCGGATGCAGCATTCTCCAAGTGGCAGCACGTTGCCCCAGATGTGCGTGCAGGGTATTTGTTCAAGGCAGCTGCCGTCATGCGCCGCCGCAAGTTCGACTATGCTGCTTGGCTTGTATACGAGGTCGGCAAGAACTGGGCAGAAGCAGATGCAGACGTGGCGGAAGCAATTGATTTCTTAGAATTCTATGCGCGGGAAATGATTCGTCTCAGTGGTCCACAGCCGATCACAACAATTACTGGTGAAGACAATCGTCTCACTTACATTCCACTAGGCATCGGAATCGTCATTCCACCGTGGAACTTCCCGCTTGCCATTATGGCTGGCATGACCTGTGCAGCTGTCGTATCTGGGAATACTGTCGTGCTGAAACCTTCTTCCGCCTCTCCTGTCATTGCAGCGAAATTCGTTGAGTTATTGGAGGAGGTTGGCCTTCCAGCAGGTGTAGTGAACTACGTTCCTGGTTCTGGCTCAGAGATTGGCGACTTCTTAGTTGATCACCCGCGTACTCGCTTCGTATCCTTCACGGGATCACGCGATGTAGGACTTCGCATCAATGAGCGTGTTGCTAAAACACAGCCAGGCCAGCTGTGGATCAAGCGCTTCATCGCAGAAATGGGCGGTAAGGATGGCATCGTCGTAGATCAAACCGGAGATGTGGAAGAAGCAGCAACTGCGATCGTACAATCTGCCTTCGGCTTCCAAGGACAGAAGTGTTCCGCCGGTTCGCGCGCCATTGTCCATGAGGCGGTATACGACGAAGTTGTTCGACTCGTCACCGAGAAAACGCAAGCTTTGCGTGTAGGTCTTGCTGAGGAGAACGCCCCAATTGGTCCAGTCATCGATAAGCATGCGTACGACAGTATTCTGAAATATATTGAGGTTGGCAAAGGCGAAGGCAGACTCGTAGCTGGAGGCAGTATTGCCGATGGCAACGGATACTATATCCAACCGACAGTGTACGTAGATGTTGATGCAGAAGCAATCATCATGAAGGAAGAAATATTCGGTCCCGTACTGGCGATCAGCAAGGCTTCGAACTTCGAGCAAGCGATCGATATTTTCAACAATACCGATTATGGCTTGACCGGTGCAGTGTACAGCATGAACCGCGAGCATCTCGAATATGCGCGCCATCATATGCACTGCGGCAACCTGTATTTCAACCGTAAATGTACAGGCGCACTAGTAGGCGTACATCCATTTGGCGGATTCAATATGTCAGGAACCGACTCGAAGGCAGGAGGAAGAGACTACCTGCTCCTCTTCACACAAGCGAAGCTTGTATCAGAGAAGTGGTAATCTCTAATTTCACTTCAATGATATGATTTACTAAGATTTGCTGCACTTATCCTACGATCAAGATAAGCCGGCAGGCCTCCTCTGTTACAGAGACAGCTTGCTGGCTTTTTTATGATCAAGAACCATCTGGATGCACTCATTCTCATCTGTTGTGCAGAAATCCATTGGGCTTCAGCCTAATACCACGATGGCTAGAGGATCAATGCCCTGCTAGAACAATTCAACTTGGCTTGGTATCTATTACGAATCATGTGATATCCGGTTGTTTTGAGTCGAGATATGCCGAGTATTTGAGTTACCGGTAACATTATTGATGGCTTTTCGTTATCTCTTCCCAAGTAATAGGGCACCCGCAATGATAAAACCGAGAATTTCTGCAACAATCCAAATAACGCGAGTATACCGATTTTCCACATGATCCATGTCTATCAGCTGTTTAACTTGATGATTATATTCATGAGGGCGTATCAGCTGCCCAATCCCATCCTCCGTATGCTTCTGGGCCGCATGATCCAGCTTAGGCGCAATTCGAACAATCTCACCATTGTCGTACCTGCCTAGAACCCGTTCTCCATCAATTACAAACGATAATGACTTTCCGCCGCTATTCACATAGTATTGCAAGGCTGCAATGTCCGGCTCTACCTGTGCATCCTTCAAAAGCGCCTTACCTTCTGCAATCTTAAGCGGATAACTTCCCCACTTCATCTTATAGTTCCTATCTGTTGTATCCGTCCTATCGAGTGAGAATAACGCCATATCCCCAACATTCCATGCATAGCACACATTCGCTTGCTGAGCATAGGTAACTGTAATGTCTTGCTTCGTCTGCTCACCTGACACGATATAGATGACTTGAATCGCCACCCCTGCCTTCTCATTTCGTATCACTTGCCCAATAAGCAGCGTATCTTGGTCGTTGTGAGTCAATCGGTGTAGTACATCTGCGGCTTGAACAGGGATTACGAAGGATATAGTCAGCCATAGAAATAAGCCAAGGCAACAAATCCTTCTCAAGGCTACACCTCCACACAATGATTACCTTCCTGCCTGCTTCTGTGATGTCTTGGAATCCATTTACGTTTCCGTATTATACCATTCCATCTCATAAAATGTCTTCCTTCCATTCAAAAAAATAAAAGGATATGAAGCTGCTGCTTCACATCCTTTACCCACTTCAACTTATGTCCTGCCTTCATCCAAATATGCTATACGTCGGTTGCAGGTGCTTCAAGCGTATCCCATGCTGCAGACAACAATTCATCGAACAAATCGTCGTCTCCTTCGAGCTTCGCATCCAACTCGTAGAATTCTTCTTCGTCACCAGACTGGGCTGTGAAGTGCAGGTTGTAATCCCAATCCTTCCCGTTCTTGCTGAAGAAGCTAACTTCATACGGTGATTTCAATTGTTCTAACTGGAAAACTACTTGTCCGATATAAGTCTTGTCTTCATTCTGACGCATCGATGCCTTCATTATCGTTACACTCATGTATTATCCCTCACTTCATCCTTCAATCTCTATCATTATAGGTAAAAATCCGATTCGATGCCAGTCACTTAGCTTAGCTTGAAATGACGTACAGAAGCTTGCAGCTCACCAGCAAGACCGTTTAATCGCGTAACCGATCGATTCATATCTTCCATAGCCGTCGATGTAACCTGTGATGCGGAAGATAACAGCTCACTTTCTTGAAATGCATGCTGTGCAAGATCGCTCAACTGCGACAATGCAGCTGCAACCTCCTCTGATCCTGCTGACAACTCTTCCGTAGATGAGGAAACGTCTTGAATTTGCAACGCAACCTGTTCCGTCGATTGGGTGATACTATGGAAGGATTGCCTAGCATGCAGCACTGCCTCTTGCCCGAGGAGAACTTCTCGTGTGCTCTCTTCCATCGCTTCAACCGCTGCATCCATCTTCTCATTCACTTGACCTACAAGGCTTGCGATTTGCCCTGCCGCATGCTTAGACTGATCTGCCAGTTTCCTTACTTCTGATACAACAACAGCAAATCCCTTGCCATGCTCCCCAGCTTGTGCCGCTTCAATAGAGGCATTTAGAGCAAGCAATTGAATCTGCGCAGCAATAGTCGTCATTACGTTTACCATCTGTTGAATTTCAGCAGATTGCTTGCTTAATTGCTCGACCGTGTATGAGGCATTGCGGTTCGCCTCATGAACAGCTGCGATTTGCTGTTCCGCTTGACGAATGAGTTCGTCCCCTCGCGAGGCCGATTTTTCTGTATATAGAGCGGAATCAGCAACCTCAGCAGATGTTGCAGCAATTCTTGCAATCCCTTGCGCCATTTCTTCCACTGCTCTTGCACTCTCGGCAGATGCACGCATTTGTACATCGGCGCCTCCAGCAATTCGCTGCAACGACACCGAATATTGATTGGTCGCATCCGTGGTCTGCAATACCGACTGCTGAAGCTGCTCTGACGAATCCGCCACCATATCTGTTGCGGATTGTACATGACTAATCAATTGGGATAAATCAACACGCATCTTCTCAAATGATTTCGCCAATTGCCCCATCTCATCGTTTGTAGTCCGAATAATAGGGTGACGCAAATCACCGTCTGCGATTACACGGGCAGATTCATTCAACTGCTTCATAGATAGAGCGATGGATCTGGTCAACACCACAGCTGTCGTAACAGCAATGAGAACGGTTGCAATCAGCAAAGTGAATAAGACAGACTGATGAGAACGATTCGCCTGTTCCACTGCGTCCATCGCCTGCTGAATACGATCCAATTGCTGCGACCGTATGTCGTCCATCTGCTTGTTAATTTGTTCAGAAGCTTGGTCGAAGGAGCCCATCGTCTGGTTCCCCGCTTCCGTTCCTTTATCAATATAATCATGCGCCATCAGTTGGCCCATCTCATAGAATTTCTTAAACGATCCCTCAATCTCATCTAATTTGCCGGACAGCTCTGGATGAAGCTGCTTGAAGTGCTGAACATCTGCTTGGAACTGTGAGACATACTTAGCGGCTTGGTTGAATCCATCGTCCATACCATCCTGCGCTCTCGTAACCCCAATATCGGTAAGCCACTGCTGAACTTGAACGACCGACAGCTTCATATTATCTGCGAGCAATGTTGATTGAAGTGTTCGTTCCTTTATCTCTTTCATTGTGCTCAGCTGATTGCTCGACGCATTATATTGATACGTAAAAATTGCAAACATGCAGATGACAATAATCGAAAACCCTATTCTGTTTTTCCACCGGATGCTCATTTATGCCTCTCCTTCTTATGTCAATCGCCTCGTCTCATTCACATCTTAGCGCAATATATTCCATTTGTCAGTTTACAATTTCACAATATTTCCGAGTGATGTCGCCTACTTAAGAAAAAAGTAAGAAAGTTATTTACTTTTTTCAGTAAAAGATTGAATCCTTACATTTGCTATCGCGTATGGAATGTCATATGCTTGAATACAGTGAAAGGAAGAGCGTTCTCTTCTAACAGATATGGCAAGGGACCGAACTGCTCTCACAAGTGACAATCAAAGGAGCCCCAGATTTACGATGGAAACAGTGAAAGAATTTTTCAAAGGTCCTGGTGTCAAACGCATCCTTATTCTTCTTGTAATTATCGCCTTGCTCTTTGCAATGCGAAGCATGATCCACCTCATCCTTATAACGTTCATCTTAACGTACTTAGTGGACAGGCTGCACACATTCCTCCATCGGAGGATCAACAAGATCATAAAGGTGAATTACAAAGTTACCGTACTGCTTCTCTATGCAGTGCTGCTGCTCGCCATCATTGGTGGAGCATACAGTGTCTTCCCGAAAGTTATTACGCAGATTGAGCAGCTTGTGAACAGTATTATTCAGTTCTATAATTCAAAGGCTTTCATGAATTACGATTTTGATTTCGAATTCATGCAATACATTACAGACTCGCTGCAGAAGATCGACCTAGCGAGCTATGTGAGCAAGGGCTTCGACTTTATCGTGAAATCGGTCTCTGATATTGGACAATGGGGTACGAGAGCTATCATTTCCTTCGTCCTCAGCTTGTTCTTCATACTGGAGAAGAAGCGTGTCATGGAATTTACGGAGAAGTTCAGAACGAGCAAGATTGGATTCATTTATTCGGAGTTGGAGTATTTCGGAAATAAGTTCTTATATTCATTTGGCAAGGTCATTGAAGCACAGTTCCTTATCGCCATCGTGAATACCATCTTGTCCACAATCTGCTTATGGTTGCTCGGCTTCCCGCAGTTGTTCGGCTTAGCTATCATGATCTTCCTGCTCGGGCTGATCCCGGTAATGGGCGTTGTGATTTCACTCATTCCGTTGTGTGCGATTGCTTTCACCATCGGTGGCTTGATTAAGGTCTTATACGTCGTCATTATGGTCATCGTCATCCATGCGATCGAGGCGTATATCTTAAATCCTAAACTGATGTCAGCGAAGGTTCACTTGCCAATTTTCTATACGTTTGCCGTTCTTATTATTGCAGAGCATTTCCTCGGCGTATGGGGATTGATTCTCGGAGTACCGATATTCATGTTCTTCTTGGATCTGCTTGAGGTTAGCGTGAAGCAAGAACCTGTGAAGACAGAATAACAGCTGTTCCATAACCACTATCATCTCATGACGAAGGGCCGGTGCGTTAAGCACTCGGCTCTTTTTGATATGTCATTTATGTTTCACAACGTTAAAGACTTCCTAAATTTCACTGTTCCACGAAAAATGACAAAAATGCTCGTCTGCTCACGATTGAAAGTGATGTATTCGTTTTCTTGAAAGTTAAAGCGGTTTTACATATGGTAATCATTAGGATAGTTTGTGATTAGGTAGAATACGGCCTAATTAACAGATTGGAGGATGATGGAAACACGAATAAACGCTTGGTCAATATTTGAATACACCGCTCTGCTATTCCACCTAGACCACATCATCACGGGACTACTGCCCTATTTCGTTGAAGCAGCACTCAATTTTATTCATCTCGCGCTATACACACACACCTACACACTTTTTCGCTTTATCACCACAAAGCAAGGAAGATTTTCCATGTTTCGTTCGAATTAGAGAGAGAAGGAGTGAAACTAATGCAGTATTTTTTCTATATGACGACATTCATCTTCTTGGGATTTCAGCTCTTGTATACGATCGTTCCGTTATTGTTCAGCAAGGTGAAGCAATTGAATAATGGCCTGAGCGAAAAGTCAATCAGCGTACTCGTCCCTGCCTACAACGAAGAGCTCACGATCAAAAATTGCATCGAGGCAATGAACAGTGTCAATTACCACAACTTCGAGGTCATTATTATTAATGATGGCTCGAAGGATAATACCTTGCAGCGTTTAGATGAGCTTCTTGATTTGAAGCCAGTTCAGCGTACGGGCGACGGCAAACTAACGTATCAAGCGATCAAGGGCATCTATGGCTCTACTACATATAAGCATATTTTCGTGATCGATAAGCTTAACGGCGGCAAGGCAGATTCGCTCAATGCCGGCATTGATTGCGCACAATCGGATATTGTCATTACACTTGACGCGGACAGTATGCTTGAAGTCAATTCATTGAAGTATGTCAATCAATATTTCCACAATGAAGATATTATTGCACTTGGCGGTACGGTCAAGATTGTACAGGGTGCTGAGAAGAAAAATGGCGTTATCGTAGAGAAGTTTATGGGGAAAGGCCTAATCAAGAGCCAAATTCTCAATTACATTCACGGGTTCTATGTCCGGAAGCTAACCCAATCCGTGTTCAACTCGATCGTCGTTATTTCTGGTGCATTTGGCGCCTTTTACAAGGATGTGCTGGTTCAAGTGAATGGCTTCCGCAGCACCGTTGGCGAGGATATCGACATTACCTTGAAGATTCATGAATACATGAAGGCCAATCAACTGAAGAAGAAGCTGGTTTACGCACCTGAAGCAGTATGCTATACGGAATGCCCTGAGAATTTGAAGAACTTCAATAAACAGCGGATACGCTGGCAGAAGGCTTTCGTAGATTGCATCCTGATCTACTGGTCCCAGCTATCACAGAAGTTCAGCCTAGGCGTCAGTCTATTTTTTGCTATCGATGGCTTTGTGCTGGGAACCCTTACGGCGTTCACGACGATTATCTATCTTATTAACATGCTTCTATTCGGCGGCAGTATCACACAAATGCTCATCTTGTTCTCCATCATTGTTCTCGTAAATGCCGCTCAAATCATCACCTCATTGTATTTATGCAAGAAATACGACAGCAGCTACTCGCTCCGAGATTATATCTATATGTTCTTGTTCAGTCAATACGAACTGCTCACTTATCGGAATCTACTGCTGTACTTGAATATTGTCGGCACCATTAAGTACTTCGATAATGATGAGGGCTGGGGCTTCGTAGAACGCAAAGGCGTAGCCACCATTAGTTAATAATTGAATCTGCACAACCATCATTGCGGCCATAAAACAAATAAAAAGCCGCATGTTCAATTTGGGAGGGAGAATATGGAGAGTATTTGGAAGAGCAATCGGATCATTTATGTAGATATACTACGCATTCTGTCGATTCTCGCCGTTATCGTGCTGCATATTACTGCAGATTTGCTGACGAGAACGAATGATTTCGACACATCGTCTTGGTGGGTCAGCAATATTTTCAACTCCGTATCGAGATTTGCAGTTCCTGTGTTTTTCATGATAAGCGGCGCCATGATGCTGCGGGTGAACATTACCACATACAGGGATTTTTATATAAAACGAGTACTTCCACTCGTCATCGCACTAGTCAGCTGGTCACTGATTTATGCGCTTTACAATCAATACGTTATCGTTAACAGCAAGATGAATGCACTCGCGTTTCTGCAGGATTTCGGCTATAAGCTGCTGACGGACGGCAACTACGTCCATCTCTGGTTCCTGTATGCGATTATCGCCATTTATATGACGATTCCCTTAATCAGCAAGCTTGTTAAGACATGCAGTGAGAGGGATTTGCGCTATTACTTATCCTGGTGGGCTGCCATTAGCATCGGCTACCGATTCATTTCAGACATTATCGTCAAGCTGACGGGACAGTATATCAATATCCCACTATTGAACATTCCGCTGTTCACAGGTTTTCTCGGCTACTTCATCTTGGGGCATTATTTATTTACATATGGCTTGCCTGACAAATGGAAGCAGGTATTGTTCAATTTAGGCATCGTCTCCTTCTTCCTAACACCTGTGGCCACCTACTTCGCTTCTAGACATCTAGGGATATTGGATGAGACCTTCTACGGGAACTATTCCATTACGACCTTTTTCATGGCTGTGGCCATGTTTATTTGGTTTAAGGAGAAGGAACCAACCCTGCATGAGCGAGTCAATTACAAGCTGCAAAAAATGATTGGCTCGATTTCGAAAGCAAGCTTCAGTATTTATCTCATTCATTTATTGATTGAGCTGCTCGTATCGAGAAGGGCCGAAACAGAAGCGTCCCTACTCCAGACATCATCCAATCTCGTGTTCAATGTTATCGCCGTATTCACTGTCAGCTATCTGCTTGTGAAAATGTTGAATCTCAGCAAGGTCATGACTACCGTTCTGTTCGGTGGAAAGGGGTAAGCGCGAATGAAGGTCAGTCTCTATACGAAATTATTTATTTCCGCTCTGCTGGTTGGAATGTCTCTCTATGCTTACAATGTGAGCAGTCAGGCCGAACAGAAGATCACTTCGGTGTATATTCCAATCTGGAAAGATATCAGTCAAATGAACTGGAAGGATCAAGCGATTGATATCGCCTTTATTGCATTTGCCCGAATTGATAAGAACAACATCTATTTCCATGAGAACAAGGACGAAAATGAGCGGATTAAGCAGCAAATCACGAAGCTGAAGGAACAGCACCCTCAGACTCGATTCGTGCTCGCCGTTGGCGGATATAATGCCGATGGCTTCTCTGACGCCGCGATGGATGGAAATCGCTATTCGTTCACGGAAAGCATTATTAGTATGGTGAAGGAACTGGATTTGGACGGTGTCGATATCGACTGGGAATATCCCGCCTTCGATGCCTGGGGGGCAATTAAGGCACGCCCTGAGGATTCAGTCAACTTTACATCGCTGATGAAGGAATTGAGGGAGAAGTTGAACCGACTCCCGCATGTGCATAAGAAGTACTTGTTAACCTTTGCCGCGGGCACGCAGGATTGGTATTTCGAGAAGGTCGACGTCAAGGAAATAGAGAAATACGTCTCCTACATCAATGTCATGAGCTATGACTTAACTGGAAGATGGTCGGATACGACCGACTATAATGCGAATCTGTACAAAGATGCGAAGGGCAAAGCCAAAGAGAGTGTCCATGACATTATTCAGCGCTACAAGGCCCATGAGGTAGACAGCAAGAAGCTACTGCTGGGCATTCCAGCCTATTCCTATGGATGGGAGAAGGTCAAGAGCGAGCCGGGCAGCAAGGGCGACTTCTCCATCGGCAAGCCTATCGACATTGACAAGATCGATCTGAGCTATAGCACGATCGTGAAGAAATACTTGAATCAGAAGGGATTCAAGCGTTATTTTGATGAGACGGCTAAGGCTGCCTACTTGTTTAATGGGGATACCTTCATCTCCTATGAAGATGAGGAGGCCTTGAAGGCTAAGATTGCATACATTAAGGAGCATGAACTGGGCGGTGCAATGGTCTGGGAATATTCGCAAGACGCGAAGGATGGAATCGTCAGTTATTTAACGAAGCACTTGAACAAGTAAAGTGAATGAATGAATGAGAAAAGCAGACCTCATTGCCGCCACATACAGCGACATGGGGTCTGCTCTAGTTTTGCGATAAGCAAGGCAAACTAAGGAAGCTTGTTAATCCTGATCTTCTTGTTCCAGCTTCAGCACCCTGCCTGTACCTGCAGAATGCCTATAATGCCTTCCACTGATCTTCATAATTCATAGCAACCCCATTCGCATCCACCTGTAGACGAGCAGTATATCCGCTATCGATGGAGCGATAAATATAGGTGTTGTCACCTGTCTTCTCATAGGATTGCAGCAATGGCTGCACCGTGAATTCGGGGAAACAGATCCAGGCCGCCATAACCTCGGCACATTGGCCAATCTCGAGTTGCAAACGCCGAATAGGCAGCACATTGGTCGATGGCGTTACACCGATATCAATATCCTTGGCGCCTGTTAGTTCTTCTCGAACTACCCCATTCACTGTCCAGCGATCTTGATGATCCCGCTCCAGCCTGAGCGTTCTTAACTTCTGTTCTTCGTGGTAACGCACCACGACTTCCTCAGTCCCCCCCTCTGCATCGCACTTCACTTCATATTCAACGAAGCAGCGATCCGCATCGGCACAGATTACTTTGCCTTGAATTACCGTTGCAGGCTGCAAAGTAACTGTACAGTATTCAAGGCCTTCGCCTTCAAGCCGTTTCCATATGACATCATATGTCATCATGATGCCTCCCTTTTCCATGTTGTCGCAACTTCCTTGTCAGCCGTATCTATAAATGCGTCTAGCACCTATCCATAGATTACCACTTCATTCTACCTTACCTGAGGTTTGCACTCCAACTAGAGAATTTGGGCTCACGTCTTGTAGGCGAATACATATGATATGGCATACAAATTCTTGTAAAGGCAGGTTACGAGCAGTGGCTACCAATAACTCCATTGATTTCGCTTCACCGGATGCTCATTTTGCTTATGATGTGAATCAGTCCTTATTCTTTCGCAAAGATGCAAACAACTACATTAACGTATTGGGCGCAAGCCAATTAAACACGCTAGGCAACGCCTCGTTACTGGATATCTATTTAAGCAGCGGCAATACGGTAGAACCCCATATTCATCAGAACGCGAGTGAATTGGTCTATTGTGTAACAGGAGAAGCACTTGTCAGCCTCATTAATCCGTTCACGAATCAATTATTAAACTATCAAATCAAGCCAGGTCAGGTCGCCAATGTGCCTCAAGGCTGGTGGCATTATGAGGTTGCGAACCAAGACAATACGCATCTGATTGCGATCTTCGATGCACCTACTCCAGAAGTCATCTTCGGCTCAGATATACTCCGATTGACCCCTCCAGCAGCCTGGGCGCATTCGTATTGCCTTGATGAGGCGAAAGTAAAAGATACATTAGCCCCAATTACAAAGACCGTTGTCATCGGGCCACCGGCAGATTGCCAAGCATGTTGTGAACAGGAAGTCGATGATACGACGCATTCAACCTACAGCTATTCCTCTAACTCGTCTTCACATCCACACTCCCCTTACTCCCAGTATCAACACCCTGCTTATTCAGCAAATGGATTTCCTCCCTATTATCCTTTTCAACGAACGTTTTTTTGAAATCGATCACAGCGGCAAGCAAATTATAGATATTCCGCAAACGAAGAAAAATCCCCCGATGGCAACGCATGGGGGGATTCCTCTTTCCTATCTATGAAGTTAACCGAATAACCGCGGCGTATTTTGCCTTTATTGAACCGCTTGACGGCGCTCGCGATCCACTTCGGCAATCAGTTCTTCTATTACTTGATCTGGAGTACGGTGAACGAGCCAGTTCTGACCGAACATTTGCAGAACCTTAATCGCTGGGAAGTCTCCCCAGAATCCGACAAATCCTTCATTCAAAACCACCTGGTCGATAACATGCTTATTCATCTCATTGAAGCACTTTTCCAATACCGATTTGGCAAGCGGATCAGCGATCCAGTCATTTAACAGGCTGAACTTGTGGAAAGACACCTCTTCCTTGCCAAAGTCACAGAATACGCGCTCCGTCAGGCGAATATCCCGGGAAGAGCTGCCTGCAACAAGCTTGAAATAGCCCGTTTCGGCGACCCAACGATTGTACTTTGTATTGTAGTAAGCGAAGTCCCGCTCTTCCAGCTCGAACACGACTTCCTTCTTCTCATGCGGCTGAAGCTCGATCTTGGCAAAGGCCTTGAGCTCCTTCTCTGGACGCGTCCACTTGCACTCCTCGTCGTGAACATACAGTTGGACAACCTCTTTCCCTGCTACGGCTCCCGTGTTTTCTACTTGCAGAGACACGGTTACGCGGCGATCATGCTGCATAACCTTCATGTCCGAGTAAGCAAAGGTCGTATAGGACAATCCATGGCCGAACGGGAATTGCGGCGCAAGCTCCTTGCGGTCATAGTAGCGGTACCCGACAAACAGTCCTTCACGGTAATACAGCTTGCCGTTCTCACCGCGGATTCGCATATGGGATGGATTGTCGGACAGCTTCACAGGGAATGTCTCGGACAGCTTGCCAGATGGATTCGTCAAGCCGAACAGAATCTCCGCAATTGCACGGCCTGAGCCTTGCCCAGTCAGCCAGGAGTGGAGCACACCCGGTACATGCTGCACCCAAGGGCGCATCGCCATTGCAGTACCGCTGCTCGTTACGACAATGCATCGCGGCTGTGCAGCCGCTACCGCCTGAATTAGCTTCACCTGATGCTCGGGAAGATCGATGCTCTCAAGGTCATGCATTTCGGACTCCGCATATTCGGGTTGTCCGACGAACAGAATCGCGAGATCAGACTTCGCTGCAAGCGCTGCGCTCTCTTCGATCATGGCCTCATCGATACGCTCATCCTTCGGGTAGCCTTCCACATAGCTGAATTGTACAGACTCGCCGGCAATCTTCTGCACCTCTTCCCATGGGATGTCGACACACGTTGGCGTCACTTCGGCACTCCCCGCGCCTTGAATTCTCGGCTTCTTCGCGAATGTACCGATTACGGCAATAGATTGGGCCTTAGCAGGGTCAATCGGCAGAATGCCGTTATCATTTTTGAGCAGTACAATGCTCTCAGCCGCTGCTTTTCTCGCCAGCTCATGATAATCAATTGCAGCCGTATTCGACTCCTCTTCATTGGCCGTTACCTGCTCTACCAATGTAAGAATGCGCCGCACGCTCTTATTCAGCTGCTCCTCCAACAAAGTACCATTCTGAACAGCCTCCACAATCGCAGCTGCATTGTAATGCGCAGGTCCAGGCATTTCAATATCAAGTCCTGCCTTGAGACCGCGAATACGATCGTTGACCGCCGTCCAGTCCGACAATACGACGCCTTCATAGCCCCATTCTTTGCGCAAAATGTCATCAAGCAGATGCTCATTCTCGCTCGTATAGGAGCCGTTAAGCAGGTTGTAAGAGCACATAATTGTCCATGGATCGGACTTCTTAATAATCCGCTCGAACGCACTTAGGTAAATCTCGCGCAGGGTACGCTCATCGACCTCCGAGCTTGTCACCATCTTCTCGAACTCCTGGTTATTGCAGGCAAAGTGCTTCACGGAAGCGCCAACGCCTTGACTTTGAAGCCCATTCACGAAGGCTGCGCCGAGCTCACCGGACAGACAAGGGTCTTCGGAATAATATTCGAAGTTGCGGCCGCCTAGCGGTGTGCGCTTCATATTGATGCCAGGCCCTAGCAGAAGCTCGACGCCCATTTCCTTCCCTTCAACGCCAAGCGCTACACCAACCTCGTGCAATAACTCCATATTCCAAGAGGAACCAATCGCGGAGCCGGTTGGATAACACGTAGCTGGAATATTCCCCTCCGTAGCAATCCCCATCTCTTCATCGCTATTCGTCTTACGGATGCCATTCGTACCGTCATACATGTGGATCGGTGGGATGTTCAAGCGGTCAATCCCCTTCGTCATCCACATATTCAGTCCTGCACATAACGAAGCCTTCTCCTCTAGCGTTAATTCCTTCATCCAATCGTTTATCTTTTGATTCATAATATTTCCCCACTTTCTATGTTTTATTGCTGTTTCGCTTCTTCCTGCTCCTTCTTCAGCTCTTGCGCATCATAAATCTTGTAGAACGGATACCATACGGCAAAGATGATAGCCAGTACGACTGCCAACAGGATAAGCCCATTGAAGCCGGACATGAGGTATGTGGAGATTCCAATCGGCGTATACCACAGCTGGAACACCTTGCTTGGAATCTGAGCGAATCCAAGGTCTAGCGCCAAGTATACGATAATCGGCGTAATGATACCGTTGATCCACATCGGAATCATCAAAATCGGGTTAAATGCTATCGGTGCTCCGTATATCACAGGCTCGTTGATGTTAAATAAAGATGGAACGAGCGTCGCCCTGCCAATCGATTTCAGCTTCTGCGATTTTGCAAACAGGAACAAGATGATAAGCGGCAGGGTCGCACCAAGTCCGCCTACTCCGAGCCAACCGGAGAAGAATGTTTCAAACGTATTAATGTTGACCGGTTCAAGTCCTTGCGCCACCAGGGCTGCGTTCTGCTCAATCGCTGGAATCCAGATTGCATAGAAGATTGGGATGATCACCCACGGACTGACCCCGAAGGAATACAGCGCGACGCCAATTATGTTAAAGAGCAGGAAGCCCCATAGCGTTTGGCCTAATGCGTTAACTGGCTCGAATACGCTTACAATCAAATCAAAGATATCGAAGTTCAGCTGATATACGAGCACCCAACCCAGCGTAAGAATAATCGCAATCGGAACGAGGAAGTCGAACCATTCCATGATGAACTCTGGCAAGTTCGAATCCTTTTTGAAAAATGAGAAATTGTTGAACACATTGAGTACTACGGCCACCGCAACTCCGACAAGCAGCGCGGTAATCATTCCAGAAGGCCCGAAACGTTCCATAATGAACTGAATCGTTCCGTCTTCGTTCGTGACGGGCTTCAGCAGCATCAGGAATAAGGAGATGCCTGTCGCGCCGGCAATGAGCTTGATTTTGTCGCGCCCTTTCTTCTGCATCACCGTGTAGGGCGTTAGGAAAGCAATAAAGATCCCCAGCAGGCCGAAGCTGAATGTAGTTATAGGCGTTAAGTCCGGCATTCCCGGAATAAAGTCTTTCAGAATCGAGATCAAGGTAACAAACGATCCAATAAAAATCATAGGTAGTGTAACCATAATGGCTTCCTGAATGGAAGATACCCATACGTTGTTTGTAAACGCCTCCAAACGCGGCGCAAATTTTTCGTTCATCCACTTCATGAGACGATCCATGTATATTCCCCCTTCGCAGCATATTATTGATTGGTTATGTCATGTCTTAAGTATAGAATTGATTGAGAGCGCTTTCTTGTTCTTCTTTGCTGCAATTAGGGACGTTTCTTGTTCTCCTACCCCCAACCGGATTAGCATTTGCAGAATGGAAACCGTTTACACAACAAAAAACACCCCTCCGAGAAGGGGTGCACTTTGCGTTTCATGGCACTGATAATAAGAAAAACAGAAGCCTCCTGCTGCAACTGAGGCCGACTAGTATTGCCTTGCAAACGTAAGCAAGATCACGCCATGAGGTGGAAGGGTCACTTCTTGCTGCCAGCCCTGCACACCATAAATCATCCGAGTATTCATCACCGGCCCGCTTCGAGCGTCCAAATAATGAAGCTCCTCCTCAGTGAGAAATTGAGGGGCGCCAAGTCGGATCCATTCATCAAACACAGATCCGTGTTCGCGGTCCAGCTGGTAGCTTGTCATTTTATAGCTCCCAACAAGCCCTTCGAGGTGGATATGGAACCTTTTATTTCCCTTCTCCTCGAATACGGCATATCGATTCGTATCGGACAACTCTGACCAATCTCCACTTGCGAAGAGCTGATCGACATGCACGTAATGGTACAGAAGCAGCTGGACACTGCCGTCGCTGCGCCTTGTCGCGAAATAACCGTCCCCGCGAGCAATGATCTGATCCCCAAGCCTGTGCAGCAGCTCAAAAGCATAGTAGCTTGGCTTTCTTAGCCCATCCCGATTAATAAGCCCGAACCCCCCGTAGAAGTGGGATGTCGGAACGATGCTTTCCTCGAATACGTCTGTAAAAGACCAGAAGGCCAGTCCCTTCATAGTGCCAAGCGTTGTGAGCGCATGATAAATGACGAACGGGGCCATAAACGCCGTATCATGCACCAGATTGCGGTCATACAGCGAGAAGTTCCACTCGGTTATGAATAGTTCCACATCGCGATAAGGCGTAACCGAGAGCTTATCTTTCAATCGGTCAATGCTCTCCATATAAAAGGACGGCGGCATGATCGTGGTCAGGCGATCATTCTCTTCCTTCTGGAAGGGGTACTCCGAATACACATGGAAGGAGAAAAAGTCGAGCGGCACCTGATGATCGCTGCAATGCGCCAAAAACTCCTCCGCCCAAGTATCGTTCCATAACGAACCGTAGCCAAGAGCAGGTCCGCCGACCTTAAGCTCCGGTGAGATGGACTTAATCGCCTGCACCGTCGATTCATAGAATGCAAAGTATTCCTCCTTCGTCCCTGCCCAACACACGCCGGACAAGTCAGGCTCGTTCCATACCTCAAAGTACCAGCGGCTCACCTCCTCCCAGCCATAGCGGTTCATGCAGTGGCGAACGAATGCCTGAATCAGAGCATCCCACTTGGCCTGCTCCTTAGGCGGGGAAATGCTGCCTTTCCACCAAAAAACGGTTTCATTCGATCTTCTCAAGGGACTCGGCATGAACCCAAGCTCGACGAAGGGCCTTACGCCCTGCTGAAGCAAATAATCATACAGCTTGTCCACGTAGGACCAATTGTAGATCGGCGTACCGTCAGCCTCCTCGCTGTATACCATCATTTCATCATTAAAGATGCCGTGGAAGCGAATATATTGAAAAGGAAATTGGCGCTGCATCCCGCTGAACTGGCATCGCCAGTCCTCTCTTAATCCCTCGACCGCCCGTCCTGCCGTCGTGACGACGTTCCAATGCTTATCGAAAGGCGCGCTCTGCTCATTCGCATGAACCATTACGTTTACCGTCGTTGAAGCAGCGGCTGATAAAGTTCCCGGCACCGGGGAAACGGGCCTGGACTCAGTTCCCTCGTCCGAATGGAGATGAAGGTAACGATACAGTGAAGACATTGCCTGAATCGTATCGGTTTCGTAATAGTCTCCGCTGGATGACTCTTCATAGGTTAGCGGCTTTCGATCTGGATCCGGCAAATCGGTCAGGGCGAAAGATTCACGATATGCGCTCGGCGTGCTATTGTATTTTTCCTTGAAATATTTATTGAACAGCTTAACGTTAGCAAAGCCGCAGTCGAGGGCAATTTCCGTGATGCTCTTGGCCGTATTGGCCAGTTCTGCCTGTGCTTTCTCGAGACGGACAAGCGTCAAATACTTTTGAAAGGGGATGCCGATTTTGTCGCTGAAGAAATGCGAAAAATAATGCAGGCTTAAATGCTCCTGATCCGCCATCGTCTGAAGCGTAATTTTCTGGTTAAAATGCTGATCGATGTACTCGAGCACCCGATTCAGCCGCTTGTAGTCATACGACTTCGTATCTTCCTCGACAGCCTCGTTAGTTCCTGATGCGAAATAGCGCAGCAGATGGCCGCACAGCATCTGCAGACACCCCAGGGTGTAGCTGCGAAAGCCGCTTGCCTTCTTGTTGATCTCATAGACCATCTTCGCCAAATAATGGCGGATGACATCATAGCTGCCGCGATTCTCCTCCGTCTGCGTACTGGAATTGCAATGAATAAACGCGTTCGTGTCGAGCCACTCCGGGCCGAATTGCAGCGTTAGCAGCACGTTATCCTCGTTCGTACGCTCAATCTTGTGCACGGACATGCTATTGATGACAATAATATCGTCCTGATGAAGGAAATATTGGCGCTGATCCGTATACATGACCACCGAGCCTTGAAGAACATAAATAATTTCAATCTCTTTATGCCAATGGAAATGGATATGCTTCACGCTGTTTACGAATAATTTGATAGGCAAATCGTCTTGGTGCTGTATAAACTCGTATAAGTAACGGATAATCAAGCTCCCCCTTTCCATACTTTATTATGTGATAGAGCGTCCAGGAAATTCAAGGAGCCTTCTTCTTCCTCCGAACACAAAACTAATTCCAGTACAGGGAACTTATTACTGATGCTCAGCAACTAAATTGTAACCGTTTTCTTTATAATGAAGTTTAGGGGGTCCTTCGCGAACTCCCGATAACTAATGAAGGACTGCCTCGAAGCAGTCTAGGAAAGGGAGGATGCTATGTCCCGTTTTAAGCATGGCAAGAAGCTCATGGTGACCTTCGTCGCGCTCCTCATGTGCACGCTGCTCATCTCCTTCTCGCAAGTCCAGGCTGGCGGATCAACGCTGGCCATGGAGCAATCATTCCCAAATGTCGCCAATGGCTGGGCCAAGGTAGAACGCTGGAAGGACAGTAATCCCATGTTCACAGCGGAACAATATCCCCCAGATGGCCGAGGAGATCAGAATGGACAGCGGCTCACCTTCTTCGGAGGCGTTGGCCAGCCCCATTCAAGCCGCTTCTTGCTGTACTATGCACCTCAATATGACACCAATGCAAAATCCACACCCGTTCTGCTCGTCCATGGCGCTAATGACAATGCCGACCGGGCTTGGGCTAACCCAAATGAGTTTGGGCCGAATACATGTGGAGCTTCCTCATGCCCGAGCACAGGCCTGATGCAGCAGCTTGTCAGCCAAGGGTATAAAGTATTTGCAATCGGATTCGGACACAAGCATGGGGACAATTACTATGCCGCCGAGCACATCCAGAATGCGATCCATATTATTAAGCAAACAACGGGTGCCAGCAAAGTTGATGTTGTCGCTTGGAGCAAAGGGGCCTTCGCCTCGCGGATGTATGCTTCCTCCGTAGCAAAAGGCGGCGGAACTCCGTATGCCAATGATATTCGAAAACTTATTCTCATTGGCAGTCCGAATAAAGGAACGGACTTTATATTCAGGCACGGATGGACCTTCAATTATGGAATCATTCCGGAATGCGGCGGCAATGTCAATGCCCCTTCTCCCCACACACAAATGATATGTTATGGCATCTGGCGCAATCATCCCGAGCTGTCCATATACAGTACTTCTCAAGGCAACTATTTCCCCGGGCAAAAGCAAATGTTGGCAAAATGGGACACTACGTACCCGCTTCCGGCAACTGAGCAAGATTGGTATACAACCTATTATGGAGGTACGGGATTCTTCACGAAAGGAGATGGGATCGATACCGCAATTCAGCAGGGATCGCTCATTAACAAACTTATAGGCTCTGGCATACCAGATACAATTGCCACTTACCTACTGTCTGGCAATGAAAACAACATTCCGAACGTACACAATGAGCATACAGGGCCCAGCGATGGAGTGGTATTCGTGAACAGTGCTTCCGCAACGGATGGAATTGGAACTGTCGCAGGAAATGTTACCTTGAAGCTCAATCACTTAAAACTAGCCTGGGCTCCGCAATCCGTAAATGTCATCGAACAATGGCTCAATGCAACTCCTTAATACAAAAAAATTAATAATTAGTAAAATTATTGAATATTTTCCCAAGTTGATTGTATGATAGGAGTGAAAGTATACCAATTGATAGATGGGAGGATTTGAATGAAAAAGATTTTGCTTGTTATGCTTCTGTTGACGTTGTTCGTTCCTACTACCGTTGGCGCGTTGGGTCAAGATGAAGAAGCACAGCTGGATCGCGTGTTAGGGGTATACCCTGATGTGACGAAGGAACAGCTCTTGTCCGAAATTGATTACGCTTCCCAGGTTACTAATCAGCCACGCAACATCATCATCCAACAGATGTACAAGGAGCTCAGCTCCAAAAGGCTGTCACCGCAAATGAGCATCGCCTCAGGGGACAAAGGTCAAGGAGCTTATCAGCTCGCCTCTTCCAGCAAAGGCGATGTGTTCTTCGAGACCGCTTCGACGATCGGCATCCCTCATGGCCATGTAGGCATCTACTACACACCAGATTATATCGTCGAGTCTGTCCCTAGCACAGGAGTCCGCAAAGTAAAGCTCATTGATAAGCGAGTAGATAGCGGCTCCAAGATTCTCACCCTCAAGAACGAATATGCAGGCGCAACTGCGCGGTCTCAAGCTGCTGACTGGGCAAATGGCCGTATCGGTGAAAAGTATTCCTACAATTTTGCTACGAATCGTCTTACCTCATGCTCCGGCGACAAGAACTGCTCCAAGTTAGTATGGTGCGCCTTCAAAGAGAAAGCCAACATCGATATTGATGGAGATGGCGGACTCGGTGTATATCCTGTCGATATTCGCGACTCATCCATGTTCACAACAGTAAGAAGCTATTAATTTGTTCGGAACGGAGATGAGAAGCTTGAAGACCTCGAATCAGGCTATGTTACGCATCCTTATCTATACCGTCTTCCTAGTCATTTCCTCTCTTCTCATCTCTTGTTCTCAATCATCTCCACAAGACAATAATACCAAGCTGAATAACCCTCCCGTCGCCCTTGTCTACTACTCTACTTCCTTATCCCAGGAAATCATCGGCGGCGGGAACTCTTACTTCTTGTCTATCGACAAGGACGGGAGCATTCAGACTCGGAACGGAGATGGATTGGAATGGAATGCCCCTGTCCAGCTTCAGGACTCGAATCGCATTGTCATCCAAGCAAGAGAGAAGGTTCATGTGCAGCAGGGCAAGGGAACTGAGGATACATATTCTTCACGTTGTAAAGTAAGTGCAGGGTATAGACAGATGTCGGGCTACTTAACCTCGAGCAAGTTATATTATGCTTTGTTCAACAAAGGGATTGACACCCATGACAACTATATATCTACCATCCGCTGGGGAGATGCGCAGCACCATAATTGCGCGGATATTCCAGAGTTTGTTGAGGCGCAGGGCAGCGACGAGAATCATATCTATGCATTAACCTCCGATCATGCCTCTCTGCAAGGGCTAAATCTAGTTGTGATGGAGCTAGAGGGGAACAAGCTTCAACAAACGAAATATCCTCTATTGGACATCTATACAGGATCTCTTATCGTGCAATCGAAGATGGTTTCCACACCAAACAATATGTACGTGGTCTTCTCAACCCGAGATGAGCACAATCGTATCCATCTTCAGCTTATGGAAATTAATAAGTCCACACATACGGCAACAACCTATTCGCTTCATACATACGGAGAAGAGCCAGACAATGCATATTTCTCGCTTAGCGCCAATAGTATCGGCATCGTGGATAAGATGCTCTATTATGTAGACGGCTACGGTACAATTTTCTCGTTCTCACTGGATACGAAGGCTTCTGTGAAGTCCAACACCCTTGCCAAGTTCCATCGGACACCCAATCTGAACGATGCAATGGGCTACGTATATGGCACTTTCTATTACCTGTTCCGCTATGATGAGTCCGACCAAATACATAAGATTGAACAATACCAATTGTCGGATGGAAAATTGCTGAAAAAACTACTTATTCCTAACCTGGCTTCGAAACTCTCCTCCGGCGTCTACTTATATGATTTTCAAATGCTCACCAATCTGTAAATGCCCTCGCGGGCTGCCTTCATCTTCATCCAAGACGAGGCAGCCCTTTTCATTTGAATGAGATCGTCTCCCTCCCTCCCCTGATTACCGTAATTTACCTATAGAAATTTACTTAAAATTATATGTTTAATAGATTGAATGAGCACAACATCATATTTTTCCAACCTATTCAGAAAGGAGGTGATTAGACGTTCAACCGCGTAAAAGCAGACCATAGCATCGCAAAATATAACAGCAGGGGTGGACTAGCATGGTAACACAGAAGAAGTGGACTTCTCGCATCGTTAATATGTCGCTGAGGGTAAAGCTCCCACTGTTAATCAGCACGATGGTAGTAGCTATGTTGATTGGAACGAGTACAATACTGTACTGGTTCAGTTCTGACATTCTCTTGAAGGAAAGCAAAAACAGTTTGACTATGAACGCCAACCGCATCGGCGAAGGATTATGGTCTTCCGTAAAGCTGGAAGAACAGTCCGTATATTTGGCCTCAATACATGGTACATACCGCTCATTGCTGGATCTTCGAGCAGCGTCGTCTATGGATGATGCTCATTTCTTTTCGAAGGACAATTCCTTGTTCACCGAAGCAAATAGGCTGCTGGCCCAAAGTTTCCAAGGCAGTACGGGCACGGAATCCTATCAGCTCATTGATAAGAAAGGGATCGTCATTGCAAGCTCCACTCCGGAAGCCATCGGGCAAAGCCGCGCAGATCGCGCTTATTTTCAGGCTGCCATGAAGGGAACGCCGACCATAAGTGACGCTTTAACTTCGAAGAGCACCGGAAGCCAAATCGTCGTATTCGCTCAACCGATATCAGCGGACGACTCGAAGGTAGACGGTGTCTTTATTTCGACGGTCAACACCTCGTTCTTCGTGGACCAGTTGAAGCAAATGGCCGGCGATAAAGTAGGCACAATTATGATTACAGACCGCCTAGGCCATACGCTCTTCCATTCACAAGATAAGACTGCGACTGGAAAACAGATCAAATCCAACAAGCTGAAATCGATTTTCCAGGCTTCTGGAAACAAGGATATTGTTCGCGGAAATCTTGACGATGCCGATCAATATGTTCTGTATTCGAAGATTCCAGGAGCAGACTGGACTGTATTCTCGTTCGACAGTTATGCCAACATTAAGCGCCCACTCGATCATTTATTTATGAACATATCACTCATAACGATCGGCGCTCTGCTGCTGTCCGTAGCTGCTGGCTTACTTATCTCGCTTTCCATAACACGGCCAATAGGCAGATTAACAGAATCGTTCAAGAAGCTGGCTTCCGGCGATCTCACCGTCGCTGCTACAGGAAGCTATAAGAGTGAATTCAAAGACTTGGCAGACAGCTTCACGGTCATGGTGGAACAAAATAAAAGCTTGATTGGCCACATGAACCGCTCCATTGCACAGTTGAATACAAATACAGACGAATTGGACGCTGCTTCCAAACAAACGAATATATCCATTCAGGAAACTTCGATCACCACGATGGAAATCGCAAAAGCGATGGAATCTCAATCATTCGATACTGAACATATTGTTAATCAATTCAGTGATCTCGGTGACAAAATCGCAGTCGTTAACCAATTGTCGTCAGCAGTTAAGGAGCGTACGGACTCTATTATTGACGTCTTCCATACCGGAAATGAAGTTATCAACCAGCTTATCCGGGCCCATGACGACAGCGAGAAAGAGGTCAGCTCCATTTCGACCATTACCACCAAGCTAGAGGCAAGCTCGATCAGCATTGCTTCGATTACGGAAGCGATCGGCAAAATCGCCAAGCAAACGAACCTACTAGCACTGAACGCATCGATTGAAGCCGCTCGCGCCGGTGAACATGGCCGAGGATTCGGTGTCGTTGCTTCCGAAGTCAGACAGCTCGCAGAACTGTGTGCGCAGCAGTCAAGCGACATTGAGGAAATCATTACGAATAACCTAAGCTTGACCAAGGAGGCGAACGATTCCGTACGCAGTCTCCAAAACGTATCCACTCAGCAAGATCAATATGTCGACCAGACAAAACAGGCATTCGAAGTGATCCTGAATAATGTCATGGATATCACCAAACAGATTAAAGACATGGCCCATGAGATCGATATTATGAAACAGAACAAAGATGACGTTATGGAGCTCGCACAGAACTTATCCGCCTCTGGCGAAGAAGTATCGGCTTCCGTTGAGGAGGTTACTTCGACCATTCAAGTACAATCAGCTATGGTGCAGCAGTTGTCCTCGATGATTGAGGAAATTGACAGCCTCACCAAGCAGCTGAAGGAAGCTTCTTCGAAATTTAAAACCGAATAACATGCAAAATGGGGCTCCCAATAGTCATTTGAGATGACTAGGGACGCCCCTTTCTTTATTTCTTTATGACTCAAGTGTTCACCCCGCCCATTTACCGTAATTTACCTATATAAAAACACTTAAATTTTTCCGTTGAATAGATTAATAGACTTCTGATCATATTTTTCCAAATAGTTGGGAAGGAGGCATATACAGAGATGGAAAATCGGATTTACATAGGGGTCATAGGAACATATCTTGTACATCAGGGGTGAGACGAGGATGGTAACACATAAGAAGTGGGGCATTCACATCGGGAATATGTCACTGCAAGTAAAGCTTCCGTTGTTAATCAGCACCTTGGCGGTATGCATGTTGATCGGAACAAGTTCCATATTGTACTGGTACGGATCCGACATGCTTTTGAAGGAAAGCAAGAACAACATGATTTTGAATGCCAACCGCATCGGTGAAGGGTTATGGTCGTCCGTGCAACTGGAGGAGCAGTCCATCTATTTGGCGTCTATCAATCAGACATACCTCTCCTTGCTGCAACTTCGGGCGGAGCATTCGTTAATGGATGCCGATTTTTTCTCTGAACGCAATCCGCTTTTCATGAAGGCGAATAAGCTGATGGCTGATAGTCTCAAAACGAGCTCGGGCAGTCTCATCGATAAGAACGGCATCATCATTGCGAGTTCGAACCGAGACAACATTGGGAGCAGCCGCACGGATCGGGCCTATTTCCAAGCGGCAATGAAAGGACAATCGTTCATCAGCGAGTCGATTGTATCCAAAAGTACCGGCAGTCAGGTGGTTGTGTTCGCTCAGCCTATCCTGGGGGATGGCTCGAATGTTGAAGGTGTGTTTATTATGACCGTAAACACCTCGTTTTTTGTAGACCAACTGAAGCATGCGGACGACAATGGGCAAGGAAGCACCATAATCTTGGATCGCGAAGGCCGAACCATCTTCCACTCAAGCAATAACTCGGCAATTGGGCAGATGGTAGAATCCGACAAGTTTAATTCAGTCGTTCAGACTCCCGTTAAGGGGCAAATCTCCCGAGGAGGTATTGAGGATCCGGAATACTTTATCCGTTATTCCAAAATTCCGAAAGCAGATTGGACAATTGTGGTGCAAGACAGCTATAAGAACATTAAGAAACCTCTAAATGATCTATTCGCCAACATATCGATCATTACGCTTGTTGCCCTATTGATATCCTTGACGATAGGTATCATCATCTCACGTACGATTACGCGGCCAATCGCAAGACTAACCGACTTGTTCAAGACATTGGCGTCCGGCGATCTTACCGTTGCCGCAACAGGCAACTACAAGAGTGAATTCAAAGACTTGGCGGATAGTTTCACCGTTATGGTCGAACAAAATAAGAGCCTGATTTCCCAAATGAATCACTCAATTGAGCACTTGAACACAAGCACAAATGAATTGGATACCGCCTCCAAGCAGACGACGATATCCATTCAGGAAACATCGATTACGACCATGGAAATCGCCAAAGCTATAGAGTCCCAAGCGCTTGATACCGAGCAAATCGTAAATAAGTTCGGTGATCTCGGAGATAAAATTGCAGTTGTCAATCAATTGTCATCCGCTGTGAAGGAGCGGACGGATTCCATTATTGAAGTCTTCCATAGTGGAAATGAAGTCGTGAATCAGCTGATCCATACCCATGGTGACAGTGAACAGGAAGTTGCTTCAATCGCAGCCATCACAGCCAAGCTGGAGGAAAGCTCCTTGCGCATTGCCTCCATTACGGAAACCATCGGCAAGATTGCAAAACAAACGAACTTGCTCGCTCTTAACGCCTCAATAGAAGCCGCACGAGCTGGGGAGCATGGCAAAGGATTCGCCGTTGTCGCTTCCGAAGTAAGACAATTGGCGGAGCTATGTGCCAAGCAGTCAAGCGAGATCGAGGAGATCATCACAGACAACCTAAGCTTGGCGCAGGAGGCAAATGGATCAGTAAGAAGCCTTCAACATGTGTCTGCCAAGCAAAATCAATACGTAGACGATACGAAGCTGGCGTTTGAAGCCATTTTGAACAACGTTGTTGACATTACTGAACAAGTCAAGGGCATGGCCTACGAAATGGACAACATGAAGCGGGGCAAAGAGGACGTTATGGAGCTGGCTCAGAACTTGTCCGCTTCTGGCGAAGAAGTGTCTGCTTCTGTTGAGCAGGTAACCTCCACGATTCAAGTACAATCAGCTATGGTGCAGCAATTGGCCTCCATGATTGAGGAGATCGACGCATTGACCAAGCAGCTAAGAGAGGCTTCCTCGAACTTCAAAACCGAATAGAATGCAAAATAGACCGTTTCCTTACCAGAAACGGTCTATTTGCGTAAATATTTTCGTGTGGTATGAAATTATTCCTATTCTAATGTAATTTTATTGTCATGCTGCCTTCCAGCACGAACGGTTTATTTCCATGTTTCAGCCGAACCGGCTCACCCACAGCTAACGTATATGTCGCAGCGTCTTTGGTTACCGATACTTCAACGATTCTGCCATGATACTGTACTCGGAACGCGTAGCTGCTCCAAGCTGCTGGAATGGTTGGACAGAAGGTTAATTCGTGCTCGTCATGGCGCATGCCCGCAAAGCCGTTCACGATTGTCAGCCAGCTGCCGGCCATGGAGGCGGAATGAATGCCATCCTTGACATTGCCATGGAAATCGTCCAAATCCATCCGCGCCGATTGCATGAAATAGTCGTACGCTTTCTCGATCTCGCCAAGCTCTGCCGCGACAATGGCATAAATGCAGGCCGACAGGGAAGAATCATGCGTCGTCAGCGGCTCGTAGTACCGATAGTTGGCTAGCTTCTCTTCTTTCGTAAAACGATGTCCCTGCAAATAAAAGGCAAGCACCAAATCCGCCTGCTTGAGCACCTGGTATTTATAGATAACCATCGGATGGTAGTGTAACAGAAGCGGATATTTATCCTTGGGTGTACCCTCAAAATCCCATACAGCCTTGTCCAAGAAGCTATCGTCTTGTCCGATCAAGCCTTTTGCACGGTGAACATACATATGCTCAGCCATTCTTGACCACTCATTCAATTCTTGATCGCTTACCTGATGACACAAGGTGAGCCGGTTCCATGCATTAATGTCGTTTTTCATTCGCCGCAGCGAATGTACTGTAAATTCGAGCTGATCTTTCACCATCACATTCGTGTACGTATTATTGTTGACCATGGCCGTATACTCGTCAGGCCCCGTCACCCCATTCAGGCAGAACCCTTTCCCTTCGATCCAATCGCCCGCATCGGCAAAAAATCGGCACGTCTCGATTAAAATATCCAAGCCTTCCTCCAGTAGGTAGGCGTCATCATTCGTCGCCTCAACATACTTTTTCACAGCATAAGCGATATCCGCGTTAATGTGCAGTTGGGCCGAGCCTGCTGGATAATAGGGAGACGTCTCTTCTCCGTCGATCGTCCGCCACGCATACAATGCCCCTGCATAGCCCAGCTCTGCCGCGCGCGCCTTCGCCTTAGGCAGAATTCGGTGGCGATACTTCAGCAATTGACGGGCAATAGAGGGGTTTGTATATAAGAAGAAGGGAAGAACATACGTCTCCGTATCCCAGAAATAGTGGCCCTCATAGCCTTCTCCTGTAATGCCCTTCGCCCCCATATTCGTTTCGCCGTCCCTGCCGACCGATTGAAATAAATGATAAGCATTGAACCGAAGCCCCTGCTGCAGTGCCGGATCGCCTTCTACGGAAATATCTGCAGTACTCCAGAACTCGGCGAGAATGTCCGCCTGCTGTAACTGATACCATTCATAGCCTTTCGTTTTGGCAGAGGTTAGCAGCGCAATCGAACGGGGCCATAAGTCGGCTTGCGTCTCTTCCTTACAGCTATGATAGGAAATGAATTTATCAAACATGACGGCTTCTCCTTGAACAGCCTCCACCGTGAATGTCATCTCCATTCGTTGATCCTGCATGACCGTTGTGGCTGTATACGCTGTATTCAAGTCATGCTCCATACCCGACACCAGCGTAAATCCGGTATTTTTCGTGCGATGCAGCATGCCGCCATACGTTCCGTTCACCTTCAACTCCTTCGTCAATAGCACTTGTCCTGCAAAGCCTGAGCCTGTCCGAGGATCGCCCATCGTCACTTGATTGGACACTTCCCCGTTCATGGTGGAGACGATTCGCAATGGCCCCGAGAAATTGAGCGGTGTAACCCGATAACGAATCAAGGCAAGATGCTTCTCAGCAAAAGACGCAAAGCGCTCGATATGCAGGTCGAGCAGCTTGCCTTGTCCAGTCTTCCAGCGCAAGCTTCGTGTCATGGTGCCTTGGCGCATATGCAACTGGCGACGATACTCTTCTACCGTTGACTTCATTACATCGAACCTTTCTCCGTCCACCCACAGCTCAATGCCCTTACTGTCGGCAACGTTCAACATCGTTTGCCTGTTTTTGGCGTAACCGAAGGCTTCCTCCCCATATTGAATCGGAGTAGATTCGTAGAATCCGTTCAAATAAGTTCCGTTCAGCGACAAACCTTCCGAACCGCTAAAGCCCTCCTCGAAGCTGCCGCGCATGCCGATGTAGCCATTCGCGACGGCGAACACCGTTTCGCTGCGCTGATTATTCACTAGAGCTGGCGTTTCTTCTGTTATTGTCCAAGGCTCATTCGGATAAATGATGCTTCCTTGTTTCATGTCAGGTTCCCCCTTCGCCTATCCGTTGCTAAAAGCAAAGAAGCCGATTGATGATCGGCTCCTTATTGATTTGCTGCTTCCGCTTTGCCTACCGATTGCAGGAAAGAGAGCGTCAGTGCCTCCGTCGTCGGCAGTACGACATCCGCCCCCGAGGCCTTCAGCAGGTTCTCGTTGCCGATGCCGACCGCCGCCATATGGGCAGATTTAATCGCGGCAATGCCAGCCTGCGCATCTTCGATTCCGATACAATGGTCTGTTGGCACGCCTACGGCTTCAGCACCGCGCAGGAATATATCAGGCGCCGGCTTGCCTTGTGCAACTTCGTCCGGATTGACAATATAATCGAACAACGAGGTCAACTCTAAGGATTGCAAAATTTGCGGCGCATTTTTGCTTGCCGAAGCAACGACCGCATGCACACCGTTATCCTGCAGCTCCAGCAGCAATTCGCGAATTCCTGGAAACACATCCTGCGGCGTTACCCGCTTGAGCAGCTCCACATATTGCTTGTTTTTCTTCGTCGCAAGCCCGATTTTGTCCGCATCCGTAAAGTTATGCTCGCATCCTCCATGGCGCAATATGCGCTCAAGGGATTCCATACGGCTTACACCCTTGAGCTGCTCGTTGAACTCGCGGTCGATCTCAATATTCAAATCGGCTGCCAGCTGCTTCCAAGCCATAAAGTGATATTCCGCAGTATCAGTAATGACGCCATCCAGATCAAATAAGACAGCTTCCACCTTCATCCGATTCTCCCCCTCATATGTATGCAGTTCATGATTGTCCTTGCGTTCCATCGTCCCCATTTCCATTGCTCATTGCTTATTTCACATTTCCTATCTTCAAGCAAACAGATATGCCCTTATATCTGCAAATGAATGTGCTTCTCGCTGCTCTCTACGGTTTGTCCATTCCACAAGATTGCGAAGCTCCATGCATCGGGATTGTCAATCTCAACATGCAGCTTGGAAGCGGCGGACATCGTCAACGATATGTCGAACAGCGCCTTCCCGATTCGAACCTGCTGCAGCCGCATTCGCTTCCCCGCCCAAGCGGTCGGAATAACCGGTTCCAGCCGAACATGGCTGCGATAAGCTTCCGGCTTTATGCCGAAGAAATGGCGGATGACGGGAACAGCCAGCGCATAAGTCGTCCACGCTTGAACCGCGCAGCCATAATCAGGCGACATTTCACTCATGGAGCCCGGCAGCACCATGGAGTAGGAGCGCAGCATCCGGTTCAACAAATCCAAGGCCGCATCAGCATTGCCATAGGTAGCCTCGGCTACAGCATGCGCTCCCGTCGAGATCGTCATCATGCCCTGCTTATACAGAGCAGCCAGATAAGTGCCATACTCGCCGATGAACTCCTCGTTCCGCATACTTGCCAGCGCTCGCTGCGCACGATCAGCCTGGGCAATTCCCGCTTCCATCGGCGTTACGATAACCCAGTTCTTGTTGAGCAGCCAGCCGCGCTCTTGCTCCTCATCAGACTGGCGGGCGAGCAAATCTTCGATATACTCGCGATAGTCAGCAATCCCATGCTTCTCAGCCAGTGCTGCCATGACGCCAGCCTTTGGAGCGATATCTTTCTTCGCCGCCACTGCGTCCGCATACAGCGATTCCTCTTCGCACCAATACAGCGCTTCTACAGCTTCACGGATGCGTTCATACAGCATGTTGTACCGCTCGTGGTTCTCGCGTTCTTCCAGCACTGCGCTCATGTGCATCAAAGCTTCCACAGCCTTCACGGTGTACACCGCCGAATCGATCAGCTCCATATTCAAGCCGGCGATTTCAATAATTCCATAACCGGAAGGCAGCAGGTCTGCATCTGGATCCATCTCTTCAAGCAGCCACTGTAAGCCGTGCACACAATCCGGATAGTATTCGCGCAGCAGCTCCACATCGCCAATCCAGCAAAACATTTCCCAGACAAAAGCGATGAAATGCGCGGTTTCCTGCGTATTTCCCGGATTAGAGACGACGCCCATCGTCGTAATCTCATGCACAATGCGGCCGTTGCCGTTCACTTCCTTCGACTTCTTCCGCAACAGCCCCATCGTGTCCCGCACGAGCTGCTGATCACCGATCGCCAGTACGCCCTGCAGCGCATACGTATTGTCACAGCCGAACCACCACGGATAGTGCGGAGACCCGGCAGTCAATCCTCTGCCGATCCCGTCCACAGTTTGAACAAGCCACTGGTTATTCCACTTCACCCACGCAAACACTTCATTAAGCGTGCTCTCCCCTTCGATCTCCAGTTCGGCGCGCTGTGCAATTTGTTCATACAGAGCCTGCTTCTCCTTCAGCAAATCAGAATGAGAAGTCGATAGTGTCCGATACGTTTGCTCGCATTCCTCACGGGACATATAAGAACCGGCGATTACAACGTGAAAAGACAATCGTTCGCCGGCAGCCAAAGTGACATCAGCGGCAAATGTAATCCCCGTCCCTTTCCCGCTCGTGAACTCAGGTCCGAATAAATGCCGGCCTGTTTCCACTTGATCCCCGGGAAGATCGGTACCGACCAGCACATACCATTCATGGTCACAATCCTTTGCCAGCACCGTGCGAGGCGTCAAGATTTGGGCCGTATCCTCCTCTCCGTCCTGTATGCCAATTTCCTCCGAGAACCACACGGGACGAAGATCCGTCCGTGCGAGCAGTTCCAAGCTCAAGTGCGTATTACAATCCGCATAATTATGGATTTCATAATGAACGACGAATCCTTTTTCCAGCTCCGGCGCGAACTGTGTTCGCGTGATTTCTACCGGTATATGTCCCAAGCCATGGTCGTATCCGAACCGGCTTCCCCATGGCAAATTTTCAAAAGAATCTGATTTCGACCATACGGAAATATGCCGCTCGGTATCCGTAACTTTTAGCCAGAAGCCGTCCAGCAGCTTAACCGGGTGCAGCCATACTCCGCCCATTTCATTCGCAACATGATGCCCAAAATCGGGGAAATAACCGTCCTGCGTACCGTTTACTTTAACGTACTCCCCCGCATTCAAGTACACGTTGAAGGGGTGTCTGCTTATCTTGCTTGACATAGTGCCCTCTCCCTTATCGATGTGATTTCACTTGATTCCCAGCTCACTAAATTGAAGCATCTCCGTCTCCGTTGCCCATCCCGTATTACCCTTTCATAGCTGACGAAATGGATATCCCTTCGATAAAGTATTTTTGTGCCGCAAAAAATACGATGAGCGCAGGGAGCATAATGAGAATGGTGGCCGCCATCAGCATGTTCCATTCGACATTGTATAGACCTTTAAACATCGACAATCCTAACGCAAGCGTATATTTATCCGTCGTATTCAAATAAATCAGCGGACCCTGGAAATCATTCCACACGCCCATGAATGTAAAAATCGCTACGGCAATGAGCGGAGGCTTGCTCAGCGGCAGCATGACCTTCGTGAAAATCGTCCATCGAGTCGCCCCGTCCACGAACGCAGCCTCATCCAAATCCTTCGGTATTCCACGCATAAATTGCCGGATCAAGAAAATATTAAAGGCCCCGCCCCCAAAAAAGGACGGAATGATAAGCGGCAGGAACGTATCGACCCATCCGATCTCTTTGAACATAATGAACATCGGTATCATCGTCACCTGGCCAGGCAGCATCATTGTCGCCAGCAGAACGAGAAATAGAATGCGCTTGCCTCTGAACTTGAATCTCGCAAAGCCATATGCACACAGTGCGGCAGAGAATACGGTACCGATTAAGACCGGAATCAAGATGATCAGTGTATTCGCCAAAAACGTGAAGAACGGTATTGCGGTTACTGCTTTTGCATAGTTATCCCATTTCCAAATATTCGGAAAGAATTGGTCACCAAATACTTCACCGGGCGATTTCAATGAGGTCGAAATCGTCCATAATAACGGCACCAAAATAATAAGCGAGCCTGCCGTTAATAGAACAAGTGATAGAACATTAGCCAGCTTCCTCGTGTTGATCGCACTTGTACTCATTGATGGACACCTCTCAATCTCTGTCGTCATCGCCGTTGTAATACACCCACATGGAGGAACTGCGAATGACAAGCAGCGTTAAAATCAAGATAATGGCGAACAAAATCCAGGATAGCGCCGATGCATATCCCATTTCGTAGGTCAAAAATGCTTTATTATACAAATACAAGTTATAGAACAGTGTGGAGTTCAACGGTCCGCCGTTGGTCATGACGAACGCTTGCGTGAAATATTGGAAGCCACCGATGATCCCCATAATGAGATTGAAGAAAATGGTAGGAGAAATCATTGGAACGGTTACGTTTATGAAACGGCGCAGCATGCCGGCTCCATCCAACTGCGCGGCTTCATACAACTCTTCAGGTACGCCTTGCAGTCCTGACAGGTAAATAATGATCGTATTGCCTATGCCCCATATTCCCATCACGATTAACGCACCGAGTGCGTAAGACGGATCTTGCAGCCAAGCAGGGCCCTGGATTCCGAACCAAGCGAGCGCTTTGTTCAGAATGCCGTATTCCGGATTCAATATCATAATCCACATCATGGACACGGCCACCGCCGGAATGACAGAGGGCATAAAGAAGATTAAGCGAAAGAATTTCATGCCGCGGCTGCGCATATTAAGCAGCATTGCCGCAAACAGCGCAATCATTTGATACAGCGGTACGGATACGAGCGCGAAGATGAAGGTGACCTTCAATGACTGGTAAAACAGCTCATCCTGAAAGATTTGAATAAAATTCTCAAAGCCTACAAACTGAATCGAATCAATTCCCGTAATAATGTCCCATTTGCTGAAGGAAAGCACGAACGAGAAAATCATCGGCCCGATCGTGAACAACAGCAGTCCCAGAAACCACGGAAGGATAAACCAATATCCGGTTTTTTCCGAACGAAATTTGCCCATAGGAACCTCCTTGAAGAATGGAGGGTGGAGCAGAGCGAGTCGGCTCCACCATACCCCAATTTACTTGATCTTGCTGTCAATCGCTTTTGCGGCTTCATCCAAGGCATCCTTGATGGAGGATCGATCCAGCAAAATTTTCTCTAACGCTTTGCTGAACTCTTCTACGAAGATCGGCCCATGGCCGGATATGAGCGTAACCGGCTTTTTCGCATACTGCATCATTTCAATAACCGGTTTGTCTGCAATTTCCTTGCTTTTTACTTCCTCTAGTTCCTTGACGGTTGCTGGAAGCACGAATCCATTTTCCGAACGCAATTTTTGGGCCTCCGTGCCAGAAAGCCATTTCATGAATTCATAAGCTTCCTTCTTATGCTTCCCGTTCGTGTTCATCGCCCAGCCCGCTGCCGCAATGATACCGGCGCGGTTGCCGCCTTCCCCCTTCGGAATAAGCGCCGTTCCATAATTCACATCCGATTTGTCCAAATCCGACTTCACCCAGCGGCCTGTTACCATCATCGCCAGCTTGTTCGTCATGAACATCGAGCTGTCTCCGCCCAGCGTTTCTGCATCTTGAGGTGTCGGCGACACTTTGTTAGCCCCTTTGGACATGGCGATGTATTTTTCAAGCACAGCAATCGTCTTATCGCTGTTCATGTAGCCTTCGGCTTTTGTCCCGTCCTCATTGCTGATGTCTGCGCCATTGGACCACAGATAGGTGTATATTGGATATTCCCACTTCGTTGCGTTAAAGCCGAATTTAACGTATTTGCCGCTTCCGTCCTTCGCGGTCAGCTTCTGTGCTGTGTCCATCAGGTCATCCCATGTCCAGTTCTCATTTGGATATTCCATCTTCGCTTCATCGAACATCGCTTTGTTGTACCATAAGGACAGCGGGTTGAAATCTTTGGGCAAATAATACAGCTTGTCGTGAATACGGCCCATATTCAGCAGATCCTGCTGGAATAAGCCTGTATCAAAGGATTTATCCTCTGCCAGATAACTATCCAACGGCTCAATTACGCCCTTATCAACATATTTGTAGAAGTCTCCCTCACCGATCAGGAATACGTCCGGCGCATTACCCGCTGCCAGAGAAGTCGTCAGCTTCGTGCCGTACCCATCACCGGGGACGGGTTCGAACTTCACCTTAATATTGTCGTGCGTTTTGTTGAATTCCTCAGCCAGTTTCACCTCGGACTGACCGCTGTTCACGTCTCCCCATGCCGTAAACTTCAGCTCAACGACTTCCTTGGATTCGTCTCCCTTGGCCGAGCCATCTGTCTTTCCACTGCCACAAGCAGACAAAATCAGCGGAACCATCATCGTCACAACCAATAGACAAGCCCATTTTTTCATTTCATAACCCTCCCTTTAGATGTGCACTGCGTGTTCATGCATGGATCAGCTTCATTATCAGCAGCCTCGTAAGGCTATGATTCGTTAATTCGAGAACAATAGAAATAATACCTTATATGGAGCCTGCCCCAATATCGGCAATATCGGAATGTAGAGATACATTTAGCTCACGCGTGATAAGAATTTCCCTCCCACAAATCGTCAGGGCAATCTCCTCAGCTCCGGAAGACTTGATTCGAACCGCATCTCGTGTGATTTGGATCAATAGCCTACTGCCATGCCAATAGAAAGGGAATTCCAGCCTGCTCCACGCTTTGGGCAGACTAGGATTCAAGTGGAGCTTGCCGTCCAGCATCCGCAATCCGGCAAAACCCATTACAACACACTTCCAGATTCCTCCGATCGAGGCCGAATGAATGCCTGCATCTGAAGAAATCATATTCGGCCCTAAATCAATCTCCGTTGCCTTCCTGAACAGGCTGTATGCCAACTCCTCGTCGCCGAAATCTCCTGCCAAAATGCTATGCGTGGATAGCGACAGTGAAGAGTCATGAAGTGTCTTCGGCTCGTAATACTCATAATTGGCCTTCTTCACTTCCGGAGAAAACTTATTTTCCAGCAAGAAGAACAGCATCATAATATCAGCCTGCTTCGATACCTGGAGCTGGTTGATTTGATCCAAGCTGTAGTCCAGAAATATGCTGCCGACCTTTTCCTGCCGCTTATATTTGCTCAAGTCGATCAGCGATTTGCTCAAATAGGTATCATCCTGTGGCACAATTTGCTCCGCATTCGGCTGTGGCAGATAAATGTTATCGATTTTGCTGATCCAATTGGCATAGGCGGCCTGCAATCCCAGCTTGTCGTCAAGCTGCTGCAGTAATCTTGGCTGCTTCGCTTGAAGCACATCATAATACTGAATGGCGAGCTCCATATTGAAATGAGCCATGTAATTGGTAAACGCATTATTGTTTACATGCTCCTTGTACTCGTCTGGCCCAATGACTTCGTTAATGTGATAGCGCCCTTTGTTGTCGTCCCATTCCAGGCGGCTCGCCCAAAATACGGCCGTGTCGAAAATCATCTCGTATCCGAAGCGATCCATAAAATCCTGATCGCCTGTCGCCTGATAATAATGCCAGACGGCGTAGGTAATGTCGGAAGTAATATGCTGTTCGATGAATCCTGACCATATCTTCGTCTGCAAGCCGGTCACGACATCGACATCCCCCCATACCGGCGTAACCTCGCCATCGGATGGCCAAGCTTGCTCCCATGGATACATGGCCCCTTCGAAGCCGTTCTCCTTCGCTTTGCGGCGTGCTCCCTCCAAACCGAGATAACGATATTCAAGCAAAGAACGAGCAATCTCTGGACTACTGTATATGTAGAACGGAAGGATGAAAATCTCTGTATCCCAGAATGAATGACCCTTATACCCTTCACCGCTGAGACCTTTGGCGCCGATCCCCATACGGTGATCATGAGCTGGAGTCATCGCGACGAGATGATAAATGGCAAACCTCAGTGCCAGCACATCGAACGATTGATCGGAATCAATGTGGATATCGTATTTCTCCCATACCTTTGCCCATTCCCGTTTATGCTGTTCGAACAAAGCATCGTATCCTTGCGCGTCCGCGAGCTTTATTCGACCGAGCGCAACCGCTTTCAAAGTTGCTAGTCCATCATTCTTAGTGAACTCGCTATCCCGGCTCGTATAGATCGTGCTTAGTTTCTCCAGCGTTAGCGTTGATCCCGCAGGAATATCTATCTCATAGCTCAACGCTGCCTTGCGGCGATGAATGTCCATCTTAGGAACCAGATCCAATGCCTCTCCATTTAACTTGAAGCGATGACTGGCATGCAGGACGAAATCAATCTGAGATTGCGTCGTCGTCTGCAATAATTGAATGTATTGCTTATCGAAAATCCGCTTCTCTCCCTCATGAAAATGCTGGCTTCCCGTATTGGTCAGCTGCGCATTGATGCCTGAAGTCACTTGCAAACGCACCGCTTCGTTCAGCGGTGTAACTTCCACCTTCATGCCGATCAGGTGCAGCTGATCGAGCGATACGAAGCGGCGGAATGTAAATCGCATCCTCTTGCCCTCGTCATTCTCCCATATGAAGGTTCGCACGAGCTCTGCATGGCGAAGATTGAGTGTGCGCGAGTAGTCCTCCACCTTTCCGGTTTCTAAGGAAAATCTGCGGCCGTCAATGCACATATCAAGCCGCGTCACATCCGCCGCATTAGGCAGCTCGGAAACTTCCCGTTCATCGAACTTGTTGAAGGTTCCGTTGACGAACAAGTTGCGCGTCTCCCCCAAATAAGGCTCCTCGGTAACAGCTCGAAGCCCCATGTACCCATTCCCCAGTGACATGATGGATTCGCATTTGCCGAGACGGAGCGGATCGAATTTTTCCTCCATGAAAGCCCAGTTCTCGCCTACATCCGGTAAAATTGCGTTGTAATTAAGCATGGCAGATTCCCAGCCTTTCGTTTTACCGAAATCGTTTTCGAAACAGAGATAAAAAAATCGAAAACGATTTCGAAATGATTAAAAATAAAAAAACTTGCCAGAAAACGTTTTCAGGGTCATTGTATCACCTTGATCGTTTCTCTGTCAATAATGCGGAATGGAGTATTGATGTGGGTTCCCGGACAATTATTCTCCAAAATATCGATAAGTTGTTCGAACGCTTGATAGGAAATACTATGGAAATTTTGTCTCACTGTCGACAATTGGGGCGTCATATAGCTGGAAAGGACAATATCATCAAACCCTATGACGGATACGTCATCCGGAATGCGTACACCAAGCTCGCGGCAACGTCTCATAAAGCCAATCGCCATCAAATCGCTGGCAGCAAACACAGCCGTAACATACGGTTGCTCCTGCAGCAATCGTTCCGTCACCTCATATGCGATCTCCTCGGAAAAGTCGGCGTTGATGACCAGTTTCGGATCGAATTCTATCCCATTCTCCACAAGCGCTTGTTGATAGCCTTCGAGCCGCTGCTTGCTGACTACAGCAAATTCATGGCCGTTCAGCATCGCAATCGATCTATGCCCACGTTCAATTAAATACTCGATGGCGGTCTTGGCAGCCAGTACATTATCCGTCGATACAGATCCCGTATGAGGGCCTGTCAGCATCGTATCGATAACGACGCATGGGAAATCACTTTTAATAATTTCCTGGAAATATGGATCGGTCGTTTTTAAGCCGGCGATAATAGCGCCAGAAATTTTATGCTCCTTGCAAAACTGCCAATACGACTTGTCCTGTTGCTCCGATAAGCTGCTCGTATATATCACGATTTCATATTTGTTCGTGGTAGCAGCCTCGAACGCACCGCTCATAATCTGCACCAGCAACCCGTCTCTCCCATCGGTACGATCGAAGTTGGAGATAATGAGCGCGATCGACTTCGCGACCTTTTGCTTTAAATTTTTGGCGAGCATATTGGGCGAATACTTCAACTCTTCTGCAACCCGCAGCACCTTTTTCCGCGTTTGTTCGCTTACGTCTGTATATCCGTTTAATGCCTTGGATACGACGGTTACGGAAACGTTCGCACGCTTTGCCACATCTTTAATAGATACCATCATTCATCACCTATGCCTCTTGTGCGTCATTAATCATTCCCGCTACTTGCAAAACATGCGGACACAAGTTACTGGATGCCATGCCTATCCTATCTTGATCCGCATTGTATCATGTTATCATAGGTTACTTCTTTTATCTATAATTCGGATCTGCAATAACTCATTTACCTCGATTTGGTTATCTCGCGATGCGGATTGGAGCTTGTACTTTTGTCCCATTTTATAGAAAAACCCTTCACAAACTCTCCCAAATCTCCGATAAACATCATAATATCTCCCAACTTATATTTCCTTAGGATAAATACCCTCAACACGATAATTACATTTATCATGCCAATGGAACACATTCAGCAAGTTTTAGATTCAAAAAAAAGTTGATGTGGTATATTTTCCATAATAGGAGCCAGAATGAGCCAGAAACATTTATCAAAGTAGAGAGGGTGAGTGGCTATTGCCCCGTCTAATTCTGATGATCAGCAAAAAAAAGATTTGAAAGATAAAATCGAGCGAATTCGCCAGCAATTGCTTAAAGTGGCAACAGAGAGAAAAAGCCTTACCGATGAGAAGGTAATTGTCTTAAGCCAAGAGCTGGATCATCATCTATTAAAGTTCCAGCAGGAAACAAGGAAATGAACGATTCCAGGTAGAACCTTTCGAAACAGTTGGATGTACGAAACATGCGATTACGCGATGATTGTCTTGCACACGCAAAAAGCAGACCACGGATTGCTTGGTCTGCTCCTTGCCAGGGACGGAGGTCTCGTCTCTATAGTGGCCAATAAATACGATGAAATTGCCGTGATTCACGAACCTCCACAGCCTGAAGCGTATTGTCAATTAAGAATACGTGCTATTGCTTATTCATACCATTCAAAAACATCTTCGTATAGATCGAAGCAACCTCGACATCGGATACGGCGCCTTCCGGATTGAACCAGGTGTAACACCAATTACAGGCACCAAGGATACCGAATGTCATCATATCCGCCGGGATATCATTGCGGAATTCTCCGTTCTCCATTCCCTGCTCGATGACGGATTGTAAATTGAACCGGAACTGATCCCGCTTCCCCTTGATTACATTCAGATCATCGCCCGATATATGAATAAGTTCGCGAAAAAATATCCGTGCGCTGGCCCCCTTTTCCGCGATTTCCCGAATCATCATGTTGATTACGCCAGCCAGCTTTTCCTGACACGATTTATCCGGGCGTTCAAAAATGGTTTGCTGTTCCGCTAGTAAATAGTCAATATATTGCAGATGAATATGCGTCAACAGCTGTTCTTTGCTCGTAAAATAATAATAAAAGGTGCCCTTTGTCACGCCGAGCGTGTCGACAATATCTTGAATCGAGGTTTCGCTGAACCCTTTCGATTCGAACAGCGCAATACTGTGTCTGATGATTTTATCCTTCATGGACAGCTCCAAGCGTGATTCTCCCCTCATGTCGAATAATATGTTTCTATGTTAGCTTGAACAATAGAGACATGTAAAGGGAACAAGTGGATATTTTACATTTCAAATCGTTGATACGATTCTTCTATCTGGAGCTCGATTTTTCCCCGGCTTTCTTCCATGCCTCGTCCTGCAATTTGCGCCACAAAATTTTGCCGCTGCCAGTAACCGGAAGCGAAGCAACAAATTCGATAATGCGCGGGTATTTATAAGCTGCCATGTGCTCCTGCGCCCAGCTTATCATGTCGCCTTCCGACACGTTGCCGCGCTCCCCTTCGCGCAGTACGATGTAAGCCTTGATTTCCTCTCCCTTGCGCTCATTCGGAATGCCAATGACGCATACCTCTTGAATCGCCGGATGCCGATATAGAATCGATTCTACTTCCGTCGGCCATACTTTGAATCCCGAGGCGTTAATCATGCGCTTCATTCGATCGACGATGAAGAAGTATCCATCTTCGTCGTAACGCCCAATGTCTCCCGTGCGGAAGAATGATTTGCCTTCCACCATTACAAAAGCGGCCCGCGTAGCCTCCGAATCGTTCCAGTAGCCTTGAAATAACTGCGGTCCGTCTATAATAATTTCTCCTTCTTCCCCCGGCCCTTTTATTTCAAGTGTCATCGGGTCAATGACCCGCGAGTCTACGCCAAAGGCTGGAATGCCAAGACATTGCAGCTTCGGACGATCAAGCGGATTGCAGTGCGTCTGCGCCATCGTTTCGGATAATCCATATCCTTCTACGAATCGCAGTCCCGTAACCTGGTAGAGCTTCTCGCCCACGACCTCCGGCAGCCCAGTTCCGCCACCGTTAATCAGCACAAGCGAGCTCAAATCATACTGAGATAGTTCAGGGTTGGCTAAAAAGTCAATAATCATCGTGCTGATTCCTGTCCAATACGTACATTTGTGGCGTTCCATTAACAGGGCGGCCGTGCTGCGATCCCAACGCGTCATGATGACCATGGCTGCACCGACAAAAATGGGAGCGTGCATGCCATGAATCATTCCGATGACATGGAAGAAGGGAAGTGTCGCCAATCCCCTTGCCTCCGGTGTCAATCCCCCCCAGTAGGCAGATGAAATCACGTTCGCTTGTACGGATTTATGGGTGTGCATACAACCCTTGGGCTTGCCGGTCGTGCCCGATGTATACGGGAGAACTGCCAGATCACTCCCCTTCGTCGTCGGGAAGGAGCCCCGATGAACAGTCGCTACTTTCATGGCCTCCGTCCAGGACACAGCTTGTGGGGATATCGATTCAAGACGTGATGCCCTGACGATGTCAGGCACTTCTTCACCCACATTGCAGCAGTAATCCGAATAGGTAGCAACAATGATGCGTTCGAGGGAACGATCTGATAACAACGGTTCGATACGTGAGTACAGCTCTTGGCTCACAAAGCCGACTCTTGCATTGCTGTCTTCAATAAGGTAGGAGAGCTCTTCGGTGAGATTCATAGGATTGATAGGTACAACGATAGCGCCGGATCGCATAATCGCGTAATAAGAGATAATATACTGAGGACTATTCTGCATATATAACAGCACGCGATCGCCTTGCTCTATACCGAGATGGAGCAAATAAGCAGCCATCAAATTGACTTCTTTCCATAAGGTTCGATAGGAAATAAAATTGTTATAATAAATGATTGCCGTCTTATCCGGATAACGGCGGGCAGAAACCTCCAAGTTGTCAGTAAGCGTCGTGTCCGGAACTGAAATGGAAACAGGCATTCGCGCGGGCCAGTGCGCATAATGGGATTGCGTCATCAGAAATCGCCTCCTCATTGCTAACCATTTTGTCATTCAGAACAAATAAAACCGACAAGTGCTACAGACCGTTGAAAGAAGGCTGTCTCTTCTCGACGAACGCCCGGACACCTTCCAGGTGATCCTCGGTCGTGACCATCATGGCTTGCGTAACTCTCTCCCGTTCTAATATGTCATCCAACGAGGAAGTCAACGACCGGTCGGCGATTTTCTTAAGCATCCCATACGCCTTAATGGGACCCTTCGCCAAGCGGGATGCGTATTCCAGCGCACCGGATTCCAATTGCTCCAAAGGATACAGCTTATTTACGATACCTAAGCGGTGGGCATATTCCGCATCGATCGGCTCGGCATTAAATAGCAATTCCTTAGCTCGATGTATGCCAATGAGGCGCGGCAAGAAGAACAATCCCCCTCCATCGGAGATGAGACCGACTTGGGCAAAGCTCATCGCAAATTTGGCATCAGTGGCTGCAACAATCAAATCGCAAGCTAACGCGAGATTGAAGCCTGCCCCTGCCGCGAATCCATGCACGACCGCCATCACGGGCTTCTCGATTTCTTTAATGGAATGAACCAGTTCATTCATCATTCCAATATGATCATAGACGTTATTCGGCTTTGCGCCGCTCATTGTCGTCACGTCTCCGCCTGCACTGAAGGCGCGTCCTGCCCCCGACAAACAGATAACTCGAATGTCAGTATTTCTCTGCGCCTCCTCCAGCGCATCGATAATCCCCCGAATCATCGAAGGACTGAACGCATTCAGCTTCTCTGGACGATTCAGCTTCAACGACAGAACATGCCCTATCTTTTGTACAAGTAAATGCTCATTGCCCATATTTCAAAGAACCTCCCTATTGTGATGAACCGCAACTCTATCTTGCGCAATAATGGTAATCTAGTTTACAGCTTGCCACGTTCAGCTTGCTGCCAAGCGTGCGCAATCAGCGTCTGTACGATATCGTTGAAACGGCCGAAGCGATCATCGCTCGTCTGCCCTTTTTTCCAACGGTAGTAAATTTGCTGACAGATGACCGCCAGCTTGAAGTAAGCGAAGGTCAAGTAGTAATGGGCCTCCGATACATCTCGCGCGCTTTTGGACGCATATGCCTCTAGGAATTCGGCACGCGACATGAAGCCCGAGCGAACCGTAAGCGGGACATGCCCCAAGCCGTGCAGTAGTTCCGACGGATCATTCGGTTCGAACCAGTAGCTGAGCGCTGCTCCGACATCGGCCATTGGATCGCCCACCGTAGCCATCTCCCAGTCAAATACGCCGACGATCTCTGTAAGATTGTCGCCTGCGAACATGATATTGTTCAGCTTATAATCGTAATGGATGACAGTCGGTGTCTGCGAATTCGGCAAGAAATCAGCCAGCCATTTTTTGAGTTTCTCTTCTCCTGGGATCTCATCCGTTTTGGCTCGCTCATAACGTTCTATCCAGCCATGCACTTGCCGACGCATAAAGCCGTCTGGCTGGCTAATCGCCCTTAGATTCGTTTCACGATAAGGAACTTCATGCAGCCTGGCCAATGTCGAGACCATCGTCTCGGAAATATCCCTGCCCAGTTGAGGCGTATATTCCACATCCGATGGAAAGCTTCGATCCAACACGATTCCGTTCCGGCGCTCCATCACGAAGAAAGGACTGCCAATGATTGAGGTGTCGCCGCAGTACAAATACGGACGAGGTGCAAGCGAAAAAAATGGATGCAGTCTTGAAAGGATCGTATATTCGCGCTGCATATCGTGTGCTTTAGGAGCGACTGGCCCTAGTGGAGGACGGCGCACTACTGCCTGCCAATCTCCGCTCCGTATCGCGTATGTTAAATTGGAATGTCCCGCCCCGAACTGCTCCACTTCCAATGGGGCTTCCGGAATATCGAGATGCTCGCGTAAATGCTCTTCTAGCGCAGCAACATTCAACTCCTCGCCCTTGCGAACGGGAATCGTATCCTGCTGTAATGTCTCTTGCCTGGACGTCATGGTATGCAGACCTCCTTCATTCTTTCAAAATAGCTTTACTGGATAAAAAGGACGAAACACCTGCCATGGATCGCCATTCAGGGACAGTTACATGGCTGTCATGCCGCCATCCACAGTCAGCACCGCACCGGTGATGTAATCGGAAGCCTCGGATGCCAAAAATACGACGCTCCCCTTCAGATCGCGATCAGATCCGAGCCGCCCCAACGGGGTGAGGCTTACTATTTGTTCGCCTCCGTGTTGAAGAACATCGCGGGTCATCTTGGTCGGAAAAAATCCCGGAGCAATCGCATTGACATGAATGTTGTGCTTGCCCCATTTGACCGCAAGATCCTTCGTGAATGCAATGACCGCGCCCTTGCTTGCGCTATAGCCAATGGCATCCAGCCATTCCGGATCCGACCCGCCCAGTCCTGCCACGGAAGCGATGTTAATGATTTTGCCGCCGCGCTGCTCAATCATGATCTTCCCAGCTGCCTGCGACATCAAGAACGTACCGGTCGCATTGATATCCATTACCTTATTCCAAGCTTCGAGCGGCATATCGACAACTGGCGCGCCCCAAGAAGCACCGCTGTTGTTCACCAAAATGTCGAGACGACCGAACTTTTCTGCCGTCTGTTCCACCACACGCCGTACGTCGTCTGGATTTCTAACGTCACAAGCCATCGCATGACATGAGGAGCCTGTATCCTGTTGGATTCGGGCCGCCGTCTCCAGACATGCGTCAACCCTGCGCGAGCAGAGAACGAGATTCGCACCCGCTTCAGCCAAGCCATGAGCAATTTGCTCGCCGAGTCCTCGCCCGCCGCCAGTTACAATCGCCGTTTTACCTGTTAAGTCAAATAATTGCTTGACGTTCACCTTCCATCCCCCATTCATGAAAAGGCTATAGTCTCTCGTTCCGTACCATCTACTCTTTATTGACCTATTTACATCGTAATCGCTTTCATCTCTTCGTACTTGCGAAGCTCCATTTTGGCAATGGCCGCCTTGTGCACCTCATCCGGCCCGTCCGCCAAGCGCAGCGTTCTCGCATTGGCCCAATGCGAGGCAAGCGGGAAGTCTTCGCAGACACCTGCGGCCCCAAGCGCCTGAATGGCCCGGTCAATCACCTGCAGCGCCATATTGGGAGCGACCACTTTAATCATGGCAATTTCCGCTTTCGCCGCTTTATTTCCGACCGTGTCCATCATGTAAGCCGCCTTAAGCGTCAGCAATCGGGCCTGCTCGATCTCAATACGCGAGGTGGCAATCCAATCCTGCACGACGCCCTGACGGTCTAGCGTCTTGCCGAATGCAGTACGCTGCCGTACACGTTTGCACAGTACTTCGAGCGCGCGTTCTGCCGCACCGATCAGGCGCATGCAATGATGGATGCGTCCCGGACCAAGCCTTCCCTGCGCAATGGCAAATCCCTTGCCCGGTTCCCACAGCATGGAATCCAGCGGTATTCGTACGCGATCATACTCAATTTCTGCATGCCCGTGCGGTGCGTGATCGTAGCCGAACACGGGCAGCATGCGCTTGACCGTTACACCGGGAGCATCCATCGGCACGAGAATCATAGACTGCTGCTCATATGCCGACGCGTTCGGATTGGTCTTCCCCATCACAATCGCCACCTTGCAGCGCGGATCACCGGCACCGGAAGACCACCATTTTCGTCCAGTTACGACATATTCGTCGCCTTGCCGTTCAATGGTTGCTTCAATGCTCGTTGCATCCGAGGACGCGACGTCCGGTTCCGTCATCGAAAAGCATGAACGGATATTCCCTTCAAGCAGAGGAACAAGCCATTTCTCCTTCTGCTCCCGCGTCCCATACCGCACTAGTACCTCCATATTGCCCGTATCTGGCGCCGAGCAATTGAATACCTCTGGGCCAATAAGAGAACGTCCCATAATCTCGCACAGGGGCGCATATTCTAGGTTGCTGAGGCCTGCACCGTATTCGCTGTCCGGCAGGAACAGGTTCCAGAGACCAGCCAGCCTAGCCTGCTCCTTCATCTGCTCCATAATCGGAGGAATCTCCCATCTGCTGCCGGCCTGACTAAGCTGCTCCTCGTACGTTCGTTCTTGCGGATACACCACATCATTCATGAATTCCAGCAACGTTTTCCGCAAAGATTCAACCTTCTTGGAATAATCGAAATTCATTGCATATCCTCCTTTCGCTCAACATACTGACCGGTTAGTATGTTGACGTTATACTTACTATAGATCCAATTTCCAAATTATTCAAGACGATTTTGGTATTGAAACTCTTCTATTTTCATAATCAAAAAAAAAGAAAGCCGCCCCCATAAGGAGCGGCAAACCTATTATTAATTGAAATCGTAGTTCGGGTTAGCCAAAATTGCATTCGTCAACTGTACAAGATCGACATCCGCAACATTGCCTGTGGAGCCCAACAAGTTTTTCAACTCATCGGTCAATTTATTTTTGTCCTCTGTATAGTTAAATCCCAAAAAACCAAGGTGCTTCAGTGTAAAATTCGTTAACTCCCCACCAATAACCTCAATCTCTTTTTCACCGCAATTTTCTTCGGTCAATGTAACCTCAGTGGTTCCGTTATCCGCGATTCTCCCTTTTGTTGCGTCAATTTTGCCTTTTCCAAGACCGATTGCTTTGAACGTAAAGTGAACCAATGTACCTTTTCCGTTGATACCATAATCTTTACCCAAGCTTGCAGTGATCAATCTTACTGTATCATCTGCTACTGTTCCATTATGGAATAACCCCATATGGTCTGCCGCTTCTACCTTTACAAGCTGGAAACGCGTTTTATCATATTTCACGTTAAAATCTTCTGCGTAAATGTTCGTTGCATTGTTCAATACGGCTTGTACAGTAAAGATCTCATTCAGAAATACTTTGTCCTTCGCGGACTCAATATCCAAGGTCACTTCTGAAGCGCGTGGCGTAGCCGAAGCTTCATTCGTTCTAGGCCCATTCCCTAAGCTGTTGAATGGAGTAACAATGTAGTAGTACGTTGTGCCGTTCACCACGTTCAAATCCGTGTAGGTAGTCTCTGTTACGCTAGCAGCAGCGATCTTCTCATATGGGCCGCCATGCGTCTTGGAACGCTCGATTGTATATCCAGTCGCATTTTTTACTGGATCCCATTTCAAGTTTACACTGTTAACAGCCCCACTGGCAGTCAATTCGGATTCTTCTGTCACATATCCATTTTCGTTATAGAGATTGAACTCGTAAATATCTACGGGCACACTTAAATCGTTAAACAAAATAGCCTTATATATACCTTTAGTTTGAGGAATCGGAATCAGTCTTCCATCTGCTTCCTCAGCCGAGATTTTATTCAACGTATTTCCGTTGACCGTAATATATCTTCCATTTCTATCGTAGAATCCGACATTAATGGATTTATTGGCCTTCACTCTTATAGCACTAACGGTTACAGGTTCCGTAAACGGTTTTACGATATGATCCCGATCACCGCCTACATTTCGGCCTGTCATCGCGATTTTTGTTTCTTCATTATTATCTGTAGCTTCATTCAATAGCGAACCGCCTACATTTTCGCTCGAATTGAGATACAAACTAGCTCCGTCTAATATCCCTCCACGGTAATCCACTGCTGCATAACCCTTCTGTGGTACCACCAGCAAAATTAGCATAAAAGCTAAAAATGCCAGGTACTTCTTCGATGCTTTCATCTCTCTTACCCCCATTGATTTATTTTCCTCAACCATCTTAGGGAAGAAACATGAATCTGTCTAAACAATATTACCTATAAAATACAGAATTTATATTATATTCGAATATTTTCGGCATTATTTCATTCTTTTTTCAAAAATACGTGAATCACCAAAGTTACTTTTACTTTCTTCTCCCATGAAATTTATTCAACACATATATTCCTAGTGAATACGATACGATTGTCGAAACCACCATTAGAATAAATGCTCCTGTACTCATACCTTTCCCCCTCCTGTAAAATATTTCTATATTCTACTTCTCCTGTTGATCAAAATGTGCTAGTCCAACTGAATTGATGTTGAGAATTTCTCAACACTCTGCTTGTTCCCAGCCGCGCTCGTTGCAAAATCACAACAAAATTTTAGGTGCCCATGCACTTTTTGCAACATGACTCATAGGATATTCTCATCTCACAACGAGGAGGAGCTTGGCATGCAGGAGCAAGAGCAGAATGCAGGAAGTGCTGAGACGGGATTATCCACCTTTCAACATTTAATTTCGAAGCGGAAAAAAGGATTTAGACGCCACGCTTTACTATTCTGGGCTTTAATGGGGCCAGGGCTTCTCACAATGATCGGCGATAATGATGCTGGCGGAGTGCTAGAGTATGTCATTACAGGGGCTCATTTCGGAATTGGGCTGTTTATTCCTTTAGTGGCTTGCCTTGCGTTGATCACCTTTACCGTTCAGGAACTGACCCTTCGCATGTGTGCGGTTACGCAGAAAGGATTCACGAAGCTTATTTTCGAGCACTTCGGACGGAGCTGGGGATTCTATCACATATTCTCCCTATTTTTCGAGAATCTGTTCACGCTCATGACCGAATTCATTGGTATGACCGCAGGCTTAGTGCTGCTTGGCATTCCATTATGGCTGAGTACACTGCTCAGCTTATTGCTGGTCATTTCGGTTGCGATCTTCACAGGATATTGGACGAAGGAACGTCTGGCACTGTGCGTTGGCGCATTGAACTTGGTATTTGTGGTCGTCACCTTCATTACTCGTCCGAGCATTTCCGATATCGGTCGCGCATTTGCCAGCTGGAATGTTCCTGAATTACTTCAGGGCAGTCTTATCTGGTATATTGTCGCCACGATCGGCAATGCTGTCGCACCGTGGATGATCTTCTTTCAGGGCAGCGCCATAATTGACAAAGGCATTACCGCCAAAGACCTGCGTCTCGCCCGCATTGACACCATTATCGGCAGCGTGTGCCAAGTGTTCATAGCGATCTGCTGTATTCTAATCGGAGCCTCATTATTCGGTCAGGCTGAAATCTTGAATGAGGATAATCCGTCGACAATCATTATGGCTCTGCACGATCTGTTCGGCCCATGGGCAAGCAGCCTGTTCGGATTCGGCCTATTCAACGCAGGCTTCCTCGCAGCAATCACGATCTCCCTATCCTCCTCATGGACGTTTGCAGAAGCATTCAATTGGAAACATAGCTTAAACAATAAGATAAAAGAAGCGCCGAAGTTCTATCTCGTCTATATCGGCAGTCTCGTTTTAGCTGCACTGCTTATTTTGATCCCGGATTTGCCGTTCAACTTCATCGCCGTACTCACACAAGCAATAGGCGGCATGCTGATGGTGCCGGTTCTTATCTTTATCATGATTCTAACGAACAACAAAAAGTATATGGGCGAGTATAAAAACAGCCTGTTCACAAACATATGGGGTTGGATGGTGGTTGGTGTACTTACGAGCTTAATTGTAATGTTATTCTATGAGACATTTTGGATATAACATTGGTAGAATCGTTTACAGGGGGAGCAGCAGAGGTCGAATATTATTTCCTGCCGTTGTACCGAGGTCAGGTGCAGCGGCTTTGTCACATCTCACTTAGGTTTGGATAGAGATGGGTAGAGAATTTGTAAGAGAAACCGACTTCGGGGATAGTAACTCTCGGGTGGAATCTTTCGCAGCAACTTCACACTATGAGGAATGAGGTTGTTTCTGTTTTTTTATCATATAGATGGATAAGGGGCGAGTCATATGCTTACAACGTTTCTCTCAACAGAGCAGCATAAGGACTACATAACACTGCAATTCGGAATACACAATGTGGCAGGAGAAGATCTGGTCATTTCCTATGGCTCGAAACCGTACGACTTTATCGTAAAGAATGAAGTTGGCAAAGAAGTGTACCGTTGGTCGTTGAATAAACTTTTTACCGCAGAAGTAGTCGAACGAACCTTGAACAAGGATGAGAAGATGAGCTATGAGGAACGATGGTCTTTTCAAAATAACGAAGACAAGCCGGTACCGAGAGGCAAATATAAGATAGAAGTAGTCTTCCTCATTCACCTGCCTGAGTTGATCGAGCCACAATCTCCTCAGTACCTGGCAATCAGCTCCGAGATCAGTACTGACATCGAAATGTAGTGGGAAGATGTATTGATTGAAATATCGAAACGATACAGTTATAGCTTGTACAGAATAACATCATAATCACCGAATACATGTTCAATAATCTCACTTACAACATCCCAATCTCCATTAGCCAAGCCACAACCGATACCATAAGGCAGAGCAACAGATAATTGGTTCTGCACAGCATATTCTCGTAACGTAGTCAGGGAGGTTCGAAGCGCCTCATAGTTCGTATATATTCTACTCTTTTGTCTGCCATAGTCTACTTGACCGAACAGATTCGCTATATATCGAGAACCTTCCTGGACGATATGACACTTGCCCAGCAGTTCATCTGGACTGTTATGCTGGGAACAATACTGCTTATAGCTTGGATACAACGTACTGTATTTGTCCCGCAGTGCCTTCGCTATGCCTGAACCCATTACCCCTTGGCAGTTCACTTGATGTCCAATAATCGGTTCCTCCGCATTTAATAAGTCACCTATGATTACATTTACTGGCATTCAGTACCTCTCCTTGTCAATCTGACATATATGCTTTGTTCATTGAACTATAAAAAGCACCATAAGGGATGATGCATGTTGTGAATGTGAAAATACCCAACCCCAATCCTTGAACATATTTCGATCTTTAACAAGGAGATCCCTGCTAAAATGAATGTAGTGAATCGTTCAAAAAAAGTAGCCTGCCACAATGACAGGTTACTTTTGCTTCTCACTTCTATAAACAACATCCTCTAATCGTTTAACTCTACGAGGAATACTTATCAATTTGCGAATGCAATAATAAATTCCAAATAGAACTAATATCACGCCAGCAACAAACAATAATAGCTCCGGCCAATATACCCATCCCACTACATCCACCTCCAGCTGCTGTAAAGATCTGTATCATCATTATATCAAAACTGTCAAATGGAACCAATATCCGGAATAACCAACTATATTTCAACACAAAAAAATAATCCAATAATATCCATAAATACTATATACTCGGACAAAAATGTATGTTAAGATTAATCATGGTTGGCCAGCCAGAAACTGAGTTCTTTTACATCTTGGTATTTCATACACGCTACTAGGATCTACATTCAGATTCTGAAATAATGGGAGGCATGAAATATGCAGAGATTAAAGAAACTATCAGCATCAATCGCGCTGGTCGCTTGTTTAATGGTCTTTGGATCAAGTTCGTCGTTTGCACTCCATGGTTGGGGAGATACAATGAGAACAGCTAACGACATGTCAGACGGTTCTTATTACCAGTCTTGGGTACCTCTCGAAAGCTTGACTGACGAAGATTGGTATGTCTATGATAATTCCTACGGACAATGGGAACAAAATTACTATGTATTGTTGACTCCCCCATTTGGTTTGAATTTGCAACTCCAATACGTTCGAACGGATTATGATAACAATATTATCTCGATTCAATATATAAACCAAAACGGCCCGGGCTTACAAGAGTTTCATAGTGGAACCGTTAAGCCGCGAGAAAAAGCTTTTTATCGCGTAATGCCAGTTGGGCCGAACGATTTCGATCCTAATTCGAAATACAAGTTCGAGTTCAAAAAAACAATTTAAATTTACTTCTTGCAAAAGAGCCGTGGGATTCTTTCCTCAACGGCTCTTGTTTATTTGCTACTAAGAAAAAAGGGTTTCTCGCCGTATCATTGTCTCTGTTTTTGGCCATTGCATTAATCGCGCTTCCATTCTCCGACGCTAAACTCCTCTTAGTTATTTTTAATGCTCCGACAAACGTTCTCTTTCCACCACCCAATATATATTTTTTATAAATTATTTCTATTTCTATCAATAAATGGATTCATATGTTTAGACAATCCCTATTAATACCCAGTAATATGTCCATATATTAATCATTTGAGGAGATCGATCTTATGAAAAAATACTTGCTGCCTGTTTTATTATCCATCTTTCTTGTATTATCATTTTCTTCAAGTGTATATGCTTCAAATATTGGGCAAGCATCCAGCAATCCCGAGAACGGTTGGAAAAGATTCCTGTATGACGAGTTCAACATAACATACGAGGGACAATGGGCTGTCTGTGAGGTGTCGCGCTGTACCAAAAACGTATGGCAAACGGGCGGCGCGAAGATGAAATTTAATTTCGTCGGAGAACAATTCCGATTCATTTCCTACTACTTCAGCACTGGCTCAAAGGACATCGATGTTTATATTGATGGAGTAAAAACAGACAATTTCTCACTATACGGCAATAATGACAGCACTTCGAGAATCACGTACGAAAGCCCTACTTTGGTGTCCAAAGAACACTCCGTTGAAATCGTGAACAATACGAAAGAATATTTATTTATCGTTGCTCTGGATTTGCCTGACGGCAGCACATTACAACCGTTCGATCCGAAAACGCCGGAACCTAAACCAGAGCCAAAGCCCGAGCCTAAACCAGAACCGGAACCCGAACAAGGCGAAAGAGCAATTCTAGTCGTTGCCATGACAACGGGGTTAGAAAAGGAATTTGACCTGAGCTTGGGAGAAGTGAACGCCTTTATCAACTGGTATGAAAATAAACAAGCCGGTTCAGGCACAGCATCCTATGCCATAAACAAGCATAACAATAACAAGGGCCCGTTCAGCAACCGCAAAGACTATGTAATTTTCGATAAAATACTAACGTTCGAAGTAAATGAGTATTCCATAAAATAATTCTGAGAGACGTAGGAAAAACCTCCTTACTTGTCGAAGTATGTAGAACTATCGACGGAATGGAGGTTATTTTTATGGATAAGTCTATAATTCTTAAACTAGTTAACGAAGTTACCGAAGAGGTTTTCGCCAAAAATAAAGAAGCCCTGGAAGATGATTCTGTCTTAACAGGTAATGTTGAATTGACTGTTCGCTTATCAGCTCTGACGACAATTAAAATTCTTGAGCGCCTCGAACTTATCGATTCAGACTAGGATTTTTCTTCTATGCTTTTCAAAGCCTCCGCAACAGTTCTTTCCAACTCTGCTTAATCGATTTCAATGACTATTCCTCTAGCTGCCCCGATTGAAGGGCAGCTAGTTCTTCCCTCGCAAACTCCCTTATTCGTTGTTCACATCCTTCGCCTCCTCTCAATCAAAAAGGCCTCGCCGTAAGCAAGACCTAAATGTTAGTGATATTGACATCCCCCCTACAATCATTCTACCCAAATGTCTTTTACCATACGATCGTATTTATTGGTGCATTTGTAGACCACAATAGCTCTGTGCTCGTCATGGTGATACTTAGTATGATGTTTTTCGTGCGTATATGAACAATTAATCATATAATGTAGGAAAAAGGAGGTTATTTATTTGAAGAAAATTAGTGCAATATTCTTAATCTGCGTATTAGTATTGGTAGGCTGCGGAGGTGGACAAGCGTCCAAAGATGAAGCATTAGCACTCGATTACATCAATACATACCTAAACGGCACTGACAAAGAAGCTAAGGAAAAGTTCGTTGAAGAGAAGGTACATCCAGAAGCTATGCCGCTGTTCGCTATGGGGATAGGCCTAGAAATTCCTGAAAAGAAGATGTACAAAAACCCGAAAGTTATTGAATCAACGGATTATGAAAAGGATGGAGAGAAAGCCACTATCGTATTGCTGTCAGGAACTGTAGACGGGAAAGATAAAGAAATGATCGTGTTAACGATGGATGGGAAAATAGGATTCGACTTTAGTCCTGATAGCAAAAGTGAGAGTATGAAGAAAAATTATGATGAGATGCGTTCCAAGTTCAAAACTGAGCCACTGAAGTAACAAACAAGCCTCGGGCAATCCGAGGCTTTATTTTTTATAGGGGAGCACCAACACGTCATTCGCATAACACAAAAAGTAAATTTAAGGTATTAATCACGCAAAATGGAATATATAAAATAAGGAGGTGGCCACCTCTCAGTTCGAAAGAAGGAGTGTTTACATGAAAAAAGGATTTCTTGCCGTATCATTGTCCCTGTTTTTGGCCATTGCTTTAATCGTGTTTCCTTTCTCCGGCACTAATGTAGATGCTAAAGGGGTAAGTGGCTCAATCACGATCAACAAAGAAACATATAAATATATCGAAGAATCTTTCGGAAAAAATCGAGGGATTACATTCAACCCAGGTCAACATACGTACAAAATAACTCCGAATCCTCACGACAATCCCAAATACAACAAAAAACAAGAGCAGTTCTATGAGGAGATCGCAAAAGGCGTTAAAACTCTTGTAGAAAAATCAGGCTGGAAAGATACGCTCAGCAACATTACAGCTCTGGGTGAAACCTATACATTAGCTCCACGCTAAAATAGTTCATCAAGAACATGTTGTATCCTACAGTACCTTGTCTTACCCATCTTCAATGTACTCCCCAAACATACACGTAATCTAATAGAAGCATCCCGAGCCCTTGTTAAGACATGGGCTCTTTCCATTTTGCCCCCATCCAATATCAATAACTCCTTTATGCTGCACCCAAAATATCACTAAGCCTTGCAACGCGCCTAGCTTGGCGTTTTTTCCGATATGTCCATCGAGCCCGTGACCTGGAAGGATCATGAATGATGTTTTTCGCAGGCAATCCTGCTGATTATAGGGCTACAACCCACACAACGAAGGAGTGAACAGAATATAAAAAAATATGCCTATGATAAGGGAGTGCAGTCATGTCAATAGTCAGTCTAAAAAAGTTTGTCGGTAAATATGTGTTCGTACGTATTAAGGGCCAAAATAAAGGGTTTCCTTCCTTTGTACAAGAGGTAGTCGTCAGACAAGGGAGAGGTTGGATTACACTGTGGAAATGTTTTAAGTGTGCAGGTCCCGTTCAAATTCTCTATCGAACGAACCAAATTGCCAGCATTCGTATTGTCGATGATCCTTTGTCAGAGAATAAATGCAATAGCAGCAGAGGAACAAGAAAGAAAAAATAAAACCATCGCATCAAGCCTCCTCTATATGAATCTGTTATTGCCATTTCAATTAAAATAACCCCAATATGTTGAGCAAATTATCGGGGTTACTAAATTATTGATTCTTTCTTTTTTCCTGACGTGATTGCATTTGAACAATGTATGTATCAAGTTGTTGACTGATTCGTATCACTTCTTCGTCTGCAAATCCACCTTTAATCTGAACAGTCTCTGTAAGCTTCTTTCTTAGCTCATTTATTTTATGCTCCAATGAATCTATAACCGCTCACCTCACGTACACTATCTCTCCCCTGAGTATAATGCACGTTCCAGTAAGAAATGTGAGAAAATACCACTGTTTCACTTTGTCGAAAAATGAAAAAGAGCATCAAAATATGCTCCCAACATTACCACGGATATATGCTTCCTGACCCGCCAGAGAGTTCCGCTACTGTTGTCACAAAGGTAACTGTGTAAAGAAGAGACTTGAAATACAGGCTTTTGATTAAGTTTTTCATACTTAACCCTCCATTTCTTTAACGCTATGAGCGAAATATTTGCTTAACTTATTAAATGTATCCTGCGGAGAAACATTATGCTCTAAATTGATTCGCATAATTACGTTAAGACATTCTTTCTCTTTCTTGGTATCGTTTACTTTGGAGTACCATGAGGCACTTTCCAACATTAATTCTATGCATTGCGTATATTCACCTAATGTTAAATAGCACTCCCCTTTGATTCTCAGTAAGTCGCCGTACATTGAACATATCAAAGGATTATTAGTATCAGTGACTGGTTTAATCTCTTTACATTTGTCCAATGTGTCCTTCATTCCTACAAGGTTTTTCTGTTGTAGGTACAATTCAAGCAGTTGCTTGTATGCAGAAACTGTATGTATATCGCTACAAGTCTCAAGAAAGGATAAAAGCAGCCCAATTGCTTTCTCAGTATCGCCCTTCTTCGCGGCAAATAGGGCATCCATTAGGATGACATGTTCTTTTGTGTGCGGGTAATTAAGGTAATTGAATTGCTTATATTGTACAGAATACATTTCAGACTCTTTGTATTGCTCTAAAATAAAGTGTGCGTCTCTAAGTATTCCAAGTGCATATATTTTATGTTGACTTTGACTAGTATCTTCTACTAATACTCTCCTGCAATGGTCAATGCTTTCAATATAATTTCCTAGATTAAAAGCATGAATTCCTAACTTGTAGTATAACTCAATGCGATCTTGTTCCGATAAGAATTCGATGTAGTGAAGAATATATTTCCCAATGTAGTAGGTTTCCTTCAATTTGCTGAAATCGTTTCGTTCTATAAGATATCGTTGGTATAGTCCTTTTGCAATATAGGGCATAATTCCATGTGAGCGTGAGTAGTCGATGATGAGGTTATACAGTGATAATTTAATGGAGGGATCTACTATGGAATCGATGTGTTGATACAGCTTTTCTGTTAAATCTAAGCAGTCTTGATTCGGAGATTCAAGATATTTGGTCGCAACTTTTCGTATCAGTTCAATAGAACATTCTTGCTGAATCGTTGATTGCAGAATGTGTAACAAGGATTCTGATCTTTTCTCAACCTCTACATAATAATCAACCAATGTTTCAAAGGGAATATTCAAAGTCATTGCCAATGGACGTACACTCGAAAACTCTGGACGCTTTACTTCGCCGTTCTCGATTCTTGATATCGTCCCTCTAGGGACACCTGATAGTTCTGACAATTGAGTAATTGTCATATTTAATGAGCGCCTTGAATCTTGGATTAGTTCACCGATTGTTGTAATGATCGTTGCGTCCAATATCATCCCTCCTTCTATTCAATTTAATACCTATATTTTACCATGTTGTGTAGCTCATGTAAATTTAAAGATATTACAGAGTAATAACATTAAAAGGCGCAAGAATTATCTCGCTCCTTTGTTTTTAGACGGCTTTTATACTAGATTATATGCTTTTATTAATTTTTCTGTGCTTATTTCGAGTTTATTGGCTGAAGCATTGAGAAATGACAGATACCTGTTTCTAACTCTTTCTACAAGTCGAACCACTCCTAATTGCGCCATATTAGCTATCCCCATTTAGCCATCGTAAGTTTCAATTCTCATAGGTACGTTAGAAACTAGCAGACATGGAAAATCCAAAAAGCTTTGATCCATTTCAATACACCTCATGTTACTGTCAAACCAACGGAGCCGTTCTGCGCCCTGTCGCTATATAATACATTTCAATACATCTCATGTTATTGTCAAACATGCTTGAAGAGATGACCGACGACCAGTATGAATTATTTCAATACATCTCATGTTATTGTCATACCTTTTGCATTAGCGTTTCATTCCAGCGTCTATCTCCATTTCAATACATCTCATGTTATTGTCAAACAGCAGTCATGAATAAGGTTTATATCGTAATTTGGTAATTTCAATACATCTCATGTTACTGTCAAACTTATCTCACTTTGAATCCAGCTGAACTTACATTCGAATTTCAATACATCTCATGTTACTGTCAAACGCCTGACGGCAGCGTGTGGGCTTGTATCGAGCCTCATATTTCAATACATCTCATGTTACTGTCAAACGGTAATCATTTTTGAAGGTATTAAAGACATCTTCCTATTTCAATACATCTCATGTTACTGTCAAACCATTACGAGTCGGATACGATCGCGCGAGACAAGCCGATTTCAATACATCTCATGTTACTGTCAAACCCAGACAGTTGGGGGAACAGCTTACGCACCTGTCCGATTTCAATACATCTCATGTTACTGTCAAACATAATTAACGCTATTACCTGTCCAGTACAATACAGTATTTCAATACATCTCATGTTACTGTCAAACTGTGTCGGCTTTACGCGATTGCTACGCAACTGCTGATTTCAATACATCTCATGTTACTGTCAAACTTTTCAAGTTGTTCTTTGTCGACTTTCTTATCGTCTATTTCAATACATCTCATGTTACTGTCAAACGTTGGTACTCTCTCCCTGACAGTTGTTTATAGAAACTATTTCAATACATCTCATGTTACTGTCAAACTTACGTTAATTACCTCATGCAGCGGTGCGTATTTCGAATTTCAATACATCTCATGTTACTGTCAAACTGGCGACACTCGGCTGTGAATATACATTTGTACGGCAATTTCAATACATCTCATGTTACTGTCAAACTAAGCGGCTTCGCGAGGATTCCGCAAAGTCTCGATAATTTCAATACATCTCATGTTACTGTCAAACGACGAGACGGCGGAAACGGTGAGATATACGAAGATATTTCAATACATCTCATGTTACTGTCAAACCGGTATTGTGATTCGGGAGAAGGCGAATGTTGGCGCATTTCAATACATCTCATGTTACTGTCAAACAAGGCAGCTTGCAGCCAAGATGGACTCACAGAGAGAATTTCAATACATCTCATGTTACTGTCAAACGGTAACGATCGTGCGCGAATCTGTGAGCCTGATTAAATTTCAATACATCTCATGTTACTGTCAAACATATGGTTTTCTCAAAACAATATGAACGTGCTGGAAATTTCAATACATCTCATGTTACTGTCAAACAATCAACCGCCTGTCACAAGTTGCTGGTAAGCTCGTATTTCAATACATCTCATGTTACTGTCAAACGGGGTAACAAGACAACTAGCGGGGAGCGGGTAACTAGATTTCAATACATCTCATGTTACTGTCAAACGCGCGGCGGTGTGACGAATACGTCCAAGTCTGCACTATTTCAATACATCTCATGTTACTGTCAAACAGATTCTGCTCGATCGTATGATCATAGGTGACCATAATTTCAATACATCTCATGTTACTGTCAAACAACATGGCGAGTATGTACTACAAACGTCCGTACCAATTTCAATACATCTCATGTTACTGTCAAACCCTAGTCAAATCAGGGTTTTCTAATCTTTGAATAAGTCAATTTTACTACAGCCACGCGGTTTTCGCTATTTGTTTCCCAACCGGGAGTGGGTAATTCTTTCAACGTGTCAATAATCGCCCTATTCCCTTGCTGCACAAAGGATAGAACAATTTTATGTATGAAAGAGGTTGGGAAAATTAGAGTAGTAAAGACTCAGAGTTGTTCAATCTAACCCCAATAATCTCTTCATCAAACACATAGTCACCAGTCATTTTGAATATCGCTACAAAATCAGATTCTTTATCAATTGCCTTCTTCAATTCACCTCGCAATTTCAATAAATTCGCAGGTGTAATTGCTCCACGAAACACTGATTTCTGAAAATGTACCAGATATTTTTTGCATATTTTAAACACGCGTCCTACACGCTTTTCTCCGATATCATAAACTAAAATAACATAGTTATAATTCTTTCCCATGCTCGCTCATCTCCGTTCTTTAAGAAGAAAAGGCATAAACGGTGTTTCTGATATGCTCCCATCATAGTAGACAGTAGGAAAAACAAAACTTCTACTGCTACAATGATGGGAGTTTTTCTAATGTCTAAAAGAAGTCCAGTATCATTAGAAGTAAAATTACATGTCGTACAGCGGT